>JAGRNA010000135.1 GCA_020441005.1 Leptospiraceae bacterium
GCTTCTAGAGGGCAGCTGACGGAGCTGACGGCCAAGGCTGATTGGTCTGGTTTACGGATGCTGCTAAAACCAGCCGGCGCCTAACGCTGCCCGGAAAGGCCAGGGGATGGCCGTTAATATGATCAACAGCGCAATCAACCAACTGATCGAAATGAGCTTGTAGCGGCGGCTGGCATCGCTGATGCGTTTGGCTTTCGCATTGGACCAGGTGATCAGTACTACCGCCAGAATCATCATCAAGGAATGCTCCACTGTATAAAACCGGATCATACTGTTGGCCATTTGACCAAAGTCCACCTTGCTGCCCCAGGCCAGCACATATAAAACGACGCCCAAGACCAGCTGCACATGAATCAGGGCGACGGAACTAATGGCCAGGATTCGATCGGATGAGCGATAGGCATGCCCCCGCCGCCAGCCGAGCCAGTGGATCAGAACAGCGTATACCAGGGCCGCCAGCACAATCCAGCGCAGACCGGAATGGGAATGTAGCAGGATTGTGTAGAGGGTGTCCATGTGCGGCCAATAAAGTCAAATTCACGAATTGGGCAAGCAGTTAAATCGAATCACTGTTTCGCATTGACAGAGGGCCGAGTGCCTGAATTTTCTCATTAATGGCGCACACAATTCAACTGCCCAGCAAACCCCGCTACCGCAAGCTGGAGCTTCACGGCCAGTTTACAGAACTGTTTCTAAAAATCGAGGCCCGGTATAACACAGCCTTTCTATTGGAATCACTCGGGGAACAAAGCTATGATTCACGCTATTCTGTAATCGGTTTTGCGCCCCTGCATTTTTTCGAAGGTCGTTCGGGCGAGTTGATTGTGGACGGTGTCAGTCGAGCTGTGGCCAACCCCTATCAGGAGCTGCGGGCATATGTGCCTCAGGATGTCATCGCCCGGCATTATGCCGGCGGTCTCGTCGGTTATCTGGGCTATGATGCTGTGAATTTTTTTGAACCGGCCTTGCAGCTGCAGTGGCATCCCGATTTTCCGGCTTTCGAATTCGGCTTCTATGATGACGGTATTATTCATGACAAGATGACCGGGGAAACTACGTATTTCTTTTATAACCGGGATCGTTTTGCAGAAATCAGTGATTTGAATACAGCGGATTGTCCTCCTCTGGAAAGTCTGTCGGTCAGCGGCGGTCAAAGCTCCTGCAGCCAGGCAGAGTACTTTGCAAGGGTGCAGGCCACCATGCAGGAGATTATTGCCGGCAATACATTTCAATGCCAAATCGGTTTTTTGCGTGAATACGAACTAAGCGGCCATCCCTTTCATATCTACAAGCGGCTGAGTGAGGTCAATCCATCACCGCACATGTATTATCTCAAAGCGCAAGGGCGCGTTATCCTGGGAGCATCTCCAGAGCTGCTGTTTCGGCTGCGCAGCGGTGAAATGGAGTCCTTTCCGCTGGCGGGGACGATCCACCGCGGTAAGGATGCGGCTGAGGATCTGGAACTGGCGCGTCGTCTGCTCAATGATCCCAAGGAAATCGCAGAGCACAATATGCTGATTGATCTGCATCGCAATGATATTGGCCGGGTGGCCCGTTTCGGGACCGTCAAGGTGCGCCGCTTTTTTGATCTCAAGAAATTCTCGCATGTGCAGCACATTTCTAGCGAGGTTGTCGGCATCATTGACCGGCGCTATGATATGTTTGATGGCGTGCAGCATTCATTTCCGGCCGGCACTCTGTCGGGCGCTCCGAAAATTGAATCCATTAAAATAATAGAGAAAATTGAACAGTCTCCCCGCGGGCCCTACGGCGGCGCTATCGGCCATTTTGGTCTCAACGGAGATTCGACCTTTGCGATTCCCATTCGAACCCTGTTTATCAGCGCTGAGCGGGCCTTTGTGCGTGCTGCAGCCGGGATTGTTTACGATTCACGTCCGCAAGCTGAATACAATGAAGTCGTCAACAAAATGGCCGCCTTGACCCGGGTATTGGCAGAGTTTCAGGAGAATAAAGCATGAAAGTCTTGATTGTTGATAACTATGACTCCTTTACTTTTAATTTGTATCAAATTATCGGCGAAATTCTGGCAGACAGCGGCCGGCCCTTCAGCCTGGATGTGATCCGCAATGACGAACGGGACCGTCGAAGTATTGAAAGCAGTCAGTATACCCACATCATTCTTTCGCCAGGTCCCGGTGATCCCGGCTTGCCGGAGTATTTTGGTGTCTGCGCCGAACTGTTGCTCGAGACCGGCAAAAAGACCCCGATTTTTGGTGTTTGCCTGGGAATGCAGGGCATCGCGCATTGCTATGGCGGCCGCATTGTCCCGGCGGCGGTACCCATGCACGGCAAGACCAGTCCGATTCAGCATGACGGCCAGGGCGTTTTTCGGGATCTGCCGCAGGACCTGGAGGTGATGCGCTATCATTCCCTGATTGCCGACCCGACCAGCCTGCCGGATGTCCTCGAGATTACTGCTCGCTGCGCTGTGGATGGCGCATCCGCGGCTGATTCGAATTTTGAAATCATGGGCCTCAGGCATAAAGAGTATCCAATCGAAGGAATTCAGTTTCACCCCGAGTCCTTTGCCAGCGAAGGCGGGGTGCGCATGTTGGCGAATTTCTTACAGGTGCAGTCAGTATAAGCAAGCAAGGCCTGTATTGCCGGTGTTTCTGTATCCGTTCTCGATCGCGATTCTGGGCCTGCACCGGAGCGCGTTTGTTTTGAGCTACATTCCTTTACGCATGGCGCATTTCTAAGTGATTGTTTTCGTCGGTGGCTGTCTACCTGGCTGCAGCTCCAGGCAGCGGACTTGCATTCAATCGTAGAGGCCCTTGATTTGCCAGAACCCAATTTCAGGTCGGCAGAAAAGGCGCATACGCGGAGCCGGTCCGCCTTCGAGTCCCATTCCGGCGCTGACGTACAAGCGGCAGTCTGCCAGCTGATAAGCACCTTGTTGAAAGCGCAGCCCGGTTGAACTACTGGTAAACAATGCCCCGAAGGGCCAGAAGCGAATCTGGCCGCCGTGCGTGTGCCCGCACAGGTAAATATCCGGTCGCATACCGCTTTCGTTTTCGATCGCCGGTCCCAGCTCTGGCGAGTGAAACAAAAACACGCGCAAACTATCAGCCCGCTGCAATTGCCGTGTAATGTGCCACTGCGATTCATCCCGCGATAGGTGGTGGCTGCAATCCTGCGCCAGGACTTGCAATCCATCCGCATCGCTGTGCCAGGACTCCTGCTCTGTAGTTTGGCCTAGCAGCCGCACCCCGGCCGCCTGCAGCAAGCGGGCGCTTTGATCGCGTGGGTCGACCATCGGGCTGCCGACGCAGGCAATCACCGGCGCTATTTGGGTCAGTTCCTTTAGAAAATTTATTAAGTCCTCGTGAGCCTGCGGGTCATGAATATGCGACAGATTCAGATAATCGCCAGTTAGAAAAACGTAATCTGGCTGAAAACGGCCGATGATCCGCAAGGCTTTCTCTTCACGAACTGATAAGCGGGCGACATGGATATCGCTCAGATGGACAAAACGCAGATCCCGCTTCACATGGCCGCTTTGCATCCTGTGCCGGCTGATGTGCAGCCAGCCCGGCTCGATCACAAAACCTTGCAGGTAGGCGAGAGAGCCAATTAGCTGGGGGACGATCAAAATCAAATCCCGCCAGTCTGCCAGCAGGAAGGCCGGCAGAGCGGTCAGACTCAGGGCCAGAAAACGCGGCACACTGCAAATGCCCCACTGCTCCAGGAGTTTGGCAAAACTGCGCCTGGTCCAGCGGGCCAGGAGGATGGTGCCTATGTCGCCGACTGCAATACCAATCAAAGTTGCGCTTACAATCGGCAGCGGATAGTCTAGTAAACGGAATAAAACAACGGTGCTCAGGCTGTAGATCGCGATCAAAGCAATAAACAGCGTACGCCGATAGCGCTGCGGATGAAAGCTGACCCGGTGGTATAAGCGCCGCAGCGGGTGAACGTGTTGTTGACCAGTCACATGATGACACTCTGGCATGTAAAGCAGCTTGACAATTCAATTTAAAACGCAGTCCTTTCTTTGGTATGCACCCGCAGCAATCGCTCGAAGACTTACTGCGCAGCCATAGAGCCTGGCAGGGTTTTCAACTGCTTGGACTGGAATACGTTTCACGTTCCTTGTTCACACTCTATAAAGCTGTAGTAAAAGACAATGAGGGCCATCTGCGGCGGTGGGCGGTCAAACAGACTGCTTCAGCGCACATGGCCGCCTGCGAGGCAAACGGCCTGCGTGCTTTGCGGCAGCTTACACGACACATACCGACAGTGCATTGGCCGCTGGCAGATACCGATCTGGAGCAATCCGGCAGTTTGTTAATCATGGACTATATTGCTCGTGGACGTGTGACTCGATCGGCGTTGATGGACTGTTTACGGGAGCTCTACAACTCTGAATGCAATCAGGAGCAGGGCTTTGGCTGGTCATCCAGCAATATGATCGGCAGCCTGCCGCAGCTGAACCGATGGTATGATTCGTTTAGCGCATACTGGCTGGACAGCCGGATCGAAGCACAGCTGAGACTGGCCCGGCAGTCCGGGCAACTGAGCGCTGCCGAGTGCCGCGTGGTAATCGGTTTCACGGAGCAGTGTATTGAGGCCTGGGATCTGGACTTTCATTGCCGTCCGCACCTGATTCACGGCGATTTGTGGTCCGGCAATATTCTGACGGATGAAGAGGGCACTATCTACCTGATTGACCCGGCTGTCAGCTACGGCCATCCGGAGCAGGACCTGGCCATGCTACAGCTCTTTGGCGCCGTTGTCAGCTGCCAGGATTGTGATCAGCTTTTGATGGCCATTGGAGCCCGGGCGGGATTTGCACAGCGAATCGGTTTTTGGCAGTTGTATCCCCTTTTAGTCCATGTGAATTTATTCGGCTCCGCCTACAAATCGCAGCTCCTGTCAGCTATCAAGAGCACACCGGTTTAGATGGGGGAATTTATAAAATAGTTACATGATAACAACGCTGGTTGCGCTCGAAAATGGCGTACAGGACCCGTGCTTCCTGCAGCTCCAGCAGAGTTTCGGCCAGCATGGCCTGTAACTGCCGTCGACGGGCGCGGGCCACGCTGAATCCCAGGAGACTTTTGGCCGGGTCCGCGTAGGCGTAAGCCGGATTGGCAGCATCCAGATCCGTGTAGATGTAAAATTCGTCGTAAAATATATCCACGCTGATCCCATACGTATGACTGGATTCGTTGGCGGCATTCGAATTGCGTCCGCGCAAATCAGCCTGGTACAAACCGGGCCGGACTGCCGAGGATATTGCATACTTGACGATGAAGTCCCGGGCGGCTTGCCCCTGGAATTTCTTTTGCAGCCGGTCATGAATTTTACGGTTGAAGTGCTGGCTGATTGTTTCTAGACCGGTCCGGGCCGCCGGGGTAACATAGCGGTTTTCCTTGCGGACATTGAAAAAGAACCACGGTGTTGCAAAGCTTTGCTCTAATGCAGTCAATTGCTTTTGGGCCAGGAGCTGCTGCAGGTGTTTTTGGTCGCGTATTACCGGCAGGTTTTTGGCCGCCGCCACTTGCAAGTGATCCTGATTTAAAAAGCGGCGCAGTTCTTTTTCGTCTGACCGGCTGATGTAGTCCTGGTAAATCGGCAAGGCCAGGTATAGCTGCTGGCTGATCAGTTCATATTTTTTAACAAACGTATGCCAGGCCTGTAGCCTGGTTGCGGCCGTCTGGTTTTCCAGCTGCCATACCAGTCCGCCGCCGATGATCAGCCCGATCAGCGCTGCCAGAAACGCGACTAGTACATAGTTTACTTTTGCTGTCTCTTTCATTGCATCTGCCGCCTTGCCGAGCCGCTTTAGTACGCATCGGTTGCCAAACGCTGCTTTCGGCGGTGCAACAGCCAGCGGGGCAGGAGCAACAGGCCGTGGTACAAACTGAGCCCAATCAAAATGCCGCACAGGGCATAGATCAGACCTTCGGTGTCCAGCGGAATCCCGGGGGTGAAGTTCATGGCACCAAGCAGCCCGGTGTCCAGCCGTGTAAAGAAAACAAAGGGACGCGTAAAAGCAGAGGCATCATGCAATCCTTGCAAGGCTGATTGATAGTCTTCATAGCGCAGTATGGCTTCCCGGTATACCTCGCCGCTTTTCTGAAAGACCGGGTCGGGATTACGCAGATGGGCATCGACGAATTCTTGCAGACTAAGTCCCAGTTCGGCCGCTTTAGCGGTTGCGACAGCCAGGTTTCGTTTAGCTTCGGCCAGGGCACCCTCCAGGACTCTGGTGTACTGCATAATGAACTGTGGTATTTGACTACAGGCTACAGCTCCGATAACTACGACTATACGGTCCAAGAGGTTATTGACAAAACGTCCGATAATTTTTACTACCATAATCCAGAATCCTGCCCGGTTCCTGATAAAGATCCCGAACTCCTTTCGGGCGTCATGTCTTTTTTGCAACTCACTTGACCCCAGGCCGCACCTGGACAGCCTGCGCTCGGAGCCTTGACCGGCAGCAATTGAGCGGGCTTGAGGGCAGGCCCACGGGAGCACCAATGCGGATTCATCTAACAGGAGTAGGCGGCGTGGCTATGGGCAATCTGGCCGCCATGCTGAAGGCCAGCGGTCATGATGTCAGCGGATCTGATCAGGCCTTGTATCCGCCGATGTCTGACCGGCTGCGTGAATGGGGCATCAAAGCCCGCGAGTTTGACGCAAGCAATTTGAAGGGCGTTGAGCTTTGTATCATCGGGAATGTGATTTCACGGGGCAATGTGGAAGCGGAAGCCGTTCTCAATCAGGGGCTGCCGTACCTGAGTATGTCGGCTGCCCTGGCAGAGTTTTTTTTAAAAGATAAAGAAGTCATCGTTGTGGCTGGTACACATGGCAAAACCACAACGACCTTTTTAATGGATCATATTCTCACCTCGGCCGATAATCCGCCCGGGCTCTTTGCCGGCGGTTTGCGGGCGGACGGGATGGACGGCTTTCGCATCAGTGACTCGCGGTATTTTGTGATTGAAGGCGATGAATACGATACCGCATTCTTTGATAAGGGTCCCAAATTTCTACATTACAAACCGCGTTATTTGATTGTAACCTCGCTGGAGTACGATCATGCTGATATTTACCCTGATCTGGCCCACTACCGCCAGGCTTTTGAAAGGCTGCTGCGGCTGGTTCCCTCAGCCGGCCTGGTTGCCGCCTGTTATGGGGATGTCGGTGTCCGCAAGCTGCTGAAGAAATATGACCTGGCTCCGGTGCACTGGTATGCGAGCAAGTCTATCCGCGGGCCGCTGGACGAGCCCTCCGCCGGCTCAAAAAAAGAGCGCAGCAAACCCAAAGGTCTGAAGGCGCAGCAAGGCAGTCTCAAGGTTTTCCGCCGCCGCGGTCGCCAGGTGCAATTCAGCGGCTATGGCGCGACTATCGATGAGTTTGCTCTGATTGGTGATCATAATACCGCCAATGCCAGCGCTTGCCTGTTGGTTGCCGAGCGTTTGGGGCTGCCCGAAGCGGTCGTTGCGCAGGCATTGCATACATTCCCTGGAGTCATGCGCCGCCAGCAAATTCGCTCACGCATCCAGACCAGCGGGACAGCGGCCGATAGTCCCGAGGGCCGCAGCTGGATGGCAGAAACCTGGCGCAAGCCGGCGGCGAATATACAGAGCGATCCGAAAACAACGGAACGAGAAATCATTTTTATGGAAGATTTTGCCCATCATCCAACAGCCGTCGAGCAGACAATTCAAGCTGTGCGCAAGGCATGGCCCCGGCATCGTCTGCATGTCCTTTATGAGCCGCGCAGCGCTACCAGCCATCGCAGTATTTTTCAGACAGAATACATCAAGGCCTTTCATAAGGCTCATAGTGTTTATCTCTGTGATATTTATAATAAAAATAAAGTGTCCCGCCGGATGCAGCTCGATGTGCGCCGGCTGGTTCGGGAGATACAGGCTGAGCGCAAAAAAAAGAATCGCAGCAGTATTTTTTTTGCGAAGGATCCGGAAGCTTTATTGCAGTGCCTGGCGAATACGTTTATGCCGCATGCGGCTGGTGATATTATTTTAGCGATGTCTAACGGCAGCTTTGGCGGTATTTATCCGCGCCTGGAAAGCTGGCTCGCCAGTCTGTCCACCACTTGAAAGAGCAGCTGTAGGATAGCCGGCCAGTACCGCCAGTGGCAAAGCTGCCAGCCGCTGGCCAGACCCATATTGACGTTCAGGATCTGGCTGAAAAAATAAGGTTGCCTTTGCATACAACTGACAAAAGCCCTTTGTAAAACAGGCCGGCGGCTGAGCAGTAATGCGCCGTGAGTCAATAGCTCCGGCCAAAACTTCAGCCGGTTAACGGCCCGGGTATACTGGCGCAGATCCTGAGCGTTCAAAAGGCGGCCTTCGGTCGCCGCCAATAGCAGGCCGCGGTCCAGAGTGTCAGCCAAAAGCGAAGCCGAATGCAGGGCGAGATTCAGCCCCTCTCCGGTTATGGCATCGACATAACCAGCCGCATCCCCCACCAGACTGATTCCGGTTGCAGTGATGGCCCGGCGGCGGGTATAGAGCGGGCCGACGGCCTGCAGGCTTGCATCCAGCCAGCCGGCCAGCGGCCCCGAGTCGATGGCGAGAGACTGCTGCAGCTCCTCAAAACGGGCGAAAAGATCAGCGGTTATGGTGGAACGGCCACGGGGTTGAAAACTGGACCGATACCATAAAAATGCAATCCCGATTTCATCGCTGCCCAGGGGAGTCACATACGCTTCCATCCCCTGGCTGAAATGAACCATGACTTTTCCGGGTGCCGGCACCCCCCTGCAGTGTACAGTCAGGCCCCAGCGCTGCTGATTGCGCCGGGCTTTTCTGGATTTGGCCTGATTGGGTTGAATCCAGCGGGCCGCAGTTGAGCGCAGACCGTCAGCACCGATCACATACCGACAGGCCAGCCGGACCCTGTTTGAGCGGTCCTGGGGCTGGGTGTATTCGAGAATTGCATGATCCGAGTGGCGGATGTAATGATCTGCCCGCCCGATCTCGAAGCGGATCAGAGGTTGCTGGCGGGCTTGCTGATAAAGCCACCGCGACAGACGTGTCCGCCGGACTCCCAGGCCGGCGCCGCTCAAAAAAGTTGCTGCCGCCATCAGGGCCCCGGTCTGATTAATGCCGGAGTTGCCCCGCGCGAAAGTTGCCGCGGGCACATGGTAACTGATCCCGTCGAAGGACCGGCCGCATTGCTGCAGTTCAGCTAAAGGGCCCAGCCTGGCCAGTACCTGCAGGGCCGGCGGCATCAGTCCCTCGCCACAGGCCTTGTCAATGGGCGGTTCCTGCTGGTCGATCACAACCACGGGCCAGTTTTTTTGAGCCAAAAGAATTGCCGTTGTCAAACCGGCTGGTCCGGCACCGATCACGGCGACTGGCAAGGCAGAACGAGATTCCAATGTTGTCCAGCTCAATGCAGGGACTGTGCACAACAAGCGGATTATATGCAGCGCGTCTAAAAAAGCCGCGCAGCTACGACCGCCAGGCGGCCTTGTTGCAGTTCCTGCCAGGCTGTTGTGCGGCGAATTTTGCCGCTGCTGGTGCGCGGCAGACTGCCTGTTTTTAACAGGTGGATTTCGGCTACCAAAAAGCCGCTAGCCTCGGCCACAGCTGTGTGTATTTGATCCAGCAGCAGCTCGTAATCTGAGTTCGTGTCCTTGCTTTTTTCAATTTCGATCAACAGACCCGGGCTTTCGGTTGGCTTGTCCTTGCCGCTGATGGCGTAGGCACAACTGCGCTGGGGATTGATTCCAGGCAACGTGGGAACAGCGTGCTCCAGCCAGCCCGGATCAATATTGCGGCCATTGATGATGATCAAATCCCTTGTGCGGCCATAGATATATAATTCTCCGGCATGCATAAAGCCGCGGTCGCCGGTATCGAGCCATACATTCTCAGCTGGCCGGGTTTCGATTTTATGCTCATGGCGGTAGCCCTGCATAACCCCGGCGCCTTGCAGCCAGATTTGTCCGATTTGATCGGACCGCAGCAGTGCTCCGGTTGCGGAACGAATCTGAATGCGGGTGTCTTCGAGGGGGGTACCGACACTGGCAATCCGTACCAGCGGCCGTGATCCGTCTCCGGCCTGAAAGCGGTCCTGTTCAAGGGCCAGGCGATCGGCGCTAACAAATCCCGGTTCCTTTTCAATAGCGCTAAAGCTGACAGCCAGGGTGGCCTCGGCCAAACCATAGACTGGGGTGAAGGACTGCCATTGAAAGCCACATGCCTTGAAATGATGATAAAAACTGCGCAGGGTTTCTTCCTGGACTGTCTCGGCCCCGGTCAGGGCAATCTGCCAATGGCTTAAATCCAGCCCCTCCAGGTCGGCGGACTTGATGCGGTCCGTACACATTTGCATCGCGAAATTCGGCGCGGGGCAAATGGTTGCCCGGGTCAGGCTCAGTCCCTGCAGCCACAATGCCGGCCGCATGGCAAAGTCTTCGGGTTTCAGAAAGGTGATACTGCCGCCAGCCATCAAGGCGGTGAACAGGCCGCCGATCAAGCCCATATCATGATGCAGCGGCAGCCAGGCAAAGCCGCTGTGATCCTCCAGGTTGCCAGGCAAGCGGTGCAATATGGCGCGCGTGTTACGGCAGATGTTGGCATGCGATAGCACGACTGCCCGCGGATCTGTGGTTGTGCCGCTGGTAAATTGCAGCAAAGCCGGACTGTGGGCATGCACTGCGGCCGGCCGGGTGTAGCTCTGCGCTTCATCGAGTGCGGCCGGCGCCTCGCCATTCAGTATATGTCTATGAGATTGATTCGCGCAAATCCCGGTCAGCTTATCTTGCAGCCTTTCTTCTGTGATCACAAAAACAGGGTGGATCACATCCAGACGACTCTGGATCATAGAGCTGTAGTCTCCCTGGCGGCTCAGGCGGGGGGTAGGCAGGCAGTTCGGTATTCCGCCGGCCAGCAATACGGCCAGAATGTTTTCGATAAAATCCAGGCAAGTGCCCATAACCAGTGTGACCGCTTCACCGGGCTGCAGACCGAGGCGTTGTAAAGCAGCGGCCCTGGCCATGGCGCTCTGGCTGACGACGGACCAGGGATGACGGCTGATTGTTTTGCTGCGGTCCATGAATTGGAGCGCAAACTGATCGCGGCAATTTTGCAGGGCCAGTATGGCATCCGTCAGAGTGTCGCCGGGGAACACCTGGCTTTGCGCCGGATCGGTCAGGACGCCTTCCAGCACAGCCATCGACTCACTGGTCCCGGAATTGTCCGTCCCGGCAGTTGCATTGCTTGCGGTCAGGCTGCGTTGGACCAGGTCGATAACATCCTGCACTGTGCGGGGCGGCTGGTCCGGGTCATCATCCAGAATGATTCGGTATTTGTTTTCAACTTCCAGCGATAAAGTTAACAGGCCGACTGAATCCAGTTTCAGATCTTTTTGGAGATGGGACTGCGGACCAAGCGCGCCTGTTATGCGGCATTCATTCCGCAGTACAGCCAAAACTGTGTTCGTAATCTCATTCGGGTCGGCTGTTGCGGGCAAGGGCTCTTTCTTCGGCATGGATTCGGATCCATAAAAGCCAGGCGTTCAGGATTGTAAAGGTGATCGCTGTGATCCAGGCCATATGTAAAAGCGGTACGGCCGCAATTTCGAGCACAACACCGGTGTAGTTTGGATGACGTAGCCAGCGAAAAATACCATGCTGTATACGCTGTGAATCCGGCAGGACATAAATTCGGACTGTCCAGCGGTGCTTCAAGGTCAGAATCGCGGCATAACGCAACAACTGTCCGCTGATGAGACCGACGGCGGCCAAAATTGCAACAGCCGGGTGCCAGGGTCGGTCAAAAAACCATACCTCCAGCAGCATGCCGGCCAGCCAGCCGAGGTGCAGCAGCTTCATCCAGATAAAATGACCGGGACTGTATTCCTGGGCCCCCAGGGTTTTCAGGTGCGATTCATTACGTGAAGACAGCCGCATTTCGAACAATCGCTGGATTGCAACAAGGCTGATAACAACTACAAATACACCGAGACTGAGACTGCTTTGTGAATGCATCGGGATTACGAAAGCATTGCATCGCCGGGATTCAGCAAGCACAATCCGGGCATTGGCAGGGCAAGTTGAATTGCGTAACCGGGGGGACGGGAACAAAGGCCGGCAATCGGGCTTGCCTTGCATCCGATGAAAGGTTACAAAGTAAGGTTGCAAGGCTGCTCGCCAGGGTCTTCTTCTATCCGGGAAATCAGGCGGTTATGGTTGTGTGTGACGTCCGTTTCGCCGGTGCTGCGACTACGCTCAGCAACCGGCCGGATACATGCAGCAAACGGGGTTTGGGGCAGCGCCCCAATAAGAAGAGCTAGGTATTTCTAGCTGCCAGCCAGCGCTGGAATGATTGCTGACTTTCTGCGGATGGCTTGCCCATTATCAGAGATTCTGCACTGATATCTTCATCTAAATCAATCCAGTGGATCCCCTGTCCTTTGGCTATCAAACGCCAATTCTGACGTTCTGTTGGGTTGGCGTGGACCAGTCTGGGAAACCAGGCAATCGGCGCAGATATACTGCGTCCATCAGCGAGTTCGATAACGAGCAAATCTTCAGTTAATTCAACCGCTGTAATCAGTGGAAATGTAATATCAACTGCCAAAGTAGTCATTCCAGGCCTCGTCTATAGTATTTTGATTTTGTTGTACTAATTTTAGAATCTGATTCAATTCCTGCCCTTAAAAACCGCCACTATTGGCTAGTCTGACTGGAAAAAGCCAAACTTTGGCAATATTCTCATCGCGTTCTATGTGAACATGCTTTGGTTCATTCCGATCACCGGCATAAAAGAAAAGTCTATATGGTCCGGATCGCAATACCGTTGGCTTTTAGCATAGTTTACAATTTGCTTTAAACATGTCAATTCCAATGAATGAATTTTTGGATCAGATTTCAGAAGCAATGAAACGGACAAAGGCTCGCCTTTTGTCTCGATGCATCTCGCGACGAACAACCGCCAAACGCTAAAACTCCGTGTCACCGTGTGCTCCAGTTGACGCCAGCCTGCGGGTGGCTGGTTTTTTTCACCATGAGGGGCACAGAGGCGCGGAGAGTTAGACGGCAACCAGCTGTTTATTGAGTGCCGCCAACGGCGGTGTATCGAGAAAAGCGGTATTTTCTGGGGCTGCGCCCCAGACCCCCTGCAACCTTACTTTCTTTGAACCCAAAGAAAGTTGGCAAAGAAAGGTCCGGCGCGGTGATTTCCATCCGGGAAATCAAGCGCCGGTGTTTGGCAGCGGCGTCCGTGCCGCTGGTCTTGCTGGATTGAAGGTACATTTTCGTCGTGAGTCCAGCAATTGGTTGCCAGTGATCACACTTCACAACTGCGGCCATCGGGCCAACCAGGTTACATCAGGACAGATCTATTCCCCGCTTCAGGACAGACCTAAACCCCCTTTAATGCGAGGGCGGGGTGGTTCCGGCGGATGGGTCCCAAATAGCTGCGTGAAAATGCCGACCCCAATGGCCCGCCCTGGCTGAGCACCTGGTGCCACTTAACATAAGACGGGCAATTGTCAAGAATTTTTTGGCCGCCTAAAATTTTCGAAAAATGCGAATCAGTGACACACCCCTGTGGTATACTATACTGGGGCAATCTATTCTTTCTGTCGCCGTATGTAAGCAGGCCGGACCTCCTGCCGCCAGCTTCAATCAGCAGGTACGTCCTCCCATTCATGTTCACACCAACGCCCCCTGGTTGCTGTATCTCGTCTGAGCTCAGTGTAAGCGATGCAATGAGCTTGCCGAATTGTGGCCAATCTAAGTCGCCACAATCTCGCCCCAGACCCCGGTAAACAGCCAGTATGGAAATACTCTTCGATTGTTCGCGCCAGCGAATGTATCGATAAGAGCACAACCCGAAAAATCTCCGTGTCACGTGTGCTCCAGTTGGCGCCAGCCAACGGGTGGTTTGGATTTGAACCACGGGGGCACAGAGGCACGGAGGGTTAGACAGGAAACAAGCCGTTCTTCGAGTGTTCGCGTTAGCGAATGTATCGAGATGAGCGGTATTTCCTGGGGCTGCGCCCCAGACCCCCGTCAACAGCCAGTTTGGAAATGCTCTGCGAGTGTTCGCGCAGTGACGTATCGAGAAAAGCGTCCCCCTAACAACAACCCCCACTTCTCGAAGCGTGCTTTGGGTTGGTTGAAAAAGCGCAGTTTATATTGATTTATTTGGTATCTATTCTGAAGATACATTAGAAAGACTACTTTTAGTGGCTTCTCTCTCAACTTGATATGCCAAATGCACGTTTAGTTCTTTGATTGAATTCCTATAGCTGGCAACAAAGAAAGCTCTTGTTCCATCATCCTTATCCCAAAACTTTTTAGCCACAGCGACCATGCCGTTGTAGTGGAGCTTGCGGCGGGACGGATTAGTCTCGGTATAGTAGGCGATAACCGGAGCCATCGCTTTTTTTAATTCAGCTTCTGAGAGGCGTCCTTCAAAGTGTTTTTTGCCAAGGGCCAGTGCCTCTGCGGTAATGGAGCGACGGTAGTAGGAGAGGATCTCGCTCTGGCTGACTCCAGATTTTTCCTGGATAATTGCCAGGGCTTTAGTATATTTACCACTCGTAGAGTCGGTGTTTTCATCTACAGACTTCTTTAACCACATTGCGCCCAGCTTCAGCGCCCCCTCTTTGCCTTTGGGGAGCTCACGGTCGATTGCTGATTGGGCAGCAGGGCTGATCTGGATCGGGGAGTAGTATACAGCAGTAATAAATTCCTCTTGAGAATCAATTGATTCTGTAACATTGTCTAGGTCTGCAATCTTAACCATATTTGGCTCAGTTTTTTCATATTTTTCAAATAGAGCATCTTCAACCTTCAATGCTGACTTTCCTTGATTGAAATAACCTTTTTCGTAAGCATTATAATTTTTCAATACCTTAACCATATCAAAGTTTGCTTGAAATATTCTAACTGCATCTCTTTGTACCATAATAACCATCTCCTTAATTTTCTTTTTCTAGAATCTTAGTGCGTGTTCATGAAATGAAGCGCGCGCCAAATCCCTTGGCCAATCTGGATCAAAGCCCCCTTAAGAGGGAAAAATTGACCTAAAATCGACCCGGTGCCTATAATTTCTCGCGGATTTGGCCGGGTCAATGATTATTTGGCAGATTTTGGCAACAAAGATAAAAGAGGATGCAGCCCGTCTTATTGACAGGATTGCAAATGGCTTGTAACTGCAGCAATCCGAGTAAATATGATAGGAATAGAATGTTATAAGGGGCTGGTCTAATGCCGGAATATGAGAAATCTATTTCTATCAACAGGGTTCGCTTACTACGATTTATGGCCCGCGGATCGGCCTGTAGTAGCCATCATGTCCCAGCGAATAATTCTGGCTCAGGCGGCGTGTCATTTTATAACTCTGGTATCTGAAGAAAATCACTGCCTGCATCTGGGCATTGCAATCCGGGCAATTTTTGGGATTGGCCTGAAAAGAGTTTTCAATTCCGGTAACCCAGCTGCCTTCCGAGTTGGAATGATTAACTTTGATTTTTCGCTTGTTTGCCGCGTATATTCCATAGTAACGCAGTGCTTTTTGATGTTGTTCCGGTAGATAAAAACAGCAATTTCACGAGGGGCTTCGCCCCTCGAACTCCCCAAAGCGATTAGAATTATGGCACATGCGGGTAGCTTAAGTCGAGCACCTTTTGTGAATTATTGACTCTGGGATAATGGCGACAGGAGGTCGCCCAAAACCGATGCGTTGATTGGCATGGATGGCAATCAAGCAGCGGACCTTTCTTTGCCTGGTTTCTTTGGGTTCAAAGAAAGTAGGGTTATTTGCATTCGTAGCGGGTCAAGCCTTGTTGAAAATCGCCGCATTTGATCAGCCTCTCGACCGCTTCCCCTTTGCCGGGTGAAAGTGGGCCATGAAGCTTTTCGTAGTCGTCCAGGGCTGCGGTTTGAAACCCGGCCCAGTAGCGTTGCTTTTTTTCTGTTAACTGTTTTCCTACAAATGCGCTAGCATTTGGCCGAACCGGGTGAGTGCGCTGTAGTGCTAGCTGGACAACTGGATTGCCTTTTAAGCACAGCGTCAGCGAGTTGGGCCCGCAGCTCCTTTCACCCAAATGCGCCAGCATTTGACCGCACTGGATGAGTTCGTTGGCCGAACTACAAGCGCCGTAGCCGAGTGCGCCTGCGCCAGCCCGTTAAACTTGTTTAAGGGCTGACCAGGTGCATTTCGGTGCGAAGCGCAGACTATGGCCAGCGCTTCAGCCGGGCGGGTTTCTCCCGCCGGTGATATAGATGCGCGGCCGGCCTCAGGGCCGCTTTTTTAGCAGCCCTGTTATATAAAGGTCGCTGCAGTGCGATTTGTTGCGCGGTGACAGAATTTTCACAAAAAACAGTTGACTACTGTATCGAATAAACGATACACTATGGGTAGTGGAGTACGTCGCCCATAGCGGTATTAAATTCCGGATTGAGTGGTATATTGACCCTGCCGGAGATATGCCGGCGTTGGCGTATTTTAACGATTTAAGCGAATCCGAACAAGTCAGCGTGCTTGTCTTGTTTGAACGCATAGGCATATTTGGCAGAATAACTGATAAAACCAAATTTAGAAAAGAACGTGATGAAATATGGGCGTTTAAACCGCAGCCGCATCGATTCCTGTGTTTTTTTGTGAAAGGCAAGCGGATTGTTGTAACAAATGCGTTTCACAAAAAGACGGACAAGCTGCCGGCTAAGGAGCTGCAGCTAGCCCTGCGGAGGAAAGCAGACTATGAAGAAAGGATCAAAAAAAAGGACTATTACCCGGCAGACGACCTATGGCCGCCTGATGAAATCCCCTGAGTTTCGCAAGCAAATGGCAGAGGAGCGCCGGAAACTGGCCGTGTCTGAATTATTAGTGGAGTTGATGGCGGAACAGAACATATCCGTTCGCCAATTGGCCAATGAGGCCAGTGTTTCCACTTCGACTGTCCAAGGCATGCGCAGCGGTGATGAAATCAATCCCACACTGGATGTTTTTCTGCGAATACTGCATTCTGTAGGCGCTGAATTGGTCGTTAAAAGAGGCCATAAATTGGTCACTCTTTAATAATCCTTAAAGCTCATGCAAACGATCGCCGCAGAACTCGAACAGTTGATGCTTGAAATCGCCGCCGACAAAGAGGGCGCAGAGCTGGCGGATCAGCTATTGGAAACCGTCAATATGCTGCTCAAAACTGGCGGTTCGTTGCAAAGCGCTTTGGCGCATGCCCGTCAGGCCTGGCAAATATTTGCAGACCCGGTCGATAAAGAGCGGGCTGTTCATTGCGGCCTGACTGTTTTGTACAAAGCCGGCAAGCTCGGGCGGATCGTGCATTTTTACGGACGACTGGAGCTGGCGGATGCCGAAACGCAGTTGTGGCGCGATCTGGCGCTTTTTAAACTAAAAAAAGCCAACTTTCCGCGCCCCGCTTGCATTTATGACGCAGCATTGCTGCGCAAATTGGGCAATGCCGTCTTGCTTGAGTATGCCCGGCTAGCCTTTTCAGTCGGCCTGACGATCGAGGCCCGCATCGCTGCTAAAGCCAGCGTAGAATTTGCCTGGGATACGGAACAAAAGTGGATCATCGCCGAATCGTGGCTCAAGGACCTGGAATATGAACGGGCGGCGGCGCACTACTACTGGATGTACAAAGAGTCCGAGTACGACTCTGAACTCTACAAGAAAGTCATTGAGTGCCTGCTTTTAGCCGGCAAAATAAATTACGCCATTCAGGTGACGCACTTCGTGCCCAGGAAGCAAATCCTGCACTATCTGTATTTGTTCAATCTGGCGGTCATCATCGGCGACATTGACACACTGCGCGATTGTCTGCGTAAAATCGGCTTTGTTCATAAAGAGCGCCGCTTGCTGTATTACACTCGACTGGCGATTTATCTGCATCTGCGTCAAAAAGACAAAGCGGCCCGCATGGCGGCCCAAAAGGCCCGGCGCTTTTTTGAGGCAAAGCTGCATCCGGCTGCCAAAGAGCTGATGCTGGAGATCATCTATGCCTTTGCCAAATGGCTGACAGTCTACGCTGGTAAGAGTGATTTTGCCTACGCCGGCCAGTTGGTCTACTTGCCGGTCGTCGAAGCCAGAATGATGCAAGCCGTGATGACGAGTCACAGTAGGGCAGGCGCTAACCCGGCCGCCGGTTTGCCGGGCATTCAGAAAACAGCCAGCTGGTTTTCAAATCCGCTACATGCTAAACTGCGTCGCAAGATCAAGGCTGTGCTGATCTTTTTAAGCATTCTGGCCATCGGTTATCTGATCTATCTGGAATCATTAGAGTATCTGAATCGCTAAAGATCTACAATTAACAATAATATTCCAGGAGTTTTGTCTGCTAACATTTATACAATCTCGCCCCGGACCCTCGTCAACAGCCAGTATGGAAATGCTCTGCGAGTGTTCACGCAGTGACGTATCGCGCAAAGCGCTACTCAACGAACAACCGCCAAGCGCTAAAACTCCGTGTCACCGTGTGCTCTAGTTGGCGCCAGCCAACGGGTGGTTTGGAATTGAACCACGGGGGTCACTGAGAGTTGAAACACAAATCGCTTGACATCCGGTCTGATAATTGTAATATTCAGAGTGCCCAGAATCTCTGAGTTTTATGGTTTGGTAATTTATATGTACTGGTTTGACACAGACCGCCATAAATTACCCCATTTTCATGTGCGTTATCAGGGTCAGGAATGGGTTTATGGTTTTGACGGTAATCTGCTTGGCGGACCAAAAAAATGTCCAGGTTCACAATCTGATCAAAGCATGGTGTAAAAAGAGCCGTGTAGATCTGGAAAAAGCCTGGCAAAGAGCTATGAAAGGAGAACCATTACCATGGATAGAACCGCTGAGTTAATCGCTAAAGTCGAAGCCAATGAATACAATATTGTCAGAATCTCAACGAATGCCGGCAGAAGCTATGAGGTGGATTTGTCCGGTTTTAAAAAAGTCTATTGTTACCCGACTAAAGATGAATGGTCCAGGGTTAGCATCGACAGCTATGGCCTGGATCTTGTTTGGCCCGGTCGCTTTGAAGTCCATGTAGATCAAATTCTGGCAGTGGCCCAGGAGTTATCGTCGGTTAAAGAAATCTAAGTTTCCAGAAGAATAGTAGTCATTGATTACACGACCCGTCGAAGTATGCCGAGTAGAGCCGTGGCAGGATTGGCATTGACAAATTCCGGCCTATAGTCTAGCATCAGGCTGATGCCGCATTATGCCTACTTTTAGCAAAGAACTGCTGCCGGAGCTGTACCGCCATCATCTGGCGACGATTTTTGGCGCCAATAAAGAGCTATTGCAAACCTTTTACGCCGTCGCGCGTGATGAGCTGCTGGACTCGCAGCGCGAACTGCTGGTGGCTCTGCTGGATCAAGGCGATTTTCAGCAGTATCTGCAGGCTAAGGCAAACAGCACCCCCGGTCGTTTCGCCCAGTCCCTGCGCGCCTTTTTGCGCCGGCTTTCGATCGAGATTCATCCGGCAGTAGTCGCGGCGACTGCTCTGGCGACCACCACTGCTGAATTTCGCCGGATCGAGAATTCTTTTTTCAAAGCCCCGCTCAATTTGTACGGCTATCATTTATTTGAGCGCCAGTTCATCAAGGTCGGCGAGTTTGATCCCGAGTTACTGGGCCCTTTTCTCGAATTTTGCAGTCTGGAATCTTTCGAGTGGCTAGCCCGCCGCTATTTTAACAAGCCGAATCATGACAACTGGGATCAGGCAGACGACGAGAACCAGTTGTATCGCGAGGTGCTGTCGCTGTGCGTCAATACATTGCTGTCCGAGGGCAGCGCCCAAAGCGCGCATCGGGTTGCCGAACAAATGGCCCGTCCCGCAACGACTCGCTTCCTGAAACTGGCCGAAAGGCTCAAGACCGCGCGTCTTTTTTTAGTCGTTTTATCGGAAATCCTGCACCAAACCAGCGATCCGGCGCAGTGCTTCGACTATCTGGATATCCTGCATAATCATTATCCCGAGCATCTGATTCAAAAAACCAGGGTTGATTTTTCCGCTGTATTATTGGAGCGGATCAACAAGAGCATTGCCTGGTTTCGGATTGCCGGTCCAGGCAACCAAAAAAACTATAAGAGTTTTTTGAAAAGCTACGGCCGGCTGTCCGACGATTTTCAGCGCTTCATCTACGACGCCGTTTTTGATCTGGAGATTGCCAAAATGGAAAGGGCCCTGGAACTTTTTTCTTCGGCTACTTTTTACAGCATCCAGCAATTTTATAGCAGCAGTCAGGATATCATCAAAATGCTGATCAAGAATATTATCACCGCGATCAGTGAGGCCGAGCTGCGCCAGTTTCACAAGTCTCTGTATCCGATCGTGTTGAAGCTTTTTTTGCAACAAAAGGCCGATAAGCGCTTTTTGAAGCGCCGCTCGGAATTCATACAATGGCTGCTTAAAAACAGCTCCTCGCACATCATCGAGCTAGAGGTCATCCGATTATTGATCTTTGAATATATTTATATGGCGCTGGGCAAGATCAAAAATGCGCATCCGGTGACGGTCACGATGCATTGCGACGAATTTCACCGCTATTTCTGCAAACAAATGGACGTGGTTTATGCGGATTACTTCCAGATGCGCAACACCGATCCCGGCGACGTATTTCGGCCGGTTTTGGACCGGATCCGCGATACGCTCTGGCAGCCGATCAGCCTAAATTTCGGCGCTGAAGATCAAAGCAATAGTCCGGAGAAGCGGGATACGATCCGGCGCACCCTGGACGAGTTAAGAAGCATGGTCGAAAGCACCGATCTGGAGGATCTCTTTTTTGCCAGCATCGAGCAGGTCGCATGCAACGAGCTGGCGCCATATTTTAATGCAGTTTATGATCGATTTAGAAACGATCCGACTAATTTGGCCGAGGCTCTGGCGCCTGATTTTTGGTACCGGGTCAGCTTTCAACAATCGCTGGAATATACCAGCGGGCTTTTGTTGCCGATTTTGGGCAGCATCGATTTGCATCCGGGCGAGTGCGGGGCCTATACCGACGGGCACACTATATTTTTGCCGGCATGGATCAATGATTTCAAGGACCCGCTGGATCCGCTGATCCAGAACCGCAATCTGGCGCAGTACGCAGCCCTGGCGTTGCATGAAGCCGGCCATATCCTGGCCGGCAGCTTCCGCTTCGATCTGATGTATTACCTGATGCGGCTGGAAAGACCGGAAATATTCAAGGTAATATATAATATATTTGAAGACTATCGTATCGAGCAGTTCATGATCCGCATCCGGCTGCATCATCAGATTAGCGATTTGCTGGATGCGAGCAACGATTATTATTCGATCAAGAACCTGTCTTATATCCACGGCCTGGGTCGCTTTTTGCTGGACGAAATCTTTAACGCGGCATCCGGTTTCGATCGCCATGACATAGAGCTTGATTCGTATACAGAGAAGATGGAGCGTCTGCTGAACAGCGCACTGCCTATCGGTCGTTTTCGTAGCATGAAGGAATTGCTGGCATACGGCGTGGAGCGCCTGCAAGGCCTCGAGCTGGCCAATCCGCTGGCGGCTTATCCCTTAGCGCGGGAATTTTACGAGATCATGAAGACCTGGCCCGACGAAGAGCTCTACGAGATGCTGCATTACGAATTTTTACCGAAAGGCCTGCATCAGTTTGGGCCAACCGGTGACGCCTCCGAAGGCGATCAAACCAGGCGACAAATGCCCTTAAATCAAAACGAGCTGGACCAACTCTATCGCGATTACAACGACAACCCGCGCAAATTCCTGGAACGATATGAACTGCCGGTATTCGATGAATTGCTGCCGGAACAGGAATCGCCGCCGGGCGCTAAAACGCAAAACGGAGCGGTGACAACGGCAGGGCCGGGAACTGCAATCCAGGCCAACAGCGATCAAATCCTGGCCAGCCTGATCGATGTCGAAAAGCGGATCGAAAATCGTTTTCAGGAATACGGTTACAACGAAGCCGGCACGATCGATTTTTCAACCCGCACCAGGGCCGACGATCTGGCGGCCGAAATGCAGCAGGATCGTTCCGCCGATAAAAAGGCAAAAGATCAATCGGGCAAATCAAAAAAGCGTAAACCAAAAAAAGATAATAATAAAAAGAAAAAACGCTCTACCAAAAAAGCCAAGAAGAAAAGCAACTTTGTCTACACCCTTTCGCCGGCTACCGGATCGCGCACCCGCATATCGGAAATCAGAGAATACCCGATAAAAGACACCAATGCGCTGTTTATGCAAAAGCTGGGCCGTTGGGAGGGGCTGTCGCGCCAGGTACTCCTGCATCTGGCGCGCATGATCCCGGATCTGGACGAGCGTCAGGAAGTCAGCTCCTTTGAAGGCGATATTGATATCGAAAGACTGCTCGAGGTGCTAAGCGATAAAAACAATCAATATGATGCCCGTTTTCTGGAATTCTTTGAGGAGCAAAGCAGCACGCTGGAAGTCGTGATCGGACTGGATGCCAGCGGCTCGACCGATTTGGTGATCAGAATGCCGGAGGGCGCCGTCCGGGGCAATGCGGTTCGAACGCCGGACGGATTCAGCGGCCAGGAGCTTTTATTGTCCGATAGCCAGGAAATACAAACACTAACGGTATTGGATATTGAAAAGGCCTTTGCATTGATCCTGGGTCGCGCCATGGAGGCTCTGACCCCGAGCATCCATTATCTGGCCTTTGATTCGCTGACCTCGACCAATATCTACCGGGCGACGAGCCTGGAAGCCGTTTCGTCGTTTACATCTGGCCTGGGCAACCGGGACGGCGACTTTATCCGCTACGTGCATAATATTTTGGCCAAGAGTCCGGCCGATGTGAAGTATTTTTTTATGCTGAGCGACGGCAGCCCAAATTCGGATAATTATAGCGGCAAAAACGCGCTGGATGATACCTTGATCGCCATGCGCGAGGTCGTGCAATCCGGAATCCAATTGATCTATTTCAATATTGACGCGACCCGTCAGGAATATTTCGAGCTATTCAAGCGTGAAGCCAGCTATGCCGAGCATTTTAGCGATCCAGAGGATCTGCTGCCGGTCATCCCGGAAATGGTGCGCAGCGTCGTAAAATCGATCCGTTAAAAAGGCAGCAAGTATGCTCTTAATGGATTTGGGGAAAAGCAATCAGTAACGATTTGACAAATCTATTGCATATTAAATACTCAATAACACACAATGCCGATGTACTCTGATTCGTTTATACAGACCTTGTTTTTCAATCTGTTTCATATCTTGAGCGCCGATCCGCAAAGCAAATTGTCGGAAAGCCCCGCTTTAAAGACAATTGTCAAAAACTTGCAAGTCGATAATGAGCGCTTAAACCGGCTTTTTCATGAATGGAAAGCGACTGAGAAAAAAATCTGCGCATTGCCTGATCCGGATGAAAATCGGCAGATGATCTCCATTTTGTTAGCGGCCGATAATTTGCCAGCTGGATTGCCGATTACGAGTCATTTGCGTCGCTATGCCTCCGACCTGCATGTGGCTGAATCTGTATTTAGCTCAATCCTTAAAAATCCGCATTTATTGAAAGCTGGCGGCGATTTTGCCGAACGCCAACAAGGTCTTTATCAAAACCTGGCTCAACGGCCACAATCGGCGGATGACGGTTCAAGCTCCTTGCGGCCGCGCAATTTATACATCGCCAATCAAATCAGCCCGGAGGGACTAGACGAACTGCAAAGACTGGTATTGGCCCATTTTTTAGGACTGCATGTGGCCCTGGACGGACCGCCGGGCGTCGGTAAAACGCAAAGCATCATGGAAATGGCCCATATCCTGAAGCGCACGGTATATACGCGCACCTGTTCCAGCCGCACGACCGACGCGCACATCATATCGCATCCCAGTTTGATAGCGCAGGACGGGGTCAGCGTGACCGAGCACATCAACGGGCCGCTGGCCCGGGCGATGGCGGAGGGCGCCATTTTTTACGGCGACGAGTTTAATCTGCTGAAAGACGACGTGCAAAAAAGGCTGAACAGCGCCTTTGACGACCGACGCTTCATTGATCGGGCCGACGGGGTCAGCATCCAGGCCCAGCCCGGATTCTGGAGCGCAATATCCTATAACCCGTCGCAAAGCATGGTCGCGCGCGATCTGGACGATTCGGTCGCCGACCGTTTCGTGCATCTGCATTACAAGCGCTGGTCGCCGGATTTCAAGGCCCTGATTTCCCGCTTGCGATCGATCGGCAATCCGCAGAGCCTGCAGGCAGAAGCGTCCCGCTTTGATGTGCAGCTAAAGTGGCGCGGCATCAGCGACGGGGCGGTGTTTTATGACGGCCAAAAATCTGATGAGGGTAGTATCCGCTGGTTCAATTTCTATAGCGGCAAAGAAAGTCCGACCGCACCGCAGTATCAATATCTGATGTTAGTCCAGAACGGTGTGCCGGATCCGCATGACCCCAAACAGCAGAGCTTTATTAATAATCTGGCCCAGCAGGCTTTCGCGCCGGTGCAGCTGGCGCGCATGTTGGCCCGCTTCACCGAAGTGCTGCACGATCTAAAAACCAGCGGCCGCTCGCCGCTGTTAAAAAAAATCGGCCTGTCCGATCTGAATGAAAAGGAAGACCTGGAGCTGCTGGATATCCATGATTCGTCGGCCCGCATCGAGATGGCGGCCATGCTGCATTACGAATACTTATGCGGCCGGGGCTGGAATCGTTATCTGGCGCAGTCCTACGCTGCCCGCCTGGTAGTGGATCAAATCTGCTACGGCCAATACCGCCAGAAAAAGCTGCGCGATTCCTCGGTCTACGATATGGTGACGATGGTGGCCCGCAACATGCGTCTCTTTGCCGATAACCGCCAGTACAATACCAGGCTGATCACCCAGAATGTTTTAAATGCGGAGAAAAACAAGAGTGGATAAACAGCCAGTCAATGTAGGTTGGCCTTAAAACCGTTGGTCTAACAAAGGCCTTACTGCACATCTGCTGACCAACCGTTTGCCTTCCAGATTGGCGTCGACAGATGCATACCACAGCCGCTCTACAGAGAGTGTGGACTCAATTCCATTGCAGCACTAGAAACTCGGCGCTAAAGCCAGGTCCCATGGCCATTAATACGCCATAACTGCCGGCGGGCACATCGGCTTCCAGTTGGCGGTCTAAAATATTCAGCACCGAGGAGGAGGACAGGTTGCCCATTTCAGCCAGGCTTTGCCGCGATAGATCCGCCCCGCCATTCATGTGCGCCCCAAAGCTCCAGGGTCCCCGCATCTCGATATGACCTACGGTCTACTCGATGTTCGCAAAATCGAAGGGTAGGGAAAGAAAGTGGTAGAAAACCAAACCGGCCAATAATTATCCAATATAAATCTGGTATCTTCGCGAGCGAAAAGATGAATGCTGTCTGGTAGTGAGAACCATCACCGGATCATACCACCCCACATGGATTCGGGCCCGATTTCTTTAATTGCTTTTCCTTGAAAATCTGACTCAGCCTGGGAGCTTTTATCTACAACTGCCTCGAAGCCACGAAAAAAAACCGGCGGCCTACTGAAGATTTCACCTTTCGAAAACCGGTCTGCATTGTATTTTTGAAACTCATCTGCATCAATCAGGCGGTTGGCTTTTTTTATGGTTATCTGACCCATATAGGTGATTTTACCAGGGACAGTGGATACCTTGATTGATTTCGCAAATGCTTCCGGGAACATGGTCACGGAATGACTGGTACCACCGCCTGTTGTGACACTCATACTAACTTTGCTGCTTAACTGGGTTGTTTGAGTCCTTTCGGGAATCGCCTGGCTTTCTACTGCGGCAATTATAGTATAATCTCCTGGTTCTGCATTTAGTAGATAAACTCTTCTGTGGCTAGTTTCGCCAAAACCACCTTTCGGTAGCCAGGTGGCTGGCAGCAGTTTGTGTTTGGCTCGCATAGGCTGGCCGTCTTCAATTTTTGCAAAAATGATTTGCGTTGGTCGGCGTTTATGATCATAGTCAAACAGGTCATCGGGCAAGAGCAAACCGACTGTGACTGCAATGGTGGCACTCTGTTCTGTTACGGGTTCAATGGGTGGATGTGTCTGGCAGGCTGTGAACGGGCCAACAAATAGTAGAACAATTAAAAAAAGAAATTTTTTGCATAATAGCCATAGGGGTGTCAAGACAACCCCTTTTCATCAAGTATTTTTTCCCCAGGAAAGTAGTGCGCGTTCATGATTTGACAGGCTCACCACAAGTTAGTTGAAGTGCGCCCCAAATCCCTCACATCGGCTTCGCTCAGTGCAAGTGGCAAATTTGAGTCAATGCCCCGTGGTCCCTGTGGTTCAACACTTGTGCTGAGCCTGCCGTCTATGAGGGTGTAAACAACTTATGCCGCTTTTTTGGTTTTTTCCAAAAATGTTGTATATTCAGCCATCTTTTTAGTATGATTGTCTGGCTCCATGTGCCGGTAGAACTCTCCAGGTGCCTATAATTTATGCAAGCTGCATCAACCGAGCACTCGACCATAAAACTGCATTAAAAGTTGAGGCAATATTTTTAGATCCAAAGCTGATTGGCAGAAATGCCCAAAAAGTTGCTGACGCGGAGCAAAAGACAACAGGTGCACTCCAATACCGCTGGCCTCGGCTTCTAAAATGGCATGCTGCACATCCTCGTTGCCGTAGCGCCCTTCATAGCGGTCAAAGTCATTTGGCTGCCCGTCTGTAAAAAGCACTATCCAGCGATGGTGCGAGCTGCTTTTTCTTAAAATTTCACTACAATGTCGCAGTGCAGGTCCAATTCTTGTATAGCCGGAAGGCTGAAGTCCAAGCAAGGCTTCTCGTGACTTTTTCCAGAGATCGCCCGGACTGTGAATCGTTGCAATGCGAACGTGGTGCCTAGTCTTGGAGGAAAAAGCATAGCAGCGGAAATCCAGGCGCATGTGCTGCAAGGCCTCTCCAAAGAGCAGCACGGATTCCTTTTGAGCCTCGAGTACCTGAATTCCCATTTTGTAGGAATCTGTAGAGAGACTGGCATCAAGCAGCAGCAGCAGATCCAGTTCACGCTGTACCCGTAATTTGCGAACATACAGTTTTTCTGAGGGGACAAGTCCTATGCGACGATCAATCAGGTAGTCTACCACGGCATCCAGATCCAGGCCTGTGCCATCACTTTGAGCCTTCTGGGGGTGAAAGCGATTATAAAAGCGACCAAGATCCTGTTTGAGCCGATTGAGGGTATGCTTGCGTTTCTTTATGATGTTACTTGCTGCCGTAACACTGCCTATTATCTGCTCCTGGCTGACGCTACAATAGCGCTCCTTGAAGATCTTTTTACGATAGTCCCATTCAGGGTACTGAAACTGGGCCTTAGTTTCGCCGCCGAGCTCAAGTATTGTTCCTTGACCTTGCTTGCTTTTTAAAAATCCATGGGTCTCTTCGGTGCTACGAACCATCTGATTGAATTTCAATTCAGATAAAGCATCCTGCTGCTCTTTGATCTGGTCACTGCCATCCAGGTCGCGCCAGTTGCCATTGAATTCCTCTAAAGTTTCAATCTTCTCAAAGCTGTGATTTAATGTGTATTCCTCGACGGCTTTTTTGTCTTCTGTAACATTTTGAATCTGGCTGTTGCTTTCAACATCCTGTTCACTGGAGCCTGTTGGAATCTCAGCACTCAAATCCTGGGTTTCGCTGCTTTTGTCTGCGGATTCCAATTGCCTGGATTCTAATTCAGGAAGCAGTTGAAGCTGGTATAGTTCATCGTGCAGCTTATGATACATGTCCTGCCATTTTTCAGCCAAAAGATGATCCTTATGCCGGCCTTCCATATACAAAGCCGCACTCAAAATCCTGAATATATAAAGTGAATGTAGTGTTTTATTGCAGGCTATGGACTGTGAGCTTGTATTTTCAGGCTGCCATCCGGGGTTTTTTGATGTAGAGCCCATTCTTTTTTTTAAGGCGCTGCTTTGGGTGCAAAGATAGGCAAGCGAAGGTAAATAAATAAAATCTTTGCTAAATCCGCCTGTATCAAAAACAAAGGCTACTTGCATGCCATGCCCACATAGCAGATGAGCCAATGTGGCGTATGGTCCAGTTTTGGGAGTTGGTAATGCCTGAGTCTTGAATTTACGCCATAGCAATTGAAATAATTTTTGATCCCATTCCATAAAATACTTTAAAAATATAGAGCAATTAATTCATTTAATGCTTGCAGTGTTTCTGCGTCATCGCTAAGGACTTCAGCAATGGCGCTTTGGCAGGCCAGACGGGCAGGTAGTCCGGACTGGATGAGTCGGGCACTATCTACTAGTAAGCGCGTTGAAACCGTTTCAGCCAGCGGCAAGTCAGACGTTGCGCGGATGCGTTCTGCAAGCTTCACCAGTCGGTCCAGATTTTTGTCCTCAAAACCGCATTCGCCGGCAATAATGCTTTTTTCCAGCTCCGGTGATGGGTATTGAAAGCTGAGCGCAATAAAGCGTTGTCGAGTGGAGGGCTTCAGTTCACGACTCCCACGCTGGTAGTCCGGATTAAAACTGGCCACAAGCATAAATTCTGGCGGTGCCTGTAGTTCTTCATTGTGTCGATCTACAAATAAAGCACGTCTGTGATCCGTTAGAGAGTGAATGGCTACCATGGTGTCAGGCCTTGCCTCTGCTATTTCATCTAGATACAGAATGGCTCCCTGGCGTACAGCGCGAGTCATTGGGCCGTCCAGCCACACGGTCTCGCCGCCGGCAATCAGGTAGCGACCTATCAAATCTACAGCAGAGGTTTCCTCATGACAGGCCACACTGATCAGCGGCCGTTTTAATTTGGTAGCCATGTATTCCACAAGTCTTGATTTCCCAGTACCTGTCGGTCCCTTGAGCAACACGGGTAGTTGATTTCGCCAGGCATGTTCAAAAACATCAATCTCGCGACCTATGGATTTGTAAAATGGTAGCGGCTTCAGGGTATCGGGATTTGGATTCATAATCTCTCCTATTTGGCTACATAGCCATATATTGTGATGCTGTAAAAATAATCATTGCGCCTGCCTGTGTGGATAAAAAGGCGCGACATATTTAAAAAAGTTTATGGTATGAATTCATGTACATCTTTGGAATTGATATTCTTTTAAGGAAAATATAAATTCAGTTTTCCTGGTTTTGGAAAATAAATCATTGCACCTTGCTATTCTTAAGAAATAACTTATAATCGATTTTGTCCCAGGCAGTAGCTACAATTTTTTACCTGCAAAATGTCCCTGTAAAATACAGGGACAAATATGAAGTTTAATTGGCAAATAGCAGGAAATAAAAAGCTATTTAATTGAATTAATCTCTTATGCGCCTGCTTTGTTGCTTGCAATTACCTCTTCAGAAGGCAATCCGTAGCGTATAAAATTGTAGATGTACAAACTGATTCCCACTGTAAACAATGTGGCAGCCAGAAGGGCTCCAACAAAGTGCACTTCAATTTCTTTTTGGACCACTAAAAAGTCCATGCCCAGTTTGCGTTCCAGGTAAACTTGGGTTACTCCAGCTACTGCCAAAGCGCCAGTCATGCCTACCATGCCAATGTTGCTGCACCAGAATGCCAGATATCCAGAGCTGGTATTCATTAAATTACGGCCCGTCATTTGTGGCAGGGCAAAGCTGATTACTGCAAGCACCAGCATGGCATATGCCCCCCAAAATGCAAGGTGGCCATGCATTGCAGTTACCAGGGTTCCATGGGTCCATTGATTGACCTGCGGCCAGGTATGGGCAAAGCCTAAAAATCCAGCTCCCACAAAGGACATGATGGCGCAGCCCAAGGTCCAATAAAGTGCAATCTTGTTGGGATGATCCAGACCCTTGCGTCTGTACATATTGATGGCCCATACAGCCATTCCTAAAAATGCGAGTGGTTCCAGAGCAGAAAAAATACCACCGACCATCAGCCAGTATTTAGGGGTGCCTATCCAATAATAGTGGTGTCCAGTACCTAAAATACCGGAAAGGAAAGTTAGTCCCACGACCACATACAGCCATTTTTCCACGACCTCGCGGTCCACGCCAGTCAACTTGATTAAAAGGAAGGCCAAAAGGGAGCCCATGATCAGTTCCCATACACCCTCCACCCACAGGTGCACTACCCACCAGCGGTAGTAGGAATCCAGAGTTTGGTTATCGAACCAGATCATGCCTGGCAAGTAGAGCAGAGCCGCACTAAAGAGACCAAAAAACAACACCATTTGCGTAGTGCTGTGACGTTCCGCTTTCCAGATGGTCATACCTATGACAAAAAGAAATGTCAGCACGTTTACAACCACCAGAAAGTCCAGCGGTCTTGGAATTTCCAGGAACTTGCGACCTTCCCACCAGCCCACATGAAATCCGGCTATAGCAATGACTCCGACAATCAGCCAGCTAATGAGCTGCACAATGGCCAGTTTGGGCATGTATAGCTCGCGACCTGATTCGGCCGGAATCACATAATAGGCGGAACCCATAAATCCGGTAAGCAGCCATACGACCAAGAGATTGGTATGCGTAGCACGTGCTGTGTTGAAGGGAATCCAGTCGTGTAGCCCATCCATGCCAATACGTGCAAAGCCCATGATAAATCCATAGGTTATTTGCAACACCAGTAGCCCCATCGCGGCGGCAAAAAAATAGTAAGCAATTTTTTGTGTTTTATATTGCATAATTGTATCCTTATTTTAGCTCACTCAAAAATTGTACAAGCTCTTGAATTTCAGCCTCGCTTAGCGATAATTTAGGCATGTTGGTGCCCGGTTTTACAGCTTGTGGATCATGAAGCCATTTTGACAGATATGCTGCGTCCAGCCGGCTGGCTACTCCATCGAGTGCCGGACCCACATTGCCACCTTGTCCCCCAATTGCATGACACGCCACACACAGACTCTTGTACTTAACTGGAGCCAAGTCAACCTTGTTGCTGTTCTGCGTGTTTGCGTTTGCAAGCGTAGCTGTAGAAATGTTTGGCTTTGGTGGCCATCCATTGGTGTCGATCTTGCCAACCCAGTCCAAAAAGGCTATTATATCCGTAATTTCATCTTCGTTGAAATTGTACTGCACCATTTTGCGTTCCCCAGGAAACATGGCTGCCGGATCCTTAATAAACATTCTGATCCATTCTGCTCCTCGTCGCTCAACTACCTTAGTCAGTTCGGGAGCATAATAGGCGCCTTCCCCCAGAATAGTATGACAACCCATACAGTTGGAACTCTCCCAGATTGCTTTGCCTCGCACAACAGATTCGCTAAGTTGCGCTTCATTAGTACGATTGGCCGTTTGGCGGTGTGTATCCCAGGTCAAACCCAGAAAGACAAGCGCGAATAACAGGGTTCCTCCCAAAAAGAAAAACCGCGCCTGTGATTTTGATAACATAGGCTTTCTCCTTATTTTAGTTTGCCATCAGTTTTAACTAATAGCTACAACTCATTTGTATACACATTTGATAATTTGGCGCCTTGATTTGGATCAACTGGTATTAGAAATATTTGTTTTTTGACGATTTTAAGCACTGAAACCTTGCGCTATCACTGGGTTTATAGAAAACGAGACGTTTTACTTTTGGCTGGTATCTCATATCTTTATGGAAACACGATAACATTATCCTGTAAACAGGGTAGTTTTGCTTCCGATTTTTATTGTGTATGTGCTAGCCGCTTTTGTTTTTGTTGGAAAGTCTTTTGGCTAATCTGGCTGCTGAAAAAATGTATGTAAAATTGGGAAAGCCTTCATGGGTTCATATGGCTCAGGTCTGCCTTCAGAGTCTATGTTATAGGACTGGATTTTAACAGTAGCTCAAAATGGAATCATGACCTTTTCAGAGAAAATTTTCAGAATAAATAGTGTCCATGTGAGCCTGCGACAGCTCCGGCAAATGCAAGCAGTGATAGAGAGAGTAGCAAAGCATGCATTCGATGTATTAGACTAAATATTCGCTCAGCATCGTGGGCAGCCTGCCTGCTGAACCAGTTATGTAGCCATAAGGGTTCGAGAACATATAGCACAAGGCTAAAAAGGAGCCATACTAAAGTCATTAGATGAATCCACCAGAAGCGCAATTCCAGATAGCGTGACCAGCCATCCAAGGCATATAGTAAATAAACACCACTGGCTCCAGCTAAAAATGTT
>JAGRNA010000136.1 GCA_020441005.1 Leptospiraceae bacterium
CCGGCCCCTGTCGGCCCGTCAATGGCAGATCGGTCAGGCAGTTGAAATCCAATGGCAGGACCAATGGTATGCCGGAACCATTCTGGAAAAACGCGGCACCGAGTACTACGTGCACTACCAGGGATACGATGACTCGTGGAATGAATGGGTTGCCACAGAACGGCTGCGCAGTCCCGATGATTCCGATCCGGCACCGGCCAGCGATACCAGCGACACGAACACAGATCCGAATCCGACTGCTACGAAGGATATTGCAGCGCTTGTCAAGGCGCTGGAAAGCAAGCACAATGTGGAAATCAACTATCAGCGCAAGGTTGCTGATGTCTGGCAGAAAAGCAGCTATCAACTGCCGGCTGATTCGGCTCAATTGCGCCGCTACCTGATCATGCTGCAGCGTGAAATGGCAAAATATCCCTACGGTTATTTTCAAAAATCAAAGTGCGGCAGCTTTGTACTGGTCACCGGTTATCGTTTTGACAACCACGAACGAGCCGCCATGCCGGATCCTTATTCAGGACACCTGTTTTACAGCATTGACGGTGCTTATGGCGATGACAGCGACGAGTATTTGGTGCATGTATTTCATCATGAGTTGAATCATTGCACTGAATATGCGATCTGGCAGGATCAGTACTACAAGTGGACCGCATGGGCCGCCCTGAATCCGGCCGGCTTTCAGTATGGCAAAGGCGGACTGGCAGCCTACAGTGAAAGCGAAGATCAATACTCGCTGGTCCACCCCAAACCAGGCTTTGTCAACCGCTATGCAACCAGCGGCCAGGAAGAAGACCGCTCCGAGATCATTGCTGTGTTGTTAACCGATTCGCAGCATGCCCGGCTGCACGAAATTTGCCGGCAGGATAATTACCTGCGGCGCAAGGTTCGCAAACTGGCCGGCCTGTTACATCAATTCGCGGGACGCAGTTTCATCGACCAAGAGACTCACTCCGCCTGTTTTGCCAATTAGGCGCCCATACCGGGCCGCACAAACGGAGCTGCTCTGAGACGGTCGGGTCTGTAGCGGCAAAGCGCACAAAGTGGGACAGCTAGCTGGTGTATGCAACGCTTAACAGACGTTAATGGAAAGTCCATACTGACAGGTAACATATTAAAGATCGAGCGACTCGCCAATACGCCAAATTCGAATCGAAAGGGAATCTGACGGCGCCTGTTTTTGCTGCAGCTGCTGTAGAAAAAGGGCCGACTCGGATGGCAGGTCATCACCCAATGCCAGGGTGCCCCAATGGATGGGCAGCATCACTGTGGCTTGCAGCGTTCGACTGGCCTGTAGGGCCTCCACCGGGCCAATATGGGCCCCTTCCATAAACCAGCGCGGCTTATAGGCTCCAATGGGCATCAGGACCGCATCGTAGCTGCGGCCACTCCGTTTGGCTATACGCTCAAAGTGCGTAGAATAGCCGGTGTCGCCGGCAAAATAGATCAGTTTATCTGCAAAAGCAATGCTATAGCTGCCCCAATGAAACTGCATGGTATCATTGAGCG
>JAGRNA010000137.1 GCA_020441005.1 Leptospiraceae bacterium
TGAAACTGCATGGTATCATTGAGCGCCATGCGGGACCAGTGGTGTGCCGGTTGAAAGGTGACTTGCAACAAGCCGGCCGTATTTTGATCCCACCAATCCTGTATGACTACGTTACTCAATCCTGCGCTCCTGGCCCAGGCGCGCATGCCATGCGGCAAATAGATCCGCATAGCCGGGTTCAGGCTCTGTAAAAGCCGCAGGCTGTCCGCGTTGAGATGATCCAGATGAGCATGGCTGATCAGAGCGGCATCGACTGGCGGCAGGTTTTCTACGGCAATGGGCAAGGAGGTCAGACGGGAACGCAAAGGGACGGCAAAAAAGTTGGGATCTGTTATTATGTGGGTGCGGCGGCCCTGGTGTTCGGCCGCAATCCAGACTGTGGCATGTCCCATCCAGACAAGCCGCATCCGACCAGTCGGAGCCAGAAAATCATTTGTCTGCCGCTGAATGACCGCTGCCGGCCGGGCGGCCGCCTGCATGTCGATGGCATCCGGTGGGTCGGCTGGCCCCCACAGTTTCCAATACAAGACCGACCAAAGCGATTTTTGGGTGATGGCATCGTCATTGTCCAGATTATGATACCGACCGTCATAATACCACGGGGAGGATTCCCTTTCCGGATCCAGGGAAGAACAGTGCAACACGAGGATTGCTGCACAAACCGACATCAGCAGCCGGGATAATGGCACTATCCGTAAGAAACAAATTGTCTGTCCGCTCATGAGCCCTTATAATAACCAACTACTCTGAAAAAGTCCACTAAATCAGGCGCATTGGCTGGATGGATCGCCCGATGGGCCCGCCAGTCCGGGGTCTGGTTTTATTCAGTCCCGGCTCCATACCTCGAAAGAATCATTGCCAACGCTGCTCATGGCCTTGATGACTAGCTCATTATGAAAGCCTGGCAGTTGCTGCAGGCGGGGCAATAGCTGGTCTTCGCCCTCTATGCCCTGAGGAATCATCACAATGGATTCCAGCACCAACAGCCAAAAAACGTCATCTACAAAGGGTCCCTCATCGGTTGTGATGATCGCCGCTTTCTTGATTTCGTTGAAGGAGTTGTGGTGGCTTTGCCCGCCTTTATAATTCAGAACTAAAGACTCCTGGCTGACTGAAATACTCTGCAGGCTGAATGCTATGTTTTTATAGGCTTGCAGGAAATCTTCATCTTTACTCATGATCAACTGTCTAGATAATCGATGTTTTCAGGAAAGCAAGCGAACAAATGCATAGTAGATGTCCAGGCTGTGATTTTATCAAAGAAACTATTACCGAGCCTGGCGCAATTGAGCGTTGCCGCTCACGCCTGAAGCCGGTGCCCGGACAGGGGCGCTACTACCGCGGCGAGGAGTATCAGCTCAGTTTGTTCCGGCTTTGGCAATGCCCGGAGTGCAGTGATCATTTTGAAGATGCCCATCATTTTTACTCTGATCCGCAGAGCACGATGGGTCTGGCCCGCGATGAAGAGGAGTGGTTTAACTTCAGCCGATTGACTCCGGAAGAGCTGGCCGAACGGCTGGATCAGTTGGGTTGATTTCCACGGTCAGAGTTCCTTGCGTCCCTGGATGCTGTGCGCCAGAGTCTGGCTGTCTGCGAATTCGATC
>JAGRNA010000138.1 GCA_020441005.1 Leptospiraceae bacterium
CGATTTAATGGCCTTCGATACCGGTCCCAGGAGCTGAAGGGAACCTGGACTGCGTTGCTTGCTGCAGCCAAATAAACTGCGCCACCATGTCACACCTGTGCGGCAGAATAGACTAAAATCCGCCAATGAAGAAGCCAGAAAAAACTTGACCGGCAAGTACCAACGGACGAAAATTGAGTATGGCTCAGATTGAAGTTGAAATGGCCTTTCCGGAATATGATGAAAAAGCCGGTCAAATCACTCAAAAAAAAGTTTTTGACGGCCAGAAGAACGATGCTCCGCGGTTCAACCCTTTTCACACGACAGACGCTGACAACGGAGCAATGGAACAGATCATGTTAGACAAAAAACGCGATCTGACTATCGGTGCCTTGCTACAATCGCAGAAATAGATCCAATTGCTACCGCCGGCAGATGAAACGCTTGACGATCCCGAAGAGGCTGAATATCAGCAGGCACGCGATGTTGTTGATGACCTGATCAGTGCGCAAAGCGAAGGCATCCGGCAAAGCCTTGAATCAATTGCCAGAATTCGTTCAAAGCATTTGTACGGTTGGTTCAAGAATTGGTATTCCTATTGTGCGTCCATTGAACAAAGCGAGTTCCTGCAAGCGCTGGAAACAGGACCTGTTTTGCAACAAAAGATCGATACAGCAGTCGCTGAATATGTGGTTTATGCATTTTATTATCGTGCTGCATACGGTCTGACCAATAATATCAAGTTCAGAAAGATTTTGTCTTTTACCTATCATTTTTTGCGGAAGAACAAGGTATTACCGAGACCTGCCACAGACTTTGATTTCGCAAGCATGCGCCTGGAAGAGGCCCTGCTAAAAATTGATCCTCTTGGCCATTTTTTTTATTGGTGGATTTTAAGGGAGTTTTCAATCCGTAATATGGAGTTTGTAGAAGAACGCGGGAATCATGCGTCTGTGAAGCGAATCATAGATGTCGTTTGTAATAAGCTGCTAGAATTTTCAGCCGAGCATCAATTTGTTCCTCCCGAACTGGACAGCTTTCGCATTTTCCTGAAACGACCGCAAAGCTCCGAGTTAGATAAAATAGTTGATTATATTGATCAAAGGGAAACCAGTAGAACCGACTTTGCCTCGCTAAGCAATTTATCACGAATAGAATCGACAGCTGAGGAAATGGCCCAGTCTTTTGAAGCCTTGGAAGAACGCCTTGCAAAAGAGCACCGGAAAAAATGAAGGATCGGACAGGATTCTTGAGAGCGGCCAGTGCGGCAACTCGACAGTTGCTTCGTAAGTATCCGCAACAATATACTTTCAATGCTAACAATTTTTTGATTGATAGAGCTGAGCTATCTGCGCTACTCAATTTTTGTTTGGCTGAACAGAATGGCGCTTTTGTTCATTTTCATGTTCAAGACCGATTCCTGGCCCTGATTCGAGGATTGCAGGGGATATCACTACCCAATTCGAGAAGTTTTACAGTCTTTGATGAGCAAAACCTGCAATCGAGTCATAAGACAGAAATCAGCCGGCAAATCGCCCTGCTGTTCTTGCAGTATTCTGATGTGCCTGAAAAAGACTGGCAACGAATTGTTGAGGGGTATGAGGTTTGAGAGCTGGCCATACGGAACTGTACAATAGCGATTATGTAATTAATTCAGCGTTGGGCATTTTATTCTCAATTAAGCCGAAATATGCTGAGACCATCTTTAATGGCATCCTTATACAAAAATTGACTTTCTGAAACAGGATTTGGATGTGAGCCGTCAGACAGCCTCGAAATACCTGAGCAAACTGGTAGAAGACGGTTTACTTGAAAAAAAACAGGTCGCAAACAGCCATTTTTTTATAAACACGAAATTATGGGATTTGATCCAGAATGCATTTATTGCTAAATGATGGATAGCGTTTAGAAAGAAAGCGGGTCTATGTTAGCAAATCGCGATTTATTTAACATAGCCTCGGTGGAGTGTTAAAAAGCGGGAAATTGTTAACACAGGGTTTAAACCTTTTGGGCCTGATCTCATTTGATGGCCATTTGATTGGCGAAAATTATATTTGGTATTGACGGATTTGTACACCAGCCGATGCTGTAATTAAGTGGATTGGGGGTACCCGGTCGGCGTTATAGTCTCGGTGAGCTTCACCGGGACTTTTCGCTTTTTTGGGGGGATAAATTTGCATACCAACTCCCCTGTAATCCTGACCGACATTTTTTCGGCCCCCAGCGCAATAAAACTTCTGCTTGAGCACATCGAATGCTTTGTTGGCTTGATTCGGTCTTAGTGTGTTAGTCCGATAGGTCTGGCAACTAAATCAGCCTATCGTGAGGTGCATTCGGGCGGCTGCTTTAGTACAATTCACGGACCGTATAACGCTGATAATCCCTGGATTAGAGAGATATTTTGTATTTGAGGGATATCGCTGAGCCCTGTTTTTCGGGTTTGGCCAAAAACAGGATCGAAACTGCGCCACCATGTCACACTTGGGTGGTAGAATAGATTAAAGCATAAATTCGATAACAAACGATAGATAAACCATGTATGCGAAAAGCAAAATAGAATGGACCGATGCCACCTGGAATCCGGCGCGCGGGTGCTCCAAGGTCAGCGCCGGGTGCAAGTATAGCTATGCCCAGACTTTTTCGGAGCGCTTTCGCGGGGTTGCCGGTCCCCCTTTTGGGTAGGGCTTTGATTTACTGCCAGTAAACCGGCACTAGCGGTGACCCAACACGGCAAAAATGATTGGACAGATGAAGCATAGACTTATACAATAAGGCCATTAATCGAGCTGGATGGAGAAAATAATCGCTGAAGTCAGATCTGCGGCAAATAGTCGAATCCTGTTTTTGCCGCACGCCTTACGGCAAATGTCCAGGTTGGACAGGATGATTTCGGCGGCAGATGTAAAAAGAACAGTAATGACAGGTAAGTTCATTGAATCATATCCTGAAGACCCAAGGGGGCATAGCTGTTTGATTTTAGGACAAACCGACGATAAACGGCCGGTGCACGTTGTCTGTTCGCCCAAGAGTGACTACCTTGCCATAATAACAGCCTATATCCCTTCAGATGATTTATGGACAACCGACTTTGAAAGCAGGTTAATAAAATGAAATGTGTGCACTGTGCGGGTGAGATGGAAAAAAGGACAGCTCCATTTGATATCGAAAGAAAGGGCTACAGGATTCACTGGAATGCCATACCGGCCTGGGTTTGCAAGCAGTGCGGGGAGCCTTTCTTTGAGGAAACTGAAGTAAATAAAATTCAGGATGTATTGAGCAGCATCGATATGCAGAAATCCCTGTTAGCATGAATTAAAGCAGACATGCATGCAACGCGGCAAGTTTTGATCTGGACTTTGGATGTCGATTTAATGGCCTTCGATACCGGTCCCAGGAGCTGAAGGGAACCTGGACTGCGTTGCTTGCAGCAGATTTTTTTCAGGAACCAGACGGTTACCGCCAATCCTATACTGATGCACTGGCAGTCTATGACACGCAAGAAGAAACGAGGACCATGGAAAAGTCCAGTTAAGTAATTCAATTTATTGAATTGGCTCCAATCATCCCCATGACCTACCGCTCGCTGATCAAAGACCTCAAGCAGATTGTAAGCGCCGGTCTGGCGGAGCAAAAGCAGGACATGAATCTGGCGACCACGTATACCAATTGGGAGCTGGGCAAGCGGCTGGTTGAGGTAGAACAGGAGGGTGAGGCCCGGGCGGCTTATGGCCAGCAGGTGCTGGAGAAAGTTTCTGCAGATTTGAAGCAGGCCTATGGCCGCGGTTACAGCGTTGTCAATTTGCGCTACATGCGCCAGTTTTCGCAGCTGTTCAAGAAGAAGAGCATTCGCAAAGATTTACAGTGGAGTCACTACCGGCTATTAGTTCAAGTCAAGGATGAAACCCGCCTGACTGAAGCGCTGGCAAATAGCTACTCGTCGATGTGTGCGCTTGTGCTCGCCAACTGTGACATCCGTGTCACAGACTGGCGAACGCAGGGCCCTCCCTGGCCCAGAGCTGCACAAGACACCACATGCGACTCGTTTTAGCAGCCGGCGCACTCTGCCAGTGCGGCCAAATGCGAAGCATTTGGTTGGAAAGGAAATATGTGCTGGCGCTGACGCACTCAGCTTGTGCGGCCTACCGGAATTCCGGGTATTCAGCAGGTCCGACGGATTATGGAAGACGGTCAGGAGCTGGCTTTTCTGGATTTGGGTTTCAATATCTGGCTGCCTGCCAGGGGGCGGGCATTGGATGGATATGCTGACCGGGATTTGGTGCTTGTCGAGCAGGGCAGCCTGGGCTGGAAGGTGACAGCTTTTAATGGAGACAAGCAGGATCGCTGGTTGTATGCAGCCAGGCTGGATCATGTGGTCGATGGCGACACGATTGTGGTATTTATCGAGCTGGGGCTGGGAGTGCGGACCCGTCAGATTCTGCGCTTGAACGCTGTCAACGCCGCTGCCTTGACTGAACCTGCCGGGGTGCAGGCGCGCGACTATTTGGTGGAGCAGATCGGTGATGCAGGCAGCGTATTGCTGCGAACTTATAAGCGGGACAAGTATGCCCGATTTGTGGCCGATGTTTTGGTGGGCCGTTCCGGGGACAGTGTAGATGGTATGCTGGCCAACGGCCTGTTTTTGAATCAGGCGTTATTGGACCAAAATCTGGCCATCCGGGCTTGATAAAAATGGGTGACAATGACGGGAGCCAGGGGACTGTGTGTTATACTGGTTCTGTTTTGAATTCATCACGCAATGTGATGAATTCAACTGGCCGATGGTGGGCTGCCTGTCGGAGTTCCGACCTGATTCGCAGAGTCAACAGGCCGCCGGCAAAATACTTTAGAATATTTACTAAATCTCGACTAAACTTGGGTCAAGTGGCATTCTGGGGTTAGTTCTGCCCAGTGTATCATACCACAGGGGTGTGACAAGGATTCGCATTTTTCGAAAATTTCTGGCGCCAGAAAGTGGCTTGACAAAAAGCACGTCATGTGATAAGTGCCACCAGTGCCCGACGAAGGCGGGCTGCAGGGGCCTCGTATTCTCACGCGGCTATTTGAAGCCCAGCCACCGATCCCCCCACCCTCGCATTTGGGGGTTTAGGTGTGTTCTAGTGAGAGGGGGTGGCGGAAAAAGCTCAGTAGGCAAAAGGGCTGCCCGGAGGGTGGCCCGGTCGTGAAACGATTTACCTACGCCCGGAGCTTTTGCAGCCAGGGGGAGCCTTCCCCCTTTAAACGTAGTATTCGGCTTTATTACGCGCAGAGCTGATTTGACCAGATATTCGGTTGACCGGCAGTAAAAAGGGGCGCATTTCGACCAATGTCCGGTCGTAGTTGGCGTCCCCTGTGTGGGCGACCCAGGTGGCCTGAGCGGACTGGAATACATTTTTACCGAGGTGATGCTGATGATTTTGATGCCAATGGCCAGCCAGGACTACGACCCGACCGAGGCGAGTATTGCCTGGCGTGAGCTCAGTCAATTGGGCTTTCGATTCCAGTTCGCGAGTGTGGATGGTCGGCCGGCCAGTCCGGATCCGCGCATGATGACGGGTTCTGGTCTGGGTGTCTGGAAATCGCTTTTGATGGCCCGCCGGGATGCCGTGCAGGCTTGTAGTGCAATGATGGCTGCGCCCGGGTATGCAAATCCGCTTTGTTACGATGAGCTGCGCGGGTCGGACTATGATGCCTTGTTGCTGCACGGCGGTCATGCGCCGGGTATGCGCTCTTACCTGGAGTCGCCCATCTTGCAGGAGTTGGCCGCTGCCTTTGTGGAGCAGGGCAAGCCGGTCGCTGCGATCTGTCACGGTGTGTTGCTCCTGGCCAGGTCGAAATCGTCGGATGGCCGATCGGTCCTGTACGGTCGCAAGTGTACGACCTTGCTCAGTTCGCAGGAGTTGGCCGCGCATGCGCTGACCCGTTTGTGGCTGGGTTCCTATTATCGGACCTATCCCGAGACAACCTGTCAGGCCGAGGTGACTGCCAACTTGCAGTCCGCGTCTGATTTTTGTCCCGGCCCGACTCCCTTGCTCAGGGACGATCCCGAACATTTGCAGCGCGGTTTTACTGTGCGGGACGGCAATTTGCTAACCGCTCGCTGGCCCGGTGATGCTTACAATTTTGCCAGGCGCTTTGCCGAGTTGCTCAGCGGGAATTGATCGGCCCGGGTGGCTTGCATTTGAACCCGGCGCTTGTAGTTCGACTGGTCGCCATTTGCTGCACCATTGCTGCCGGTCTGGCTTCGCGCTGGATTCCGTTTGAGTCGGCTATTGGGAACAAGTATGCCGGGGACAGTTTGTACGCCGTTCTGATTTTTTTGATCATTGGATTGATCTGGTCGCGTGGTAGTTTGACCCGGCGCAGTTTGATCAGTCTGGCCCTGGTTCTTGTGATTGAGTGCTTTCAATTGACTGGCATACCAATGTCGCTTTACCGGAGTAGTGCCGCGCACTGGCATTTGCTTGGCATCGCCCTGGGTACCAAATTCAGCTGGCTTGATCTGGCGGCTTACGCTGTGGGGATTGCAATCGTTGGTTTTCTTGAGTATTGCTGGCTCTGCTTGTGGGTCGGATCAGGCAAGGCGGAGTTGCAGGATCCAGCCGAGCCGCCCTGAAGGAGGCCCGGTCCCATCGAACAAGAACTATTCATCCTCGGAGTTTTCGTCGTCTTCGTCGTCCGCATCCTCTTCGTCTTCTTCTGCGGAATCATCATCGTCATCGTCGTCCGTGTAAAAGACTGCTTCCAATTCCCAGGACTCGATCAGATGATCAATAAAGCTTTCTTCATCTTCATCCAGGTCATCGACGCCGGCGATTTCTTCCACATCGGACACAATGGTGGCCAGCATACCCTCGCTCAGGTGGTTTCCCAGGATCTCGATCGATTCAGCCACAATGTCTTCATTGCCTTCATCAATTTGCTTTTTGGCGTAGCGAATGATTTTTTTGGCCGACAAGTCGCTGCCCAGTTGCTCCAGCGTGTCTTTCATGTAGCTGGCAATCTCGTCCATTTCCTCATCGCTCAGATCATCGTCCTCCCAGGCGGCGTGGATCAGAATCAGAGCGATGCGTGTTTCGAGCGGAATACGATCCAGGTCCTCGAGTAGATCGTCGTAATCATCATCAGACATGTTGTCCAGCTCGCTCTCATAATCTTCAAATAGGGACTCATCGTCGTCGTACCAGGTGTCCTGGTCCACATCAAAGCCGTCCAGTTGACGGATCATCCAGCTGTCGCCGTCGTTGTAGCGGTCGTTGATGACGTAGTCGTAGGGAATGTAGCAATAGCCTTTGTCGCCCCAGTCCGGTCCCCAGGAGTTGCGCACGATAAAGACCTTGTCCTTGTCCGAGTAGCCGACGCACAGCATGGCATGGCTGGCGTGTTCATCGCGCTCCTTTTCTTTTTTGGTTGGCATGGGCACCAGGCCCGGCCGGCGCTGGCGTTCAAAGGAGTCAAATAGATCAATACCAAAGATGATCGGCATGCCCTCAGCCAGGCACTCCTTCCAGGACTGCAGCTTTGTGGGTACAATGGCAAAGTCTTCGACTAAAAAACGAGCCGCTTCATCGTAGGCATCCGCGCTGGGTTCCTCGTTGACTTCATCTTCCTGAAAGGGCCAGGTGTCCTCGGAACAGATGCCGTATTTTTGCAGACTGGAGATGGCCACACAGATGGCGCTGCCCTCATCCTCAATGCTTTCCATATCTTCGTCGAGCGAGCGCGCGTTGTAATACAAAAACAGGCGACTGGCATCCCAGCTATCGCCCTGTAGATGCTTTTTGGCCAGGTATTCGTAGGCGCCGGCGACCGCATTGGCCGTGCAGCTGTTGGTCGCACCCTGGTCTTCGACCGGTGTCAGCATGCGGCGCAAGTCCACCTTGTTGGGCAGGTTTTTGCTGCCCAGTTTGCTGGCGCTAAAGCGCTTGAGATCGGCTGCCGGTTTTGCCTGCCGATAGCCGTAAATGCGGCGACGTTCACCGTCGGCCCGGGTTAAATAAAAATCAGCGGACATACTCACTCCTGCCGGCTTTCGGCCAGTCTCATGATATCAGTTTTAACCTGCTTTAGCTTATCCGAGTGCAGAGGCAAGTCATTCAGGAAATTTATTGCCGGTAGACTGGCTAAAATCTGATGCTCGCGTTGGCCCGCGTACTGGGCGACTTCCAGTGTTCGTAATGGGCTGAGCTGCAACAGCTGTGATAGTACTGCCCTGGTTTTGGTATCCCGAAAGGCTGCCAGAATTGCGGCGCTACTACCCGGATCCAGATACAGGGCCGTTTGGGCGTTGTACTCGGCGCTGAGGCCGCTCGCAATACCCTTGAGCTGGCTGATCGGGATGTGAGCCGCCATGCGCGCCGCCACGGGTGGCTCGATGTGGCGGGCGATGAATCCATGTAAAAATAAATTAGGAATAAAGCGAATGATTTCAGCAGCCGAGGCAAAGAGTTTGTCGAGTCCCGCCGTATGATGGGCGATGACCTCTTGCGTGTAGCGGGTGATGATTCGCAGGGTTTCAGCATCGATGGTCTCAAACGCTTTGGGCAATTCATGCGGGGACTGATCGGCCAGAAATTGCAGGGATTGGTTGCGATCGAGCTTCATTGCGCCATACTGCTTGCAGGTTTGCCATTGGCAATGTCTATGCTAGCCGGGCAGCTGCGCGGCGGCGCTGGAGATACGCGCAGAGGGCTAGATTTTTGGCACCTCTCACTGGGGGCACAATATTTGTGCGGCCGGTTGATTCGCGCTGCGTTTGGATCTCCAGATCCCGGGTGTTGCGTAACGGATGCCTGGCAGCTAGCATTGTCTGCCAGGCAGGGTCTTGATTTCAGGGCTTGAACTCTGTTACCTGAAAACTGCTTACTGACTGATCTCCCGAAAATAACTGATTCAGGTGGGCATTCAGGACAAATAGCCGGTCATCGATTTGCACACCGGTAGTGGGAAAATGGAGATCGTTTTTCAGCACTTGCTGACGATTGGCACTGAGCCAGTCATCACTGCTGGAATACATGGCCACTTGATTGGAGCTGTTCTGGATCACTGCCAGTTGGCCCGATTCCAGTAGCACCATCCCGTCGGCGCCCTGGATCGGTTGATCCAGATCCACTTTTTGAATACTGCGGTTCTGGCGTGATATGCGCAACAATTCTCCCCGGGTGCTGTTGGCAACCAGGACCCAGCGCGTGGTCAGCACAATACCATTCAGTCCAAATCCATCCGCCGCAAAAGCCGGGTCGGTGGCAAAAATTTCGGCTTTCAGGTTAGGGTCGACGCGGTACAAAAGAGGAGCAAAGCTGTCGGTTACAAAAACACTGCCGTCCTGCGCCAGGGCGATATCATTACAGAAATGAGCGCCCGGCTGGAGTTGATCCAGGCGGACAAAGTCAATGCGCTCGCCGCTGGAAAGCTGATACACACCCAGGCCGGCGATTTGTTTCTGCGTAGCGGGCCTGGTCTTTTGACTGACGCCGGGATCCGAGCTGCACACAAAAAGCCGATTGCGAGCGACATCTAGCCGAATTCCGATGGCGGATACCAGATCCGGGTCATCGATCAGGGTTTCAACCGATCCCTTCGCGTCCACAATACTGACCTTGCCCTGGGTTAGCGAAGTGACCAGGAAAGCCTTGCGCACCGGGTCGAACTCAATGCCCTCCGGATACAATCCGGGTGATTGAATCGCCACCGCGCCGATTTTTTGGCAGCCTGTAACGGACGCTAGCAGCAATGCCGCTGCAAATATTGGAATGATTCTTGAAGGTAGCAGTTTCATGGTATTTAGACAATCAATAGATCTATTTTAGCTTTTCCAGCAATAAAACCGATGAACAGGATATTTTTAGTCCCGGTTGCCCTGGAGGGTATTGGGCGCTTTCCACCGGTATCATTCCATTGTCTCGATCTGGATTTGCGCATACCCGGTATGCCTGGTTGCTGGTCATCAAGGTTTTTCGTTTCGAGTACCCGGATCTTCAGGAACCAGTGCCCGCAGTAGACGGCTTTCCATGGCAGCCATCGCAGCACTCTTTTGGCCGACCAGACCCACATCGGTATTGGTTTGAAATGAGATGACAATCCGGTGATGCGGGTAGTACTGCATACTGGAACAGGTTCCGGGGATCCAGCCCCGGTGCCCCAGGGCAAAATGTCCGTCTGATTGGTCTTGAACCATCGTCGCTATGCCATAGCGTGTGCCGGGTCGTACGGGCACTGACCTGAGCATTTCTTTTAGATAGTCGCCTTCCAGGGCTCGTCCTTCGTACAGCATTTTGCCCCAAATCGCCAAGTCATGGGCTGTGCTGATGAATCCCCCGCCAGTCCATTCCATTGTCGGATTCCAGCTCATTATTCCCGGCTTGACCGTCGTTTTGGGGGCCAATCCATAAGGATTATTTAGTGACAGATAGCCGCTCGCTAGCCTCGCCAGGCTGCTCGAGTTCGATGGAGCTGTATCGATTAAATGCAGGGGTTCAAGAAATCTACGTTGCACCGCCAACAATGGGTCCTGGCCGGTCACCTCCTGGATTACCAGCCCGACCAGGATGTAGCCGGTATCGCTGTACTGAAATCCCTGACCAGGTACAAACAATGCCGGTTTGTCCAGGATGTAGGTCACCAGTTCCTGGGGACTGATATTTGCTCTTTGCTGTTGGATTACCTTCTGAAAAGCCCTTGCAAATTCCGCGTTGTGAACATGGTCCGCAATGCCGGCGCTATGAGTCAGTAAGTGCCGCAGAGTGATTGTAGTATGATTGGCCAATCTGTCAAACCATTCATATCGGCCCAGGTATCGACTCACCGGCGTGTCCAGGTCGAGCTTTCCTTCACGAACCAGATCCAGGACCAGGGCCCCGATAAAGCCTTTGCCGATGCTGGCTGCCAGCATGCGCGAATTCGTTTGCATCAGCAGTCTGGCTTCCCTGTCGGCCCAACCGCTAGCGTAGGACCGGACTGCATCATCACGAATGATGTAGGCCGCAGTCAATCCTGGTAGCTGATAGTCTCTGGTGATGGCGTCGACTTCGTTCGCAAAAACAATTTGCTGCCTGGTAGCAGACTGCTGGCTCGTTTTGTTATGACACTGCAGTAAAGATGACAATACTGCTGTTGTGCAGACCAGCAAAATCAAGTTCGCCTTGAACCGGATTCGGTAAACAGAGAGATTCGCTTGTATGGGTTTCATGTCGGTCTCCAACTGTCCTGGTTGCAGTGCGTTGCTTTCACTTCCATTCCGGATCTTGTAAAAACCCGACTGATTTGGCCGGGAAGGACCTGGTATCCGGAGATGCCGCTGTTTTCCTTTCAATAATACTGATTTGAAGGTCGGCAATCGTGTTTCGATTGCGGAGCGCTGTTCCATCTTCATCAAGTGATCGATTAAAAAAGAGATTACGCTCTTTGATCAGAATGAAGACTGAAAAGATCAGTAATAATCCGGTTTGAATCACCTTGCTGTCCGGGTGGGTTGCGAACATTTCATTGCTGATATTGGCTGACAGATGAAATAGAATTGTGATCAGGATATTGCGATTGGTCTTGTAATACAGCCAATTCATGATAATCACAAAGACAAAAAGACTGAATACGAAGTTCAGGGCATAAATCGGTCCTTCGGCAACCACCTTGCTATGATAATAGCCTTTAATAAATGAGAGCGGTATATGCCAGATCACCCAATAAACAGCGAAAATCATCGAGGTGCTGAACAAATTGAACTTGCGACGCAGGGTGTCGGTGCCATAGCAATGCCAGGCCAGCTCTTCCAGGATGGGAGCCAGAATCAGTATCATCCAGGGGGATAAAAAGCTGGATGTGAACGAGGGCTGACCGCTGACCTGAAACTGATCCAGGCTATGGCCCAGTAGCAGCGACAGCAATTGCGCCGCCACGATGCACAGCCAGATCAGAAACACAGCGATCAACACATAAACCAGTCGGACCTGAGCCAGATTGAAAAAACGCGATTTGAAATCCCGTATCAGATCCGGGTCGCGCGTAATGTAATACAGGGCGACAGCAAAGGGAGCGGCCAGCCCGGCAATCCCCAGCATTTGCCGGGTGATTTGCAAGGCCGGACTTTGTTGGTCCTGATGACTGAGCCAGGCCACAAGGAGCCAGAGAGTCCAGGGAATCAAGGCCGAAAAACCATAAAACCCCGCAGTTTTGTTGTACTTTGTAATCATTTTCTTTTACCTTCTTTATTTTATTAAAATTTATACAATAGTTGAATATCGGCGAAGCTGCCCTTGCCTGTGTGCAATTTCAGAAAGTCACCGTGCCTTTCGAGACTGTGGTATGTCCGTCCAGCCGAAATCCGCAGAAATCCGAGATCGAGCGTCGCGAAGGCGCTGGTGTACTGCAGAGCAAATGCTTCCGGTCGAGTGGAGAGGTCAAAACCGAGCTCGTCCCGTTTCATTCCCAGACCCAGACCGGCAAAATCTCCAAACTTATGCGACTCATTGAAAAAACGGTACCAGGCAATGGCTTCGAACAGAATATCACCCTGATCGCGGTAGTTATCCATCCTCCAATCCAGGGTGAATTGTAGATGGTCGATCGGTTTGAGCTTGAGGGAAAGATTCGGGCCGGTCAGAAAATCAAATGCCAGTTCACCCGATTGCCATCTCTTTTCATAGCGCAGCAGTGGAATGGGAATCAATGGCCAGACCGATCCATCGGGTTGTTTCAAGCCAAAGTCGCCCACTGCAATCCCTCCGCCGAAAATAAAGCTGGAGTCACGGTCCCTGAAAAAGTAATAACCGCGGGCCGCGCCCATTTGATACGTTCGCAGTCCACCGCTGACCGGACGATCGGAATCGCTTTTAAAAAACAACAAGGTGTTCCAGGGTCGATTCTTGATATCACCAAGGAAGTTGATGGAATACAGATTTCCGGGCACCTGGAATTGCCGGTAGATTCTCAGAGCGGCATATTGAATTGTCTGATCGCCGTAGGGGCTGCCCTGATCGATTTCGCTTTTGAGGAGCAGCTCTTTTTCATGGCGTTTGAATTCGGCTGTTCTCAGATACCCGAGGATTTGTTCGTTGTCGGGTAGAAACATGTGCGATTTTCCAAGCAATCTGGTATGCTGGAACGAGCCGATGAATAGTTCGTTGTCGTTCTTTACAGCCAGAGCCACGCCCGGGGTAGTAGCATCCTGATTGCCTGCTTGCAATCGTTGCCAGGAGGCGATTGGGATAATCTCGTAAGAGTTTTCGGGACCTGCATCAGTATCGGCCCCCAGGCTTGCCTCTGCTTCGTTTCCCGGTTGGCCTTCATTGGCGGATAAAGGCGAGAGGATGAGCAGAGTTGATAAGGCGAGCAACCCACACCGGCACAAAGCAGGTCGAGTTGTTCGCTTTGCCGGCGGCAGCACAGCGAGGGGGTGCCAATTGGACCAGAAACGTTTCGGCGACGCTGGTGTAGCGGAGGGCCACTGGCAGCCCTGCTGCAGTTGCCATTTCGAAAAAAAGGATTTGCACTGTTTTGTCTCCTGGAAAAGGGCCTTAGGCGGGGCTGTTCGGTGGCTGGTCGGCGACTAGCTGGCTCACAAAGGCGATGGTCTGCGGGATGTTAACTAATTCTAACACCATCGTAAGCGGGATGCCCAGCATGGCAGCCAGGCAATGAGCAAAGGTCTCCATAATGGCGCGGGCTTTGGCAGGGACTTCCGTCGGAAAATCGCCTTGCAGGGTCGCGGCTAGCTCCTCACTCATGGCGCGGTCGAGCTGATATAAAAACACGGCCATGGTCTCGGCAGAGCCGCCAAAGACCGCTTCCTTCAGCTCGCGGGCTTCCTCCAAAATCGGAGCAATTACAGCAATATAGAATTGTTTGTCGTAATGCGCCAGGCGATCCGCAAACTGACCGGAGCCGGCGTTTTTACGAACCTTGTGATATTCGCTGGCGACTGGCATACGCTCTTCGTTGGCTTGCCGAATAGCGCCCAGAATCAGGCCGCAGCGCGCAAACCAATGCAGGTCTTTCTGTTCCATAAAAGGGCGGGCGGTTTCGCGCAAAATGTCATAGTGCTTTTGGCAGATTTTCTCCAGCAGAGCTTCCTTGGATTCAAAATGATGGTAGAGAGCGCCCTTGGTCATCCCACAGGCTGAGGCGATCTGGTTGATGGAGGTGTTTTCAAATCCATTCGCGGTAATAAGCTCTTCGGCCACCCGGAGAATCTCACTATAGGATTCCGCACGTTGTTGATCCCTTTTATTCATATTGCAAACCACTCGTTGAATTATCCGCGTGCAGCAAATGCCTTTGTAGGGCTTCGACTTGCACATACCGATGGTATGTGAATGAATGATGGTATGTTAAAGTCAAATCTATTTTTCATTTTTTACGGATTTCAGGAAAAAAATCCCGGTTTATGGTAATGCGCTGAATTCTCCTGCGTAATTGACCCGTCTTTTCTGCTCCGGAGTATGCTGGAGCGATCCCTCCGATTTAGCTTCCTCGAAAAATATCAGCTATGGCCTTCTATTCTGAAAGCCATAAAAAACGTTCTGCATACCAGGCTGCTGTGCGCTGTAAACAGATGGTTGGCCCGCTTGATTTGGTCGCTGGTATGGTTTACGAATCAAATTTATGAGCGAGTAGATCAACAAATCGGGTTTTCTACGCGTTTGCCGCCGGCTGTTTTTCTTTTGCGCCCTCGGGTAGTCTGGCATTAAAAGCGCACGACCCGCACTGCCTTCATTTTGGGATACTGCTACATAATGAATCTGGAATTGATTATCCAGAAACTGCGGTTTTTTAACTGGCGCAGTGTCCAATTTCTTTTGCGATGTCTGCAGCACCCGGCCATACTGACGGGCGGATCGTAGCGTGCGAATTCTATTGACCCCTCATTGTCCCGGGATAAGCTGATCGCGCGCTGATTTCTTGATCAATAAATTTATGAATCAGCTGCGAGGGAAAAATGCTTGGAGCCCTGATTTTACGACTTGATATGGTAGTCTATCTGCTGCCAGTCAGCCTTGGTGTCTACTTCCTGATTTTGTTTGCCGGCTTTTCGCCCAAAGAGCAAGCAGTTTTCTGGATCGCTGCCTTGCCGGCCGCGATAGTTGCAACGCTTCTGGCAGGCAACCTGGCTCGTTATCTGCAGGTCGTAAAACCGGCAAGCGCCTTGTTTGAAAAACAGATTCAGGAACCCGCAGCTTATCGCCAGCTGAAAAAGCATCTCTTGCGTGCCCCGGGGATTGAGGCAGTGAATATTTCACTACGATGGGTGCTCGGATTATTAACTGTCGCAATTGTTATGACAATAACCGAAGGGTTTCGCTGGCGGGTGTGGATTGCAAATGGCATAGTGCTCGCCGCTTGTTTCCCCATCTCGGCCTGTTTGTATTATTTTTTCTCAGAAAAATATTTTGCCCGTTTCTTGATACGCCCTGAATTAATCGCAATTCCGCTGGAGCGCAAGGATATCGTCCGTCTGCCGCTTTGGCTGCGAACTCAATTTACACAATTCAGCATCGGCCTGGCTTTTTTGCTGATATTAGGATCGCTGGCTTTGGCCTCCTATTGGGACCTGTTGACCATCGCCAATGCTGAGATCCATATGGGCGCGATCGCACTGATATTAATGGCCTGCGGCGGCGCCACTGCCGGTGCGTATGCATCCAGCATGGGCAACAATGTCCGTGCGATTGTGGAATCCCTGGAAACATTGAACACCGGCGACTTGCGTAATGCCACGCCTACTGTCGGATCGGATGAGCTGGGTGAGGCCGCCCAATCCATTTCCCGGCTGGTGCAAACGCTGCATGCAACGGCGTCATCAATGACCCAAACAGCGCGTGATCTGGATCACAGGGCTGAAACGCTAACCAAAAGCGGAGAAATTCTGGCCCGGGAAACCCAGGAAAACGCAGCCGCAGTGGAGGAAATTTCGGCTGCAATAGAGCAAACCGGCAGTATGGCCGAATCCATTGCGGGGCATGCCAGAAAGCAGACTGTCAGTGCTCGCGACATGGAAGGAATTCTTGAAAACCTGGCCCGTGAACTTGAGCAGACTGTGCAGGAGAGCGAGCAGGCCGTTGCAGAGATTCAGGAAACCAGAACAAGAGTGCAGCATGGTCAGGATATGATGGCTCAGTCGATACAGTCCATGCAGAAAGTCAGTGATGCAACAGAGAATATTATTCATTCCGTGAAAAGCATCGCTGAAATTGCTGATCAGGTGGGCTTGCTTGCCCTGAACGCTTCTATCGAAGCCGCCCGGGCTGGTGAGCATGGACGCGGGTTTGCCGTGGTTGCTTCCGAGATATCGAGACTGGCTGATCGCACTCGCAGCTATCTGAATACGATTCAGAATCTTTCGAGCGAATCATCAGAAAAGATTCGTGGTGGTCTGGACCAGGTGAATGATGCATCCCGGGCCATGATCCAGTATATTGACGAGATTGCTTCGCGATTTGCCTTTGTTGAGCGATTAGGGCAGCAAGCGGCTGTGCAACGCAAGGCGGGCGATAAACTTGGAGCTGCCTTTGCCGAGGTGATGAATAATGCTAGCCAGGTGGAAGGAGCGACTCGGGAACAGACTTTGGCTTTCAATGAAATGGCTTCCAATCTCAATCAAATAACCGAGCGCACAGAATCCCTTACCAGAGTTACAGTGAACCTCAGGGATATTTCGGGTGAGCTTTCTCAGGAATCAGAGGGCCTGATCAAAGAGACGGACTTTTTCAAATTAGCGTGAGGGGTTAAACCATGGAATCCAGCGGCAGCAAATTGATCAGGGGCGCCTTGACAAGACCTGATCAGCACCACCGCCGTAATCTTGATTATCACTCGTCGTCGCGGTGCACCGTGCCCATCGAGAAGGCCGGCATGCAAACGCCGATGTACTCGGCGCCGTCGGCCGTGGGCGTACTATAGCGCACCCACTCCCCGGGCGAGCAATGCACGGCCTGGCCGGCCTGGACATCAATCACTCCCGATTCATGCTCCACTCGCAGCGTACCTTTCAGGACCAGGCTGTACTCATCGAATTGCGGCCGCTGCCCGGGTTCGGACCAGCCCGCGGGGGAGCGCATGTGAGCGATGCTGAGTCGGCTTTCGGCGGTATTCATACCGCCGACAAATTCGTCGATGATTTTAGGTTTGTTACCCGCGGCTTCGACACGGGCAGGAGATCCAATCAGTTTGGGCATGCTGCAGGTCCTTTTATGAAGTTCTGTATTCAAAGCTCAGGCGCAGGGGTCAGTATCTCAATGTCTTTCTAGCGCCTGCGTTGCTGGGGCCATTCTATACCGGGACCCTTTTTTCAGCAAGGAATTGCCGGCCCTTGCAACCGGAACTACCAGGTACCGAGACTAACTCGCGTCCGGCAGGATCCGTTTACATGTTGAATCCGATCGTGACCGGTATGCGGCCATGCTCGTGAATGTTGATCAATCCCACTTGCACTCCGTCATGCAGTTCATCGGCATAGTTGAATAATCCCAGCATAACGCCGCTGTATTCGTCTGATACATTCCAGACACCCACGCTCAGGCCGGTGTAGTCGCCCGGCACGTTGATTATACCCATTTGAATGC
>JAGRNA010000139.1 GCA_020441005.1 Leptospiraceae bacterium
GGCCATCCCAGAACTGGGCCAGATTCAAGCTACTGTTATAGACTGTGGGGGCCTTGATGCCGCCCATCCGGCCTTGTATCCCGACAGACGGCACCCGCGGGTCGGCTCCGTTTAATTCCAGAACATGGCAGCTGCTACAACTGATGGTATTATTCGCCGAAAGCCGCACATCCCGAAACAACTGCTCGCCCAGTTGAACCTTGTCGGGATTGAGATTACCCTGTTCCTGCAGGACTTTAATGGGTTCATTGACTTTTTGCGGGGCGGAATACAAGGGCCAGAGGATACAGAGCAGGGCCAGCCCGAGCCCCAAAAGGCGCGGCCAGCCAGAGTCTGGCTTGTCAGTTGCCAGGCGTTTGCCGGTCGGGCCGGGCCCACGCCGGCCTGGAAATGCGGGCAAAACAGGTTGCAATCCAGTCGCTGGCTGCGACCGGCATACAAAGCGGAACAAACGAATCGGCATGGTCGACTACCGTTTTCGGGGCTCAAATCAGACTGTCAAATCCTTGATTTGATCCTCGAGAATCATACCGCAACCAAGACAAATCCCTTCCTGATAAAAAACGGCGTATTGACCGGCTGCAATGCCCTGATCATTAGCACGCAGACGCACAAACAGCCGATCTCCCTGCGGTTCAATCTCGCAGTCATGAATTTTGGGGCCGTGTCGCAGCTTGACTTGCATACTCTCTTTTTGGGGATGATACCCGCTCAGCCAGTTCAGGCGCCCGACCCAAAGCTCCCGGCGCTCCTTGCCTGGGTCATAGTAGGTATTGGAAATATAGATGATATTCTGCGCAATATCGCGACCGGCCACGAACCAGGGGCCGTGTGACAGGCCCAGGCCATGCCGCTGTCCGATGGTATAGAACCAGTAGCCCTGATGTTCGCCGACTGTTTCACCCGTATCCAGATTGATGTAGGGGCCGGGTTTCTCGCCCATGTGATGGCGCACAAAGTCGCGAAAACGAATTTTGCCCAGAAAGCACAGGCCCTGGCTGTCCGGGCGATCCTGGTTAGGCAGCTGCCAGTCCTGCGCCATCTGGCGGATTTCGGATTTCACATAGGCGCCAATCGGAAAGTGGGCCCGGCTGAGCTGTTCTTGCGTTAGATGAGCCAGAAAATAGGTTTGATCCTTGATGGGGTCAGCAACACGCTTTAAAAAAGTGATGCCGTCTTTTTGGATGGTGGCGGCATAATGTCCGGTAACGACTTTATCGAACGCGGAATCAATCTGATCCAGAAAGGCGCCGAACTTGATGCGGCTGTTACATAACATGTCCGGATTGGGTGTGCGTCCGGCCCGAATCTCCTCCAGGGAGTGGGCGATCACGCGCTGCCAATAGTCTTGCTGGATGGGCACAACATGCAGCGGTATGCCCAGCGGCCGGCAGATTTTTTCAATATATTCCAGGTCTTCTTCCCAGGGACACTGGCCCAGGTATTCGAGCTCGTCTTCCAGCCAGACTTTCAGGTAAAAGGCTTCGAGCTCGTGCCCCTGCCGGTGCATCAGATGTAAGGCCACCGAGCTGTCGACTCCCCCGGAGAGCAAAACTGCCATGCGGGCCATTAGTCGCGACCTGCCAGTTGTATCGATCGGTGCTTCTTGAAGCGGATCAGAATGGCACGCCAGATCTGATCGGTCAGGATGCGTGTTTTGCGCGGTTCGGTCAGGTGACGCAGGATCAGCAGGATCTGTTCATCACGGTATTCTACGTAGACCACCGGTGTCAGAGCCGAGTAGCGGATCGCGTACTCCGAAGCAGAAAAGCTGAGCCGATTGTCATTGCGACTGATTTCCTCGGCGACCTGGTTGGCCACCTCCAGGATGATTTGCTCGGCTAGCTGCCAGTTGCTTTGCAGGGTCAGGGGGATGGTGATCTCATTCCAGTTGAAAGCGAATTGTTTGCTGGAATTGGCCACCGGTTTGACAAGCAGCATGGAATTGGGCACGTGAATGACGCGGCCGGTGCTTTGGCCGCCGTTTTGGCGGTCCTGGACCTCGATCATGGAGAAATCCAGCAGTCGAATCTCGAAGACATCCCCGATGTGGCCGTCAATGATGATCCGGTTGCCGGTATCAAAGGGCCGGCGCAGCACCAGGTACAGCCAACCGGCGATGTTCAAGATCACTTCCTTGAATACGATCAGAACCCCGGCCCCGAACAGGCCAATAATGGTCATGATTCCTTGCAAGCTGCGGGCCCACATCGGCAGTAGCAAGGCCAACAGGGTCGGTACCGCAATATAGATGCTGTTTTGGCGCCAGCGGCGCAGTCGCACTGGGTCTTCGTGGGCGTTGGCGATCCGCAGAGCGATGACGCGCAAAATCAGATAGCGAATCACCAGGCTGGCAATAACCAACAGGATGGACATGAAGATCCGTTCCAGAAAGTCCTGGTTGATTGCAGGCAGCTGAATGCCCAGTTTGGTCAGGATTTGATTGAGCTGAAAATTCATTGACCGTCACAGGAGTCATCGGCATCCTCACCAGAGAGGTAAGAGCGTCATGTACTCACTTAGAATTGCGAAAAGCCAGCGAATTCTGGCAATTCTTTTTTCCGGAATACTGTTATCTTCATGCGGTTATAACGAAATCCAGCGCAAGGATGAAGCGGTCAAGGCAAGCTGGGCCCAGGTTTTGAATGTGTATCAACGCCGGGCCGATTTGATTCCCAATCTGGTAAAGGTTGTCAAGGCCTATGCCAAGCATGAAAAAGACGTCTTTGTGCAGGTCACCAACGCGCGCTCTCAAATCGGCGGTATCAAAATGACTCCCGAAATGCTGGAGAATCCGGCCGCCTTCGCCCAATTCCAAAAAGCCCAATCGAGCATGTCCTCGGCCTTGTCGCGCCTGATGCTGGTCGTGGAAAACTACCCGGATCTAAAGGCCAACCAGAATTTTCGTGATTTGCAGGCTCAACTGGAAGGCACGGAAAACCGGATCGCGGTCGAAAGGCGGCGCTATATCCAGGCAGTGCAAGATTACAATGTTACCATACGAACCTTCCCCAATTTAATTACGGCCCAGATTTTTGGTTATGTAGCCAAGCCTACTTTTGAGCCTGATAATGTGGAAGAGGTGAAAAAAGTCCCCGAAGTCAACTTCGACGAGTAAGCCCTAGCTATGTTTTTTTCCGCCGCCAAGCGCATAGATTTTATTCGAGTCCCGGTGCCATGCTGGTTCGCCGGCCTGGTTCTGGTCATATTCAGCTTTTTGATCGGGGTCCCGGCACCTCTGCTGGCCCAGGAAAGCGAAACTGACGGTCTGCCGGCCATCCCGGCGGTCAGCTCGCGGTGGGCGACGGATTACACGGGTACGCTGGACGCCGCCAAGCTGAATGCCCTGAATCAGCGCTTGCGCGACTTTGAGCAGCAAAAGGGCAGCCAGGTCGTGGTTGTGATTGTGAATTCAACCAGGCCTCTACCGATCGAGGACTATTCCATCCGGCTGGCTGAAAAATGGAAGGTCGGCCGCAAGGGCGTCGATGACGGGGTCATACTGCTGATCGCCAAAAACGATCGCAAGCTGCGTATTGAGGTTGGGTACGGCCTGGAGGGCGCCATCCCGGACGCAAAGGCGAAGCAGATTATCGAGGATCTGATTGTGCCGCAGTTCAAGGCGGGCGAGTTTGAAGCCGGTGTCGAGGCCGGGGTGGATGCCATCATTGCTCTGATTAACGGGGAAGAACTGCCGGCGCCGGAAAAAACGACTTCGATCAGCGACTGGGGCGGAGCCGGTTCGGCCTTTTTCTTTATTGGAATGTTTATCTCAGCCATGCTGTCCTGGAAATGGCGGCTCATCATCTCAACCGCAGCTTCGCTGCTCTTCATTTTTGTTGCTACCCTCTTTTTTGATTTCCAGTTCGGCTTCGCCGTTTCGGTAAGCATCATTTTATGGCTCTTTATGGTGATTGGCGGCTGGATCATGAGCCACGGCGGCGGTTCGGGAGGCAGCTACAGCTCCGGTGGTGGCTGGAGTTCGGGCGGCGGCGGATTTTCCGGCGGCTTTAGCGGCGGTGGTGGCAGCTTTGGCGGCGGCGGATCGAGCGGCAGCTGGTAAATCGTTGACGGCTCAGCCAATCCCCTATAAGTAGCAGCATGGTTAATGCCATTGATGTGAAAAAAGGCTCGGTCGTACAACTGGACAATGAGCTGTATAACTGCACATTTGCGCAATTTGTGAATCCCGGCAAGGGTAGCGCATTTGTGCGCACCAAACTGAAGCATGTAAAGAAAGGGAATGTAATCGAACGCACCTTTAAGTCCAGTGAAAAGATCGATGTGGTCGAGCTGGACAAACGCTATATGTCCTATCTTTACCAGGACGGCGATCATTACGTCTTCATGGATCGCGACGACTACGAGCAATTGCCGATCCCGGAGCATATGATTGAAGATCTACTGCCCTTTCTAAAGGAAGAAATGCCGGTGGAAATCACTTACTTCGGCGGCGACCCGGTTGGCGTGATCCCGCCCAACTTTGTGGAACGTGAAGTGACTTACGCCGAGGAAGGCTTGAAGGGCGACACCCAGGGGACGGCCCGCAAGCCGGTGACCATTGAAACCGGAGCCGAGGTGCAGGTGCCTCTCTATATCAAGACGGGCGACATGATCAAGGTGGACCTGCGTGATTTCAGCTTTGTGGAGCGAGTCAACAAATAAGTCCGTTCATCCGGACAGAGGAAGGATCAGTGCATGAGTGAACTATTAAAACAAGCCGAAGCTGGCAACGCCCGCTTTTATCTGCAGTTTGGCGGTCAGGGCGCCCCCTGGATCAAGGAATTAGCTGCATACTACGGTGATGACAAGTTCAAGCAGTTTTTTGATGTGGTCCTGGGCGCGATCGAAGCGGAGCGTCCGCGGGTCGATGGCAGCATCGGACTACCGCATGGTATCGATGCGCGCTCCTGGCTGGAAAATGCCGACAGCATTCCCGGCGAGGACTATCTGGCCACGGCTGCAGTTTCGATCCCCATGATCCAGGTTACGCAGCTGGCGCATGTGGAAAACTTGCGTCAAAACGGCTTCCCGCTGGAGAAGATGTTGCAATATACAGTGGCTGCCACCGGTCATAGTCAGGGTCTGATCCCTGCTTGTCTCATGGCACAAGACCTGAGCGGCAAGCAGTATCTGGAGGGGCTCGAAAAATATGTTAAGTATCTTTTGTATCTGGGCGTCAGTGCACAAAAAGCGTATCCGTACTTTGCTCCAACACAAGAGGAAATCAGCGCTTCGGAAGAACTGGGCGGCTCTGCCCCGGCTCCCATGGTAGCTGTGCTGGGCGAGTCCCATGAGTATATCCAGGGTTTGGTAGACGCGATCAATCCAGATCTGCCAAAAGATCAACAGATATATATCAGCCTGTACAACTCGCCGGCGAACCGGATTTTGTCCTCGTTTCGCTCTTCGCTGATCGCCTTTCATCGCAAATATAATACAGAACTGGCCGAGAAAAAAATCAAGTTTGTCTATTTGCGGACAACCTGTCCCTTTCACTGTGCGCTGATGAAATCAATCCGGGATATTTTTGAGCCCGAAATCAAACACATCGGTTTTACATACACCGGAGCCGATTTAAAACGGCCGGTGTATTCTTTTGTCGACGGTGTTGATATGGCCACGACTGGTGAACGTCTGCCAATCAAGATGTACGAAGACATGGCCATCGAGCCCCTGTATTGGCATAAATCGGTCAGCCCGGGTGTGCTGAACGCCCAGGTCACTCATTTCCTGGATTTCGGTCCCGGGAAGACCAGCCAGCGCCTGAGTATGGATGTGATGAAAGATTTGGGCACAGAAAAAGAGGTCCTGGCAGCGGGCGTTCCCAAGGACGTCAAAAAGATTTTAGCGTAGGAAAAGAGAAAATGAAAGTATTGGTAACAGGCGGATGCGGATTTTTAGGATCGCATGTATGTGAGTTTTTTCGTCAAGAAGGCTGGGAAGTTGTCAGCTACGACTCGATGACCAAATATGAGCTGGGTCGCACCGGCTATGGTACCGAAAAAACACGCATGTTCAACTGGAACGAGCTGCAGGGCATGGGCTGTGAGATGGTCAAGGCCGATGTGTGCGATGAAGAGGCCCTCAAGGATCATAGCAGCGGTTGCGATTTTATTATTCATACGGCGGCCCAGCCGGCCATGACCATCAGCTGGGAAGACCCCCGTCTGGATTTTAACACGAATGTGCTGGGTACCTTTAATGTGCTGGATGCTGCCCGCAAGCACAAGATTCCGTGCGTGAATACCTCCAGCATCCATGTTTACGGGAATCATATTAACAATAGTCTGACAGAGAGTGCCACATCTTACGAGCGCGACCCGGTTGCGATCGGTGAAGATCAGCCGGTGATGGTGGGCGAGATTTCTCCCCTGCATGCCTCGAAAATGTCAGCCGAGCATTATGTGCGCACTTTTACAGATCTGCTGGATACTCCGGCGGCCACTTTTCGGTTTACCGGGATCTATGGACCGCGGCAGTTTGGCGGTGAGGATCATGGCTGGGTAGCCAACTTTGCCATCCGGTCTGTGTTTGGCTTGCCTTTGCGTATCTTTGGGACCGGCAAGCAGGCGCGGGATATTATTTTTGCTTCCGATGGCGCCAAAGCCTATCTTGATTATTTCAAGAATCCAGTCCCTGGGGTATACAATATTGGCGGCGGGCCGGGTCATAAAATCAGCTTGATTGAATGTATCAATATGATTGGCGAAATTTTGGGAACGAAACCGGAAATCGAATACCATGCCGAGCGCCCCGGCGACATGCGCTATTTCATTTGCGATATTGATCAGGCTAGCAAAGCCTTTGGATTTCAGCCGCAGGTCAAGCCGCGCGAGGGCGTATCCCGTTTGTTGGACTGGATCGCCGCGAACAAGGAAGTTTTTGAAATCAAAAACTGATACCGACAGCCGGCCATTACTGGAAATCATCCAGGCCGATTCGGAGCGCATGCTGAACCATACCATCGAATGGTCCAGGGTAAACACACATAGTTTGAATCCCGACGGGATTCGGCGGCTCAGCGGCATGGTCAGCGAGGCCTTCGCCCCGCTGGCCAGCAGAATCAGTAGTATTGAACTGCCGGATCTGATAGAAATCGATTCCAGGGGCCGCCAGCAGCACACGCCACTGGCGCCCTGTCTGGCCATCCAGGGTCCGCGACGCTTGCATGCATTGCGATTGCTTTTCATGATTCACCTGGATACGGTATATCCGTCGGATGGCGGTTTTGATTCTGTCCAAAGAAGGGAAGGCGGTATTTTGCACGGTCCGGGAGTCGCGGATGCCAAGGGCGGCATGGCTGTGATTCACCAGGTGCTGAGCGCCATTGAGCAGAGCCCGCTGGCCGCCCGGATCGAGTGGCAGGTTTTTCTGAACACAGACGAGGAACTTGGTTCACCCGGTTCCATGCCGCTGATGCCGGAACTGGCCCGCTCCGCCGATTTTGGTCTGTTGTATGAGCCGGCATTACCAGATGGTTCCCTGATTGCCAATCGTAAAGGCAGCGGGAATTTTACCCTGCTAATCAAGGGCCGCGCCGCGCATGCCGGCCGTGAATTCTTTGCGGGTCGCAGTGCCATTCATTTAGCGGCCCAGGCGGTTGTACAATTAGCAGAAATGAGTTCAGCAGCCAACGGAACCACTATCAATGTCGGCTCCATCGACGGCGGCGGTCCGGTCAATGTGGTTGCTGATATAGCGGTTGTGCGTTTTAATGCGCGCGTGCGTAGTCTGGCTGCCATGCATCAGGTGCAAAGCGAATTACAGGCCCTGACAAATCAGCTCAATGCCAACGATGGCTTTACAGCGCAGTTGTTCGGTGAATTTTCTTCGCCCCCCAAACTGGTGGATCAAAAAACCGCGGCCCTGTTGCAGCTGGCCCAGGGTTGTGCGACTACATTGGGGATCCCGCTGGAACTTAAAGATTCGGGCGGCGTGTGCGACGGTAACAAACTGCTGGCCGGCGGTTTGCCAAATATTGATACTCTGGGTGTACGCGGCCGGGACATCCACAGCCACAATGAAATCATGTGGGTGGATAGTCTGGTTGAAAGGGCACAGCTGTCCTTGTTGCTAGTGGAGTCTTTAGTGCGGCATAAGGAAGAGCGGCATGCTTGAGCATCAAAAACAGCCGTTCGCTCGTTTGCGATCCGCTTTGCACAAACTACAGACAATCACTTTATTCGTGTTGGGATTCAGCTTTGTTATTATTGTGACAGATAATCACAAGCATCTGTGGTACACATTGATTTTGCAAGTAGCTATAGCGCTTGGGTACCAACGAGGCAGATGGAAACAGTATGTTAAAAGCAGGCATGCGCGGGCAGACCTGATTGTACTGTTGCTAGTAAACGTGCTCTTTCAAGGCTACTTCTATACTTGCTGGCTCAAGGGAGTGGATTCCGGCCTGCTAAAAATAATAAAAATATTTAATGTCAGTGTTTATCTGCTTTATATTCATTTTCGTTTAAGAAGATACCAGCTAACGATTCGTGCGACCCTGTTGCTTTTTTTGCTCTTGCCGCCCTTTAGTCACTCTATCGTGGACTGGCATCATTTTGCCTCGTCTGTATTTTTTTGGCAAATTGCTATACTGGGCTTTGGTCTAGTGTCTACGATCCAGTTGCATAAAATTCGTATTACCCGTTCAGAGCAGATTTTTGTGATCCTGGCGGCTGTATACTATCTATCCGGCTTTATTTCTCTTTTTCTGGCTGACGCCCATTCCGATATGCTCTTTCGGCAATTCTATTTCCCCATACTGTTCCTGGTGAGCCTTGTATTTGCGAAGATCATGGCCAGTAAAAAAGCAGCTCTGGTTGTGCTGTGGTCCCTGGCAAGTGTGGCCGTCTTAATGGCCACACTTTTTCTTTATAATCGTATTACCCTGGCCAGTGTGCATTTTATGCTCGTCAATACGAATCACTATGCCATGCTCTTCGGTTTATCAATTTTTGTAACGCTGTATTTAATGCGGACCAGTCAATCCAGAACACAGACTGTTTTTTTGACCGCTGTTTTGCTTGTGCTATTGTGTGCGGCGTGGTTCAGTAATTCTAGCGGTTTGATCGCAGCCTTGACCGGATCGGTTTTAGTCCTGGCTGCAGCCTGGGTCTCCTGGCGGGTCATGAATAAGGAGTCGTTGGTAGCAATTCAGACCCTGGTCTTGATACTGCTTGTGCCCGGAATGGTCCTCTACTTTGTGCAGCCGTACGTCCATGATCTGAATACACTGTATCGCATTTCGTTATGGAAACTAGTTGCCGGCTATCTCCAATCCGCGCCCGGAGCACTCGCTATCGGGACCGGCGAATACCATTCATTCTATCTTTTCCGGGTTGCCGGCGTGAATATTGATCTGATTCGAGATAGTATCACGGGCAATTCCATTTGGATCCGAACCGATCCGCATAATGATTACCTGCACACGATTTATAGCGCGGGCGTGCCGGCCTTTCTGTTTTTTTTGGGACTCTTGTATTTGGGTCTACGCGCTGTGCCCCGGGATCATCACAGCAAGGGATTTGCAGTGGCCAAATTGGCGCTGCTGATGGTGGCCATCCACAGTTATGTAGAAATTACTTCCAACCGATTGATTGTGGCAGGCATTTTTTGGTTTGTGCTGGGATGGAATTTGGCGCTGGAAAGGCCTTTGCGCCGCACGACCAGGCTTTCCGAGGTGCTGGGCGCCCGGCTGACCGGACTACTGGCTGTGTCTTGCGCTTTCCTGATGCAGATTCTGGTGCTGTATATCACTGCTTGTTCCATACCGGTTATCGAGGCCCGCAAATCCTTTGGCACCTGGTGGCCGGCTATCTTCAACGCTGGAACCATAGACCCGGGCAGGGAGCAGAGTCAGCAGCGAACAATGCAATTACTGGACTTTGCCTTACTGATGAACCCGGCCAATGACAATCTGCAATGGGTCTTTGCTGATCTGAATTTGCAGCTTTTAAAAGCGGGCTTGCCAGCGAATGAAAGCGAAATTGTGGATCACCTCTGTGCTGCAATAACCTGGAAGCCAGATCCTTTCTATTACTTTACTCTTTGGGAATACCAGCGCTGGAAAGGGCACTCGCCGGATACCCGGGTCTGTTCCGCCATCCAGTTGCCGGTCAAGTCCTTCGATGATCCCTACGGTCTTGAGAAGTTCTATCGCAGCAGCCTGGCAGCGCCCAGCTCATTGCGCAAATCCAAATAAGCCTTGTCAAGGGGTGAGAATTCCGCTTCATTGCTCCAAACTATAGCCAAAAACTATAGAACTGATGGTGTTGGGAGCAGGCATGTCCGGGCAAGAAACAGAATTTACACTCGCCAAAATTCGGCGCAAATGGATTGATTTTTTCCATCGCCATGATCATGAGCAGGCCCAATCTGCGAGCTTGATACCGGCCGGTGATCCGACCTTGCTGTTTACAACCGCTGGAATGGTCCAGTTCAAGAGTTATTTTGCCGGTACCAGCCGACCGCCGCATCCCCGCCTGAGTAGTATCCAAAAATGCTTGCGCACAACTGACCTCGAAGAAGTAGGCCAGACCGACCGGCATTGTACTTTTTTCGAGATGCTCGGAAACTTCAGTTTCGGGGATTACTTCAAGTTTGAGGCCATTGACCTGGCCTGGGAATTTAGTCTGCAGGAACTCGGTCTTGATCCGGACCGGATCTATGTGACCGTCTATCTGGATGATGATGAAGCGGCGGACTACTGGCATAACACAATCGGGCTGCCCCGGACTCATATTACCAAATTAGGCAAAGCCGATAACTGGTGGGGGCCGGCGGGAGAGACCGGAGCCTGCGGACCTTGCTCCGAGCTGTATCTGGACCGCGGCGAACAAGTCTGTACCTGCGCTGATAAACAAGCATGCCAGCCGGGCAATGATTGTGAGCGGTTTATGGAATACTGGAATCTGGTTTTTAATCAGTTTCATCAGGATGCGCAGGGCCAGTTGACTCCGCTGCCGCAGACTGGTATCGATACAGGTGCCGGTCTGGAGCGCCTCGCTGCTCTGTTAAATAACAAGAGCAGTGTGTATGATACCGATGAAATGGCCCGGATTATAGTCCGCATTGAAGAGTTAAGCAGTGAATTGCGTTCGGATGGTAAAAAACTGCAATACGATCCGGCGCACAATCCGGCTCCTTTTCGGGTAATCACCGATCATGTGCGCGCCGCAACGTTCAGCATTGCCGACGGCATCTACCCGGACAACACCGGCCGCGGTTATGTAATTCGCCGCATTATCCGCCGGGCTTTGCTCTTCGCGCGGGAGCTGGGCATTCACACCACCATTCTGCATCGCCTTGTGCCAAAAGTAATAGAAATATATAAACCATTTTATGCCAATCTGGCAGAACGGCAGGCTGAGATTGAAGAATGTATCCGGCTGGAAGAAGAACGCTTTTTACGTACTCTGGATCATGGTATGCAGTATTGGGAGTCCTTTCTCGCTGATCATCAAAAACGCGCAGCGAATCAATTTGACGGGCAGGCTGCTTTTGTGCTCTACGATACCTATGGCTTTCCACTGGAAATGACCAAAGAACTGGCCCTGAAAAACGGATTGGTCCTGGATCAGTCCGGGTATGATCAGGCGATGCAGGCTCAGCAGGAACGCTCACGCAGTAATGCTGCCTGGCAGGACTGGCAGCTGCCGGCGGATCTGGGTCTGCCGAAAGACTTTGCAACCAGTTTCAGCGGTTATCAGGCGATGGAGAGTAAAGGCAGTATCCAGGGTCTGGTTAGTATGGACGGCCGCCGGGTGGACGAACTGCAGAGTGGCGAAAGCGGTCTGGTGATTTTAGATGAGAGTGTTTTCTATCCAGAGGGCGGCGGCCAGCTCGGTGACCAGGGAACGCTGCAAAATGATACGGCCTTGTTTGCCGTCAGCGACTGCCGCAAGATCAACGGAATCACAGTCCACATCGGTGAACTGAAATCCGGTGTGCTAAAACCGACAGATACAGTAACAGCGGTGGTTGATCAGGACCGCCGCCAGGCTTTGACTCGCCATCACAGCGCCACCCATCTGCTCAACGCGGCCTTGCGGACCCATCTCGGTGAGCATGTCGGCCAAACCGGTTCACTGGTGGCGCCGGAAAGCTTGCGCTTTGACTTCTCCCACCCGGAGCGTATGACCGAAGAACAGATAGGGCAGGTGGAAGCATCCGTCCTGCAGGCTATTCAGGCTGCCGAGCCGGTTCAGGCGTCAGTGATGCCCAAAGCAGACGCCCAAAAATTGGGAGCTGTGGCCGCCTTTGGCGAAAAATATGGCGATGAGGTCCGGGTCGTGCAAATGGGTCCCCAGGGCGGTCTTTCCCTGGAATTCTGCGGCGGCTGCCATGTGGCCAACACGGGCGATATTCAATACTTTCATATTGTGCGGGAGGCCAGCCCCGGGGCCGGCAATCGGCGGATCGAAGCCCTGGCTGGCAATGCTGTACTGGCATGGTCCCGGGCAGAGATCGCGCAGATCCTCGCCGAAATAGAAGATTTTCACCAGCAAGCAAAGGGCGTCACCGGCAGCAACACTGCCGATTATGAAAAGCTGACTGTGCCGACCAGCCTGGGTGCCGCCACCACCCGGCAAATCGAACAAGACCCGACAGCAGTGCAGTCGGTTGCCCGGGAGTTACTCTTGACGCGCCAACGACTGGACGAAGCGCGCAAGGAACTGGTGCGCTATCAGAAAAAACAAAGCCAGGCGGCTGCATCTTCCTTACTGGAAGGCGTCGATGAAATCCTCGATCAGGCGGAGCTCGTCGGGGATACCCGAGTGATTACAATCCAGGTGGAAAGCGCCAGCGCTGATGCTCTGCGTCAGCTGGCTGACAAGCTACGCGAAAAGAGCCGCAATGTGGTTTTTCTAGGCGCATGTTCTGCACCTAAAGTTCTGCTGTTATTTGCGGCTGACAAGGCCGCTATCCAAAGCGGCGTCCATTGCGGTAATCTGATCAAGGCGGTTGCCCCGCTGGTGGGCGGTGGCGGTGGCGGCCGTCCCGATATGGCCCAGGCGGGCGGCAA
>JAGRNA010000140.1 GCA_020441005.1 Leptospiraceae bacterium
TCACATATCTCCCCGGGTTACATATCTGGCGCCAGAAAGTGGCTTGACAAAAATCCCGTCATGTGATAAGTGCCACCAGTGCCCGGCGAAGGCGGGCTGCAGGGGCCTCGTATTTTCACGCGGCTATCTTGAGCCCAGCCACCGGGTCCATCCCGCCCTCGTATTTGGGGGTTTAGGTGTGTTCTGGTGAGAGGGGGTGGCGCAAAAATCCCAGGGTCTTGCAGGGCTGCCCGGAGGGTGGCCCGTTAGCGAAGCGTGGCAAGGCCCGACCGGGATTTTGCAGCCAGGGGGAGCCTTCCCCCTTTGAGGAAACGGAAGTAAATAAAATTCAGGATGTATTAAGCAGCGAGCTTGCTATGGGTCACGTCTTTGACATCGTAAAGTCTGCGACGCGAGTTTTATTTTCTATTCAGCCCAATACGCCAAAACCACAACCAGGTAGACCCCTGACGGTAATCAGGACCAGTCTGTGAGCGTTCAATCTCCGGATCCAATGCGTTCCAGTTCAGCTTCATAGCGGCGGACTTCCTGCTGCTTCTGCCACATCTGATAGTACTCCCCGCCGGCCTGTAAAAGCTCGGTGTGCCGGCCGCGCTCGACAATCTGACCGGCTTTGAGGACCAGAATTTCATCCGCGTCGACGATGGTTGACAAACGGTGGGCGATGATCAGGGTCGTGCGGCCGCGGGCAACGGCTTGCAGAGCGGACTGGATTTCTTTCTCGGTATGTGAATCAAGCGCCGAGGTAGCCTCATCGAGCAGCAGGATGGCCGGGTTCTTTAGAATTGTGCGCGCAATGGCCACGCGCTGCTTCTCCCCGCCTGACAGTTTCAGTCCGCGTTCTCCAACTCTGGTTTCATAGCGCTCCGGCAGACCTTCCACAAAGTCGTGGATTTGAGCCAGTCGCGATGCATGCTCAATCTGCTCCGGTCCTGCCGATGGATTGCCGTATTGAATATTGTAGGCTATGGTATCGTTGAACAGCACCGTGTCTTGCGGAACAATTCCGATGGCTGCACGCAAGGACTGCTGGGTGTACTGCCGAATATCCTGGCCATTAATTTGAATGCTGCCGGACTGGATATCGTAGAAGCGGAACAAAAGCCGCGAGATGGTGGATTTCCCGGCGCCGCTGGGACCGACGATCGCTACTGTATGGCCCGGCTGGACCGTAAAATTGATCTCTTTGAGGATTGGCCGGTTTGACTGGTAGGCGAAGTGCACGTCTCTAAATTCCACTGTAGCCTGGCCGGCTGGTTGATCCCCATCGCCGGGTGCATGGTACTGCAGTGCTGCCGCGTTTGGAGCATCAGCGATCTCGGCATCAACGAGACGCAATTCAAACATCTTGTCCATATCGATCAGGCTTTGCTTGACTTCACGATACACAAATCCCAGGAAATTGAGCGGCAGAAAGAGTTGAATCATGTAGGTGTTGATCAACACAAAATCACCGATGGTAATCTGCTTGTTTTCCACTCCATTTACGGCCATTGCCAGAATCAGCACCAGACCGATGCCGATCACAGTTCCCTGGCCCAGGTTTAGTACACCAAGGCTGCGCTGGCTTTTGACCGCAGCTGTTTCGTAGCGTGCTAAAGAAGTATCATAGCGCTGGTATTCATGCTCCTCATTGCCAAAGTACTTCACAGTTTCGAAATTCAGCAGGCTGTCAATGGCCTTGTTATTGGCTTCGGAATCGCTTTGATTCATTTGTTTGCGGTATTTCAACCGCCAATCCGTCACAATCAGGGTAAAGGCGATATAAATGGCGATTGTGCCAAAGGCGATCCCCCCGAACAGGGCGTTGAATTCATAAACCAGAATCGAGGTTACGAGCACAATCTCTACCAGAGTGGGCAGAATATTAAATAACATGAAGGTTAATACAAATTGAATACCGCGGATACCGCGTTCGATCACGCGCGATAGTCCGCCGGTCTGCCGCTCCAGATGAAAGGCCAGTGATAGTTGATGCAAATGCTGAAAGGTTTGCAAGGCGATGGTGCGCTGCGCATGTTGGGCCACTCGGATAAAAGCAAAATCGCGCAATTCGCCAAAAAGCTGCTGCAATATCCGGGCCAGCCCGTAGGAAACTACCAGCGCGATTGGTGTTGCCAGTGCCAGAGGCACCCATTCCAGCCTGCTTTGACCGCCCAGGTGATCTACCAGGGCACGAAACAGCATGGGCGTGTAAACGCTGATTCCACGAGCAGTCAACAAAGCTGCAACTGCCAGGGTAACGCGCACCTTTAGGTCCAGGTGCCCAGCCGGCCATAAATAGCGGCCCAAAAAGGCCAGGGTTCGCAGGTGGTTATTGTTCCCGCTTTCGTGAATTGTATCAAATTGGCGCACAGGTCAGATAAATTTCATCTGTCTGGCTGGCAATGAATCAGAGAGCCGCTACTGCGGGCATCAGGCTGGACAGATTGTGCCGGTCTGAATCCGGGGAAAGGTGGGGCCTGGTGCAGTTGCCGGTATGTACAACGATTTGATTTACGAATGACAGCGGGTTGTTGACAGTTAATTGCTTGCAAAACAGACGGTAGAATGATTTTTACCAATGCAAAAGCTTCGCTATCAACGGTGTCCACATTCTTACAGGCCAAAACTGTATTTATGCCAATTAACTGCAAAAAATGACAATGCTTTTAAAAACTGAAGCTTGCAAGCTTGCAATACAGCTAGTTTAAGCAGCACTCATAGACAAAACCGGCTATTGCCCCTGACTTTGTCAAACAAATTGGTTATTCTGATTTACATTTTATTCCAGGCAAAAAACAATTGTGTGATTGCTGCTAGTAATAGCGATTAGTAGCAACGCGAGCACGCCATCGATGAACCGCCAAATGCGCAGATTTAGGAGCTATATACGGGTGAAGCCCGGCAAGACCTTTCAATTGGTGGCTCTGGCCTTCCTGGGGCTGATGCTTGTGCTCATGCTGCTTTTCACTTATAACTTGTGGCTGGCGGTCAAGCGTGAACAATTCCAGCGCTTGAGATATCTGAACACGATCCTGAGCGCTTCGACCCGTCACGGCCTTGAGAATTATGAAAGCTATCTGAGTATGATTGGTCATCGATTGCTTGCCAGAGGCGCGCTGCAGCAGCCCGAACGCGGTCGGCCCTTGATCGAATCCTTAAAAAAGGAAGACATGCGTATTGTCGCCTATGGTCTGGCAGCACCATCCGGCCAACTCAAACTGGTCTCTGGTATACCGTCGCAAAATTTACCTGATCTGTCAAAAATGGAGCAAACCCGCGACAGCTTTGCCGCAGTCTTGCATACCCGGCATGTGCAACTGGGTCGCAGTTATTACTTTACGAGGCTGGGCAGTTGGGTTATACCAGCGCGGGTAGCCTTGCTGGATCTGCAGGGCGAAGTCACGGGCGTAATGACGGCCGGGATCAAGATCGACGGCGGCCATCTCATCTGGGGGGAACTAAACTTGCCTGCCGATCTGGGACTTGAAATTGTGCGCGATGACGGTTACCGGCAGTATCGTTTTCCCATCAAAGATCATAATTATAAAAAATATTATGATGATCCGGTGAATGCTTCCTATAAACAGTTGATTCAACGCTTGCATACTGAGAATACCAACATCATCGTAGATCAGGAACTGATCCTGGCCCATAGCTACCTGGCAGAATTTGGTTTACACATTGTCACCAGCATGCCATATAGCGGCGTGTTGCGAATCTGGATCAAGCGTCTGATTCCGGCCGGACTGGCTTTTTTCTTTGGTATCCTGTTGTTTTTGGGGACTGTTCTGTATGCCTCGGCCGCACAGGATCGCTTGCTACAGCTATTGGAGAGACGCAATCAGCGCCTGAAAAGCAGTAATGATATCCTCAAGGATTATTGCTTTCACAACTCTCATACGGTGCGCCGCTATGCTGCCAATATTGTCGGATTGGCACGGCTCCTGAATCAGACTGACGGGTTAAATGCCGGCGAGCGTTTGCAATTACAGCAAAAGTTGCTCGAATGCGGGGAAGAACTGGATCAGACAATACAACTGGAGAATGCCAAACTGGAACAGTCCGGCAAAACCCAAAGCTGAGAATGCCAGACTTCACCGGTTTACTGTTGTGCCAGGGGAACCACTGCATGCCGGGCTCGGATTCGATTGCCTAACGCATTTTGATAAAAAAATCCTGACTACCGGCTGCAATGGATGAAAGGTGACCCGGGTCCAGCGGTTTGCTGATATAGCCGTTGACTAGCGGATGAGCGCGGGCCCGATCCAGGTCCGCTGAATATATTGATGAGCTCAAAATATACAGCTTCCGATTGGCGCGATGCAGCTCTTTTTGATCATATTCGCGCAAAAAATCCCAGCCGTTCAGAACAGGCATATTCAGGTCCAGAAAGATCACCTGGCTGGTGGCGCTTTCTTTCTCCTGAGGGGTAGCAAAGAATTCCAAAGCGGTTTTCACTTCCGTATGGATAATGATTTGCCTGGCAAAATTGCCGCACTGCAACACTCTTTCGCAGATCAAATTGTTGACTGGATCATCATCAATGATAACTGCTGATACAATCGGTCTGGTCATATTTGCCGTCCGATACCGGTAAGTAATATCCCGGTTCGTCCGGCTGCTATACTATGAGCAGCTTTAATTCGCAAGTTTTTATTTAATGGGGCGCAGATCGCCAGGCCGGACCCACTTCCAGTACTCCGGCTGGCGATTGTCCATTTTTAACAGGTAATGTCCATTACCGGTCTTATCGACAACACCAGTATACCATTGTGTATTTATCAAGGCCCGTACTCGTTGACCTTTTTTGAAAGTACTCAGGTCATTAGAGCCGCCGGTCTGACTCAGGTCGGCCTTTGTGCCAGTATCGTAGACATCCAGTTTGGACGGATTGCCCAGGTTGCCAAAGCTGGTATTTACCACAAACAAGGATTTGCCATCCGGGCTGAATCCGACAGCTTCGGTGTTGCGCCGGACATCCTTTTTTTCGTAGGATGCTTTTTTTTGTTTCAGGTCCCACAGATAAAAACTGGGACTACTGGAATACTGCGTGGAAGCGAGGATGTTCTCCTGCGGATGGAAGGCCAGCCCGGTCACATGGCCTTTGGTTTTGCCAAGCTCGTAGAGCTTCTGACCGGTGGGGAAAGAAACCATGGTGATGCTGCCACTGAACTGCTGCCCGCGCTGTTCCGGATACATCAAGCCGGCGGCAAGTAGCTGATTGTCCGGCGATAAAACCAGACAGGTCACATCCATGCCTGTCTCTATGCGGCGGACCAGTTTGCGCGTTGTAAAGTCATAGATTTCAATGCCTTTGTTGCCATTCGATAGTCCCAGAACCAGATAGCGACCGGTATTGTCGAATTGCATATCTGTAACCAGGCCGGTGCCCGGCTTGAATTGAAAGGCTTCCGTGCCGTTGCCCAGATTACGGACATGCACAGTTTCACCGGCGTGCACAAGAAACTGATCATCGGGTGAGATCGCGATGCTATGGGTGTAATCTGCAGGTTTCAAAGCGGTGCGCTCTGAACCGGCTTTCAGATCCCAAACCTTGACTTCTGCCCCATAGGCGTAGGTAGCCAGATAGCGGCCGGTTTTTGAGAGCACAATATTCATGACCTTGTTGGCATGAGAGCCCAGAGTCTTGATTTTTTGGCCGCTGCGGGTATCCCATAGCTGTACATCTTTCGTGGTGCCGACAGCAATCGTTTGACTGTCCCTGAGAAAGACAGCCCGATTCACAAATGCGGTTTCATAGCGAATCGAAAAACGGGGATTATTGCCGATTTCCAAAGCCTGTAGTGAGGCTGCCAGCGGAATCAAAATACAAAGCCAGATCATCTTGCGCATAGGTATGAGCTAAACCAATGCTTGAATTGATCAATGAATTTTTTTAATCCACGAAATGGTTGTAATTTAAACCAGAGCCGATGGAGAGCGCTAAACAGGCTGCCAATCCCCCCCGGTTTTATATTTGCATTGTGGAGCTGTGTAGCGATGACGGAATGGCGTTGTTCCGATGAAAAACACTACATCTAGTTTGCTCATTTTATTATTATCATGCATCCCTTGTCAGCATTGCCAGGCCGCGCCCGCGGGGGAGCAGCTCCAGTTCGAGGTTCGTTCCGATGAGCGGGTGCAAGACTGGTGCGAGCGCATGGAGCAAAATACACGAATGGAAGGAGCCTGTGCGCAGCTGGATCAAATTGCGCAGGATAGGCAGATGAAGCGCTATGCTTTTCTGGGACCGGAGTTGCTGCTGCGTCGTCGGTTTGAAGGCATGTTTCGGCCTGGTACCTATCGCTTTGCGGCCAATACGGATTTTCACACAGTTGTACTGAGTCTCCTGGACTCTGCAGAACAGGTATATCCCCGCACGGATCGATATGGATTGAGTCCTTTTCAGCAATTGACTTTGGCCAGTATCGCCGAAAAGGAGGCTGTTTCCAACAAGCAGTACGATCGGGTTGTGCGGGTCTTTCTGAATCGGCTGCAAAAAGGTCAAACTTTGGGATCCTGTCCCACGGTTGAATATGCCCTGGGTTTTCATCGTCCCTTCCTGCTGTTTAAAGATTTGGAAATTCAATCACCCTACAATGTTTACAAACGCAAAGGCTTGCCACCCACGCCGATTGCATTCTTTAGTGACCAGGCCCTGAATGCGGTAGCACAGCCGGCCGACGGAGATGAGGTTTTTTTTGTCTACGATTGGACGACCGGCCAATTAGAGTTTAGTGTAGAATATGGCCAGCACAAACGCAAAGCCGCAATTGCCCGCCAGAATTTTGTCCAAAAATATGGTCGAGAAAATATGTATCGTGCCTTTCCAGATCTGTATTACTCCGATATACCAGTCACCGAATCCAGGTAAGGATGTGTTACACTACGCGATAAAGCGATATTACAGGGGTAATCCTCTTTTTATTTTCAACTTGCCGGTTTAGGGCCGCCTGGCATGTTTGACTATGCCACAATATCTAACAGACGATCAAATCCAGATTCGCGACCTTGTGCGCGAATTCGCCCAGGCGGAAATCAGGCCTATTGCTGCCGAATACGATGAAAAAAACCAGTCCCCTATGGATCTGGTCAAGCGGATGCGTAAGGAACTGGGCATTAACGGCATGCCAATCGAAGAAAAGTATGGTGGTATGGGGTATGGCACTCTGGAAGTGGCTTTGATGACTGAGGAGCTTTCCAGAGCTTGTCTGGGAATCACGCTCGCCTATGGGGTTACCTTCCTGGGCATTCTGCCAATCATGAAAGGCGCCACCGATGATCAGAAGAAAAAGTGGTTTGGTCCCATAGTGGACGGCGATGTGGGTGTCAGCTTTTGTCTTAGTGAACCTGGTGCCGGATCGGACGTGCCGGGCATGTCAACCACAGCAGTCAAGAAAGGCGATAAATACATTCTGA
>JAGRNA010000141.1 GCA_020441005.1 Leptospiraceae bacterium
TAATCCCACTGCCTGCTTCTACATCTGATCAGGCGCATGCATGCCCAATAGCTTGAGCCCATTGCGCAGCACCAGGGCCGTAACCGACAGGAGCGCCAATAACGAGCGGGCATCCGCATCACTCTGTTCCTTGATGCGGTTCTCGCGCCGGTTGTAAAAACTGGAAAAGGTAGACGCAATTTGATACAGGTAATTGATCAGATGATGGACTTCCGGCCCCTGAGCTGCAGCCTGGATTTCTTCCGGAAAACGCAACAGGTGCCAAAGCAGCTCCCTGCGCTCGGCGCTCCATTCAAGACGCAGCATGGCACTGGAATCAAACTCTGGTTGTAATCCGCGCTCGGCCGCCAGGGTGCGGAATATGGACTGAATACGGGCATGCGCATAGGCCACATAGTAATACGGATTTTGATCGCTGGTATCTTTGGCAGCCGCGAAATCAAAATCCAGATGAGCCGAGAAAGAACGCATAACAAAAAAATACCGGGCCACATCTAGCGGCACTTCGTCTAGCAGCTCCTGCATGGTGATCACCTTCCCGGCTCGCTTGCTCATCTTGATCGGTTCCCCGTTATCCAGTAAATTGACCTGCTGGGCGATCAATACCCTGAACTTCTCGGCAGGCAGCCCGAGAGCCTGCATCGCGCCGCCCAGACGGGCGATGTAGCCGTGGTGATCCGGCCCCCAGATATTAATGATCTCGTCGAAACCGCGTTCGAGCTTGGATTGGTGGTAGGCGATATCAGCCAATAAATACGTCGGTCGACCGTCATCGCGGACAATGACCCGGTCCTTATCATCCTGAAAATCTGTACTGCGGAAAAGCTGTTTGCCGGCCGCGGTATACACATGGCTGCCCAACCGGCCGGCCATAGCGAGCACGGCACCGCTCTTGTGCAATCCGCTTTCCCGATAGAATTCATCAAAACGGACATTGAAGCGTTCCAGATCGGCTTTTTGGCTGGCCATAAAGCAGTCTAGAACTGCCGTGCCCAGCTGATCGGCACTCGCGCTGATTGCGGTATCAGCGCTCCAGTCAAGGGCCTGCCCACCGGACGCAGCCAGGCTACGCAAGCGCTCTATAACCGGCTCGGCAGGCCACGCAGCATGAGTCTGCTTGCGCAGATCCTGCAGGATCGCAACCAGATAATCGCCGTGATAGCCGTCCGTCGGAAAGGCCAGGCCCGGACCATCCGGATAATGCAGTGTAGCATCTTCATTCTTGATTGCAAAACGCAGCGGCACACCCTCCAACTCCGCCGCTCGCAGCAGGCTGCTTTGCCCCAGCAGCTTGACCTGATTGCCATAATCATTCACGTAGAATTCGCGGTGCACCTGATGCCCGGCAGCGGCCAGGAGGTTACAGCAGCTGTCCCCCAATGCTGCCGCGCGGGCCGAAACAATATTCAATGGTCCGGTCGGGTTGGCCGAAACAAATTCAAAGATGATCCGCCGCGGATGCGCACTGTGGCTGCGTCCAAAGGCTTCACCGGCGAGGGCGGCGGCCTGCAGCCGGTCAATCATAAAGGAATCACTCAAACGCAGATTGATAAAACCCGGCCCGGCGATTTCGACCGACTGAAACAAATTCGGAATCTGATTCTGCAGGGCGTCCACTATCGCGGCCGCAAAATTACGCGGTTTTTTGTACTCTGGATTCACCGCGCTGAACAGGGCCCTGGTATCCTTATCCATGGCCACAGTGCAGGCATAATCACCAAATTTGGGATCACGGGCGTATTCCAGCCGCACCGGTGGCCGGTCCGCTCCGACGCTGGCGACTCGATCCAGGGCTTGCTCCAAAACAGCGCTAATTTGTTCTTTAAGTGTCTGCGTACTTGCTTGCATAGGAAATCAGGCGGCCGCTGACTGCTTGTCTGTCCGGGATCAGGAATGCAATCAGCACACGCTCCGGCCAAATCAGCCGAATCAGGTTAGGACCAGTTCGCAAGGATGCTTTCATTTGTCGCCTCGGATTTGCAATAAAACCGGTTGACGCTCACAGGGCCTGTGAACTGTTTAGATTCACTCCAGCACCAACAGGCGAATAGAATTATGGCCACTCATCCTTTTAGCGAGCAAGATCAAATCCAAATCAAAAACGCGGTCGCCGAAGCCGAAAAAAGCACTTCCGGTGAAATTGTGCCCTACTACGTTGAACGTAGTGATGATTATCAGGAGGGCATCTGGCGCGGAGCCATCCTGACCACTTTGCTCGGTATCGGTCTGGCAGCCACTCAGTCGAATTATTTTGGTGCCTGGCAATCGCTGGGCCTGTTTGAAATTTTGGCCCTAATCGGACTAAGCATGCTAGTGGGCGTTGGTTTGTCTTTTATCCCTTTTTTCCGACGCCTGTTTGCCGGCAGCGATTTGATCAGCCGGCGCACGGCGGCCCGCGCACTGGAAGCCTTTGTATCCGAAGAAGTATTCGACACCCGTGACCGCACCGGAATTTTATTATTTATGAGCGGCTATGAACGCCGCGTGCATGTGATCGGCGACAGCGGCATTAACTCCAAAGTCGAGCAATCCGACTGGGATGAAGTGGTCAGCCTGATCCGCCAGGGAATGCAAAGCGGTACGCCGGCGGCGGGGCTGGTCAAGGCCATCCAGAAATGCGGCCAGCTATTGGAACGCAAAGGTGTTGAGATCAAGGCCGATGATACCAACGAACTGGCGGACGGCCTGCGCATTGGTGAGAACTAATCCAGGCCGGATCCGCTAAATGACAGGCAGGGTACAAAAAAAATGAACTGGTATCAGAATCTGTTGGTCGGTGTGCTCTTTTTTGGTGCCCTGGCCCTGGTTGGTTTCTTTACCATTATTTCAGAAAGCGGTCCCTTTGCCTCCCGCGGCCGTCAGATGGTTGTATTCTTTGATAATGCCGAAGGGATCAAGACCGGCTCGAGCGTTACCGTGCTAGGCGTGCCTTCCGGCACAATTGACAATGTTGATCTGGTCTCCGTCAATGCGCAGAATCAAATTGTAGCCGCCGATGATCCCGAACGGGTCGGTCAACGAGTGGCTGTAACCCTGGAGCTTAAAAAACAGGTGCTCTTTTACGAGAATTATTCCATTGAAATCAAGAATGAATCGATCCTGTCAGGCAAGGTCATTGCCATCAACCCGGGCAGCTCGGTCGCCGACAAGCAAGGCCACATTGCCAAAGAACTGCCCATTCTGGCGACTCCAGTGGCCGAACTGTCCCGCGAGGGCGAATCCGCGCTGGACAAGCAGCTAGCTGCCCGCGGCAGTCAGAATTATATTGAGCTGCAAGGTGAATCAAGCGGTGATCCGGTAGCCGGACTTTCCGAGATGATCAGCGAAAACCGGCGCAATGTCCGCGAAACCATCGAAAACATTCGATCCATTACCGGGAAAATTAACAATGGTAACGGCACCTTGGGATTGCTCGTCAATGATGATGAACTGCATGCGAATGCGAATACGCTGGTCACCGATGCCCAGACCGTGGTCAATGAACTGCGGGAAAGCCTGGAAGATACCCGCGAGCAGGCGCCGGTCACCAGTTTTGTCCGGGCTGCGCTAACAGCGTTCTAATCCATTTCATTGTACCGTTCCGCCGAAAGATATGGCAATCGATATCCTGCTCATCCGTCACGGTCAGACCCGCTTCAATGCCGAGCACCGCATCCAGGGCAGCCTGGACTCTGAACTGACCGAGCTGGGCCAGGAGCAATCCATCGCCGCCGGCCGGGCCTTATTCGCATCCAGCCGGATACCCGATTACTGGTGGGTCTCCCCACAGGGCCGAGCCCGACAAACCAGTGCCTTGATCCGATCACAGGCCAACGGGCAAAAGCTGCCCGGTGAAAGCGTGCATGCAGACTTACAAGAGATCGACTGCGGGGAGTTTGAAGGTCGCATTTTTCATGAGCTGGATCCGGAGCGGGTAGCCTGGCATAAGGCTCATCCCGAGGCTCCCTGGCCGGGTGGCGAAAGCATACTGGATGTATTGCAGCGGACAACCCGCTTTCTGGCAGATCTTGTATCGGCGGCAGTTGATGCCCGCAAGCAGCATCGAGCCGTAGTAGTCGCGCATGGCAATACCTTGCGCTGCCTGAGTGCCGTGTTCTTGCAGCTAGGCCTGCCCTTTGTGATCCGCACACAGCTAGATAATTGCTCCATCAGCCGTTTTCAGGCTGCTGATGTTGATGCTGAATTTAGAATGCTATACTTTAATCAGACTCGCCATACCATCGCCGAGCTGTGGTAAACTGCATACAGGCTGCCGGGCTAGACCTGATATTGGCTGCGCAGCTGCTTGATTTCCTGATCAAAGCCCTGCCATAGCTCGGCCGGCCGGGGATGAAAAGAAGCAAAGACACCCATACGATTCATGTCGACCAGCTCACTGATTCGAAAATTCACTTCTTTGTATAGCTTCCAGTATTCATCGGTCAAAGTGACATTGAAAATCTCGGGATCATCGGTATTGACCGTGCATACCAGGCCTTCATCGTAATACCGACGGACAGGATGGTCCTTGGCCCGCCGCACATATTTGCCGGTAAAAATATTCGAGGTCAGGCAAATTTCGATCGGGATGCGTTTTTCTTTCAAAAGCTGCAACAAATCTGGATCCTGGATCGCTGATGTACCGTGGCCGATGCGCTCGGCTTTCAGAATTTCCACCGTGTCGCGGATCGACCAGGGACCGTCATCCTCACCGGAATGCGCGACTGCTCGCAGTCCGGCCGCGCGGGCCTGCTCAAAGACCGGACCAAATTCGTGCGCGGGACCCATTAATTCAGCACCACCGAGTCCGATACCGATGATATTGGTGGCCTTGGCATCCAGTACCCTTTGCAAATTGCGCGATGCATTTTCAAGCCCAAAGGTGCGGGACACATCAATCAAATAGCGGACAACCGGACCGCCTTCGCGCTCACATTGGTTGGCCAGCCGGTCCAGGGTCCATGCAATTTCATTGAAATCCAGTCCATTTTGTATCATGCGTGACGGTGCCAGAAAGACCTCGGCATAACGGATATTATTGCTCTCCAGATACTCGCGCAAGTTTTGAAAGATCAATTCAAAGTCATCCGGAGTTTTGATCGAATCCAGAATAAACAAAAACAGTTTTATAAATTCTTGTAAGTTATTGAACTCGTACAGCTTTTCCAGCTCGCTTTGCGAGTAATCGACCTGATTGCGTTTCAGCATGCCGGCCAGAGTCTGGCTGGAGATGCAGGCCTCCATATGCAGATGCAGTTCGACCTTGGGCATATCCCGCAGAAAATCCAGCACCTTTTGCTCGCTGGCCGAGGGCTCCAGTGCGCTAACCTGCAGGCGGTTGGATTGCATCCGGCTAGCGGTAGCCATATCGACTTTCTGCAGCTGAACCAGCAGTTCTGCCGGTACATTTTCCAATTCCAGTTCCTCATAGGCGATCTTGCGATTTAACAGATCGTTCACCTGCTTGTCAATGGCCACTTCCAAACCGTCGGTATAGCTGCGTTCCCGGGGAATGCGCTTGCGCAGCTGATTCAGCTCTTCCAGCTCCCGGTTCATGGCGCTGACGCGCTTGAGGACATCCTGTATTCTTAGAATCATACCTGTGATCGTTTGCGGGTATTAACCAGCCAATTGTTCCGAAATGCTGCGCGCCTGGCGGTTATCCGGATCGAGTTCCAGCGCTTTTTCCAGAAACTCCCGGGCTAAACCCTTGTTGCCGCGCTTTAGATACAGGTCAGCAATATTGACCAGATTCACCACCCGCTCCGGACTCATTTCATAGACCCGTTGCGCAGCCTCCAGAGCACTGTCGGCATCACCGGCATGCTTGTGGGCAATGGACAGATATAGCCAAAAATCAACCAGTTCATTGTCTTCTTGTAAATACTGCTCCAGAATATGGATCGCCCGTTCGTAATCCTTTTCTTTGAAGGTCAGCACAGCCATCATTTTGCGCAGCACCTGGTGCTCGGAGTTCATTTCATAGGCCGCGTTCAGTTTTTGCAGGGCCTCGGCATGGCGACCTTGCTGGGCCAGATTCTTGCCCTGTTCCAGCAACTCCTCAAAGGTTCCGGGGGCGGCATCGGGAGCAGAACGTTTCAGGGCCCCCTCATCTTCCAGATCGATATCAATGACCGTGCGATCCGCAACTGGCAATTCATCACCATCGGACAATTCGCTGCCCGCTTCATGAAAACCAATGCGCACCAGTGACAGGTCATCGGTGATTTCGCCAAAATCCTTGAGACCGGCGATGATCCCCTCAACGCTGCCATCGGCCTCTTCGACCCGCTTTAAAAACAGGAACTCGTCGTCGTTGATTTCCCGATACTCTCCCGGGGGAGCCGTATTGATGTCATCCCGACCGTCAGAACCCATCAAAACGACATCCCCGGGCTGCAACCGGGTATGAAAGACACTAAACGGAAACTCGGACTCCAGACCAACCTTGCGCAAACGCAACTCTTCCTCGATAAATGAAGCAGCCTTGTTGCGGTACAGAACCTGAAAGGGGTGCTCAGCATTAAAATACCACATATCGCCGGACTGCTCATCGACCATCGCCAGGACACACGAAATTACCATGGAGCCATTAAAGGCCAGAAAGACGCCATGAATTTCTTCATACACTTCGGTCAGCCACTGCTCGGGAGTCGAGTCCAGGATACGGTCGCCCTTGGCCGAACGCGACATGATGGAATTCATCACAACACCCAGCACCAGGGCACCGCCGGCACCCTGCATCGATTTACCCATCGCGTCGGCATTCAATGCCACAACATAGCGGCGGTAATCGTTGGCCGTTCCGAGACGTAGATTTCCGGTAACGCACAAATCTCCACCCAGGTCGGAATGCTTGTTTCTAAAATCGAATTTCTTTTTTTGCTCCAAATACAGTTCTGTTGTAACCAGCCGGGACTTGTTGGCATTATAGTTGAGCGGCTTTTGCAAGAGGGCCGTCAGGAAATAGTCACCGTCTTGCTGGGTTTTCAGCTTCTTGACATTTTCCAGGGTTTCATTGAGCTCGGCCGTCCGAATGCTGACCTTTTCTTCCAGGTTATGGGCATAATCCTGCAGCTTTTCCTGGGCATCAGCAATTGAAATCACCATTTTATTGAAGGACTCGGCCAGAAAGCCGATCTCATCCTGAACGTGGATGGGCACCCGCACGCTCAGATCGCCTTTATTCACCTTGCGAATGCCGCGCACCAGTGAATTGAGCGGGTTCAAAAGGCTGCCGCGAAAAAAGAAAGGAAAGATGACTACCAATACAAGCAGCACGCCAAACAGAATGACAATTTGTCGAAAGGCTACGACATGAATGTATTTTCGGTAGACCCGATAACTGAAGCCAACCTCGTAGACCTTATCCTGAACCGGCTTATAGATGATAAAGGAAGTAAAGTGCTTGTAATGATCGAAATCTTCGTCGACCGCTTTGCGATAGTGCCGCGTCCGAGCCGGATAAAAGGGACTAAAAAAACGCATCATTTGTTTCTTTCTGACTTCGGGATCCTTGTCGGTTTCTCCGGCCAGGTGAGTTTTCATGGCGGTCAAAAAAGCCTGAACATTAGCCTTATCGCCATCCAAAAACTCATCCAGTTTTTCCGGGTTGGTTTCCACATTGATTTTTTCCAGTTTGGTCGTATTCACCCGGCCGATGGTATTCAGATCATCTTTAATGTACTCCAGCACGGCCGCCTTTAAATCGGGGCCTTCCATTTCCGCATCCGTCACATAACGGATCAGAGCATCGCGATAGCCGCTAAAAAAAGGCTGTTCCGTAATCGATTTCAAGTACGCGAGCAAAGCCTCGCGAAAGCCGATTTCGGCCATCGCGTTGATTTTTTCAAAATGGACTGTATTATTCCAGTCCTGGCTGTGCTCATTGAAATCCACGCCCGGGTCCGCAGTCTGATAGGTCAACTTGTAATCCCCATCAGCATAGCTGATAATATACTCGATATCGCTATGCCGCTCGCCGCCTTCCACAGCCCGATTGGCATATTCCACATGTAATTCATCATAACTGGCTTCCCGGTCATTCAAACTGGAAAGGCTCAAAAATTGCATCAAGAGCAGAAAAGTCACCAGGGAAATACCCACAATTTTTACCATAAAGGTGGTGCGGTCGCGGGTTCGGTTCAGGTAGGCGATCAGAACAAGGAAATAGCCAAATACTCCCATCAGCACATACGTAAAAATAAAAGCGCCCCGGGTGTAGACTCCGTCACGGCTCAGAACATTGAGCACAGCCGGAACGATGGAAATGACCACAAAGGCTGCCGAAATCATGATGATCGACCAGCGATCCTTGCCCTGCTCCACCACAGCCCGCCAAACCGAGGCGATAATAAAAAACAGGATATACAGAACGATCACAGCTCCGAAGCGGGAACTGAATTCATCGGCCCGAAAATCCCACATATGACCGGTGAATAAAAATTTATAACCGGCGTCAAAGCTCAAATTGATAAAATACAGAAAGAACAGGAACGAAACCAGATACTGGATGACAAAGACTACCCGCGAAAAGATCAGATTACGAATGTCTGGAAATTTGAAAATCCATTGCAACATGTGCGCATTCGGCAACAAAATGGTGCCCACTGTGACCCAGCGGTGAAAAGCGCCGTAGGGGCCGTAATAGGCGTGGGTCGCTATATAAGACAGGTTGAATATTGCCAGCCACAGAAAAAGCACGCCCAGGTGCGATGTGCTTTTGGACCGATTGCTCAGAGTGACGAGGAACAGTCCCAGCAAGAATGTAAAGATGGATGCCAGTAAATAGGCGAAAGAAAAGAAGGTAAAGTATATACTATGGGCTGCAAGAAAATCGGCTAGGGCTTCCAAGGGTACTCTCCCGGGTCCATAGGACCCTGTATCTAATGATCGGCAAGTTGCAAGCTGTCAAACAAAAAGAAATCTGCCTGCAAATAAGGCAGACGCAAGCTGGCCGCCGCAGAGATCCGCCTCCATCCGACTTGTCCTTGTTAGTGAGAGTGATCCCTCCAGGCAAACTCGCCCACGTTTTGCTGATCAGGCAACCGGTTTGGCCGGTCGATTCCAAATCACCTGTTCGCTGGCGGTCGATTTCTCCCGTATACGCGAGTCATTATTGAGTGTAATCAGGGCCCTCTGGCACCGCGCATTGTTAGCGCAACGCACACAATGGTAGCCCGACAGGGTCAATTGAATTGACCGGGGATGTCATTTCGACCCAGGCAGGAGGCGTTTAGTCCGTCCACCCCTTTTATTGTGAATCATCCTTTAGTTTACAAACAAAGCCACTGCCAAATTTTGGCAGAATACAAGCATTTTTTGTAAATGCACTGGATCAAGGCCGCCAGCTGCGATCGGCAAACTGCAAGCTGGCACACTGGCGCACCCTGATACCAACAGGCGGCCCGCTATGCACAATCTGAATATCATGGAGTATGCCTTTCCGGTCATGCTGGTCTTGATTGTTACCGAAATCCTGTTTTCATGGCTCATGAAACGCCCCTACTATCGGGCCAATGCGGTCATCGCCGATGTCAGCACCGGCATCATCTTTGCGATGGTGGGGGTTGCCAACCTGGCTTTGGCTTTGCTGGCCTATGCCTGGATTGAAACCAATTTCTCGCTCAAGACCCTGGGCATCCAGCTGTTCACGGCCGCCAACCCTTTTTACCTGACCGAATCCGCACCGGGCTTTGGCATCCGGGCCTGGCCGCTCTTGAGCTGGATTGTGGCCATCCTGGCCGTGGACCTGGTTTATTATTGGTTTCACCGCCTGGCCCATGAAATCGCCCTCTTCTGGGCCAGCCACGTTACCCATCACTCCACCGAAGAAATATATTTAACCGTTGCCTTTCGCGGTAATGCCACCCAGCGCTTTTTTGAGTATCCTTTCTTTTTTATTCTAGCATTGCTGGGTTTACCCTGGGTCATGTTTTTATTAGCGCATCGCCTGCTAAAAATCTACCAGTTTGCGGTGCATACCCGCTTTTTTGGCAAGCTGGGCATCCTGGAAGAGTTCATGGTCACCCCCTCCCTGCATCGCTTGCACCATGACACCGTGCCCGAGCACCTGGATGTCAACCATGGTGGCATTTTCATCATCTGGGACCGGCTGTTCGGCACCTACGCCATCGAGAAAACCGAACCGCTGTACGGATTAACCCACCCGGTGCGCAGTTTTAATCCTTTGTGGACGACCTTTCACGAGTATGTAAACATCTTTCGCAATGCTAGCCAGGCCCGTACCTGGAAGGACCGGCTTTGGACTGTCTTCGGCCCACCCGGCTGGAAAGCGGAGCATTTACGCACACCAGCCGATGAAATCGTAATACCGGCCTATACCAGCAAATATGACCCCCAAATCCCGGTCGCCTTGAAGGCCTATGCTATAGTACAGGCCACCCTGGTTGTGCTAATGGGTTTGATTACCTGGAAGGTCGCGCTCCTGCCCCACGTTCCCGTCGTTTTGACCGGCCTGCTCTTTACCTATGTGGTATTTGGACTGACTTCCGTCAACGGTGTATTGGAGCGCAAACGGTGGTCCATACCAACTGAATTCCTGCGCAGCGCCTTTGTTGTGATTACGGTCCTGGTTGTGCAGTACGGCCACATGCTGCCGACTCAGCCCGGGATGGCGGCCATTTCCGTTTTTCTGGTGACAGTCTCCCTTTTGTCGATGCTGCTCTTCATTACCCGGCTAGGAGATTATCGCGCCCGTTTAGCCGACGCCTGATGATTCCAGCCAGGCTGTATAACAATCTAAGGCGCGCCTGCAAAAACCCTCCATGGTCTTTTCCGGCGCGCTTTTTTTGCGGCCATTTGCCGCCCCGCACATCCTGTGCCAGCTCCTGCTTTTTGCAGGAGCGCCATCTAAACAATAGTGACCGTGAATAGAGTTGGTCCCGGGGACTTCGCGCAGACTTGCGCCGGGCAGCAAGCGCGTCCGGACACGGCCGGCAGCGCATCCGCAGTGCGGTGCGCCTTGAATTGGGCTGGCTTATTTGGGCAATGCATCGGGAAAGATGCGGTTTCGGTTTAACATCTCATAACCGAGATTCAGGAAGGCCTTGCTCTTGTCATAGTAGTTCTGACAGCTTGCAATTGCTGTGGTGCAAAGATCGGTTTCTTCGTAAGGACTTTCAACCGTCATACCGCGGCCCAGGTCGGTGCCGGTGACCATCTGAAAATAGAAGTTCCGGGCATCAATCCAGCCAAACAGATTGCCATAGGCGAAATAGGCCGATCCGCCCTTACGGCGCAAAAGATCGCGGCCCATGCTCGCAAAATAAACCGGTCGGTTCACCAGACCGAGGATTGTGGGCATGATGTCCAGCTGCGAAACAATATCAGGGCGCATTGCCGCCGGGATGCGGCCGGGCGCGTAGATCAGGAAGGGAATGCTGCGATCCTCGTAATAGTTCAAATACCGGTGATGGCTATGGTCCGACAAAATAAAGAATATCGTATTCTCGAATAGCCCGGCCTGACGGGCCTGACCCAGAAACTGGTCCAAAGCGTAATCGGCATAATGATACACATTCAGGTAGGCATGGTCGCGGGTCTTTTCACTGAAAACAGCAAATTTGGGATCCGGCACCTTGTAGGGATAGTGCGTCGAGCCGGTATGGATCGCCGCCAGGATCGGTTTCTTTTGATCAAACTGCAGCATTTCCTGCAAAAACACGGCATAAGTATTCTCGTCGTGATGACTCCAGGGGCCGGGAGTATATTTCCCAAGGGCATCAATCTCGATTTTGCCCAGGCGGCGATCGAATCCCCAATGCTTCATGATGCGGCTTTTATTATTGAAATTCAGGTCATTGCCGGTCACAAACAGGGTCTGGTAGCCGAGTGTTTTTAAAATATTGCCAAGGCCGCCAAAACGATTCATGATTTGCGGTGTACGCACCGCAGTCAATCCCGGACGATCCGGGATGCCGCTGATAATCGCCATCAGGCCGTTCGTCGTGCGGCCGCCAGCGGCAAACATATGCGTAAAGAAGGTGCCCTGCGTCTGCAGCCGGTTAAAATGGGGAGCCACTTCAATACCGTCTACCTGCGCCTGGCCGATATTCTTGATAAATTTGCCTGAACAGCCTTCCAGGATAATAATCACAATATTCGGCAGTCTGCTTTGACCAGCCACTTCCAGTTTGCGCAAGATGGGATAGCGGGGATCGACAAAGGCGGCGCCCGGATAGTCGATTTCGTGCTGCACGATGGCGGTCGCCCGGGCCGTGTCCATCCGATGCTGTTTGGCGATGCGCGTCACCTTCAGATCCGTCATCACGGTGAAGACCGGATTGATGGCCAAATCGTTCACAATCGATTCGTTGGCTATAATTGCATCACCGGTTCGCAAGGGACTTTGCTGCCAACCGCCCCGAGCGGCCAGGAAGACCAGGGCGAGAAACAACAGCCCGTAAACGGCCGACACGCGCCAGCCCAGCACCTGGTACTGATATGGAATTTTTTTCAGCAAGCGATAAATCCCGTATGCCAGCAGCGCCAGCCCCAAAAAGGCGATCACAAACAAAAAAGGGTTTTGATTGAGAGCCGCTTTGGCGATGGGCAGCATCTCCGGATTCAAATAGGCATAGGCTTCGTAGCCCAGGTGTTTGTTGCCGTTTTCGTAATAGACCAGATCCGCGCCCAACAGGACCAGCAGCAGTATATAAAAAACAACCGGCAAGACGCGCCAGATCACCGTATACACCCGCCAGCGATTCAGGAAATGCACACACGCCAGCAGCAAAAAAGGGCCAAAGACCAGCGCGGTCACCATGATATCAAAACGCAGACCGACCAGGAAGGCCCGGGACACAACCGCAGCCGCCGTATGATGAATGCGATACGCATACATATTATAAAAAACCAGCCGGTAGACACCCAGGCTGCAGAGTGCGGCGATTATAATATATAGATGGTATTTGATCGAAGCGGGCAATCTTTGGAATGGCTTTTTCATGATGTTAGTCACCTGCTGCTTTATTCGGGATCGATGCGAAAAATTCTACCGGTCTGAAAATCACCCAGGTAGACCTCACCACGCGAGTCGCGGCCAAAAGTCGAAAACAAAGCCGGCCATTTGCCGAGCGCGTAGACCTTTGTCACCGCTGTATTGGCATCCGGTAAAACGAAGGACCATATTCGTCCGCTGATAAAATCAGCGAAAAGATAATGATTTTTGAGTTGTTTGATGCGTTCGCCGGTATACACAACGCCGCCAGTGATGGATTGACCATCGGCGCGATCGTATTCATAAATCGGCGCCTGGTATTTGGCGGCGGAACATTCTTCCGCCGCAAAACAATGCCGGCCTTCCATCACATTCCAGCCGTAGTTGGCCCCCCGTTCAATGATGTCGATCTCTTCATAGCGGTCCTGACCCACATCGGCTAGCACCAGGCGTTTATCCGGCGTAAAACTGAAGCGCCAGGGGTTGCGCAGACCATAGGCCCAGGTCTCGGGGGCGAATCCTGCCCGGCCGACAAACGGATTATCAGCCGGAATACTATAGGCCCGCTTTCCAGCCGGCCGGACATCGATTCGCAGCATCGATCCCAGCCAGCTGCGCGGGTTTTGGCCGTTCCTGGCCGGATCGGCCCGCCAGCCGCCGTCCCCCCAACCGATGTACAGCATACGGTCCGGACCAAAGGCGATCTGACCGGCGTTGTGGTTCGCATAGGGCTGGTCCACTTCTAGAATGGTGCGTTGCCGACTGGCCCGGGCCTGGGCCAAATCGTGGCCGCCGATCAGCTGCCACTCCTCAATGCGGCTAATGTCCTGGGCGCCGCGAGTTGTGCTATAATTTAGATAAAAGAGTCCATTAGTATCGAAATCGGGATGAAAGGCGAGTCCCAACAGGCCCTGCTCGCTGGCCGTAATCACTTGCGGTACTTGTAGCAGTGTTCCGCCGGTACGGGTCTGCCAGTTGTACCACTTGATCCGTCCCGTTTTCTCCAGCGCAAACAGGGTCGTCTCCCTGCCAGGCGGGAACTGGATATCGGTAGGTTGGTTGACTGTTGTAATTGTGGTCAGCCGGACCTGTATGCGTGGTCGCTCTAGATCCTTTTGGATAAAAAGCGGCGTCAGATGGGAGGGATCACCGGCGGCCTCATACTGCGAAGCAAATATTTTCAGCAGAGAAGCCTTGACATCATTACAGCCGCTCGCTGCGATCAGCATCGGCATGAGAATGCAGGCAAGCGGGGCAAATCGGGACGGCATGCAAGTCATGAAAGCAGTTGCGTCGCACCTTTCAATCGAATTAAGGACGGTCCTTTTTTAGCGGAACGCTCCTGGGCATTCTGATGACCAGTCTGCTGGCAGACAACCCATCAACCGTGATTTTCACTCAAAGCGGCTAAATAGGCCGCGGCTGCCGTTTTGATATTCATATCGGCGTCCGGTACACCCACGCAAGCCGGGCAGCCGGCCTCACAACTGCACTCCTGCAGGCGGCTGAGTGCGACCCCGGCGATCACCGGCAAGTTTTGCAGCAGCTTGTAACTAAGACCGATTCCGCCAGGCACCGCATCGTAGAAATAGATCACCGGTGCGTGAAAACTGGCCGACTTGACCTCACTGCGCGCCCGGATATCCCGCGGATCGCACAGGATGACCAGCGGAGCGACCCGGCCCAGGAGCTGGGCGGCCCCGGCCAGCATCCCGCCGACTTCGGCTGCGCTAAAACGCTGGTTGAGCGGGTGCTCTGTGGGCAGCAAAATCCAGGCACCCTCGCTGTGCATCTCGAGTTCGGGCAGATGAATGTCACCCCATCCCAGGTTTTCATGCGTGTGCAGCTTCAGCTTCTTGAACATCACCGCCCTGGTCCGCAGCATCAACTCTCCCTGGTATAGCCCGAATCCGCCCCTGTGACCACGCTCCTCATCACTGAGGATAGAAACCTCAACCTTGTCCTGCGCATCAGTAAAATAATCGACATTGATGCGGCGCACTCGGGCCTGCAGATCCTCCCAGAGCAGTTCTTCAACATAGTATTGCTGCCCCTGGTGAATATAGATGGCATCGGTATGGAGTTCGGTGGGTACCGCGAAAATGTCCAGCTCACCGATGGTCTGTTCGCGGCCCTTTTCGGTGATGTCGATAATGACCACATTCTCCCGGGAACCCTGCCGCAAGTGCAGCTGGTTGGCGGGATAGACATCGCTCATCCAGTGGTAGCGGTCTTCCGCATGATACAACACACCGTTTTCGGTCAGGTACTGCAACATCTCGCCAGTGGCCGTAAAACTGCCAAATTGTTCATCAGCCCGGAAGGGCAGTTCAAAGGCTGCGCATTTGATATGATCGCCGACAATCAGCAGGTTATCGGTATTCAGCACCGCCTGTTCGGGATTGCGATGCAAAAAATACTCGGGATGATGCGCCAGATACTGATCCGTCGCATCCGACGTGGCCATTAAAATCGACAGGGCATCGCTTTGCCGCCGGCCGGCGCGCCCAAATTGCTGCAACAGGGAACTGATACTGCCTGGATAACCGACAGTCACGCTGGCATCCAGCATGCCGATATCCACACCCAGTTCCAGCGCGTTGGTACTGACAACTGCCAGGATCTGCCCTTCCCGCAGCTCGGCTTCGATTTTGCGCCGCTCACCGGGCAAATAGCCGCCGCGATAGGCCCGGATGCGGTCCTTTTGCAGCGGACAGCGTTCGCGCAAATAGCTGAACAAGAGCTCAACGCGCACCCGGCTGCGGCAGAAAAAAATCACCGAGATTTGGTTTTGAATCAAGAGTGCGCCTAAACGGGCGGCTTCCTTGATCGCTGAAACCCGCACACCCAGGGCTTTGTTCACCACTGGCGGATTGTAAAACAGAATATGCCGGCTGCCCCGCGGAGCGCCGTTTTCATCGATCAAGCGGCAGTCACGGCTGGTCAAGGCCGATGCATGCTCCGCTGGATTGCCGATTGTCGCCGAACAGCATAAAAATTGCGGCCGCGATCCGTAAAACTCGCAAATGCGTAAAAGCCGCCGGATCACATTGGCCACATGACTGCCAAACACGCCGCGATAGGTATGCAGCTCATCAATCACGACATAATCGAGATTCTCAAAAAGCTTGATCCAGTTGGTGTGATGGGGCAGGATACCGGCATGCAGCATATCCGGATTGGTGACGACGAAGTCGCCAGCGGCCATGATCTTGCGCCGGACGGTGCCGGGTGTATCGCCGTCATAGGTGTATATTTTAGCATCCGCTTTCAGCCGGTCGTTAAACAGGTTGATGGAGGCCTGCTGATCCTGGCTCAGGGCCTTGGTCGGAAATAACAACAAGGCGCGGCTATGGGGATTTTCCAGCTTGCGTTTGAAGATCGGCAAAAGGTAGGTCAATGATTTACCGGAAGCCGTGGGAGTCACGACAACCAGGTCACGGCCTTTTTGGGCCGTTTCCCACGCTGTATACTGATGCGTGTAGAGCTGACGGATACCGCCGGCCTGCAGGGCCTCCACCAGGCGCTGCGGCATGTCGGCCGGAAAATCGGCGTGCATCGCCGGCAGGGCATCCAGCACGGTTTGTGAGCTGATACATTCCCGAAAATCAGGATGCGTCAGGATAAACTCTTTGGTCTGGGCAATATTCATGCTTGGTTCATTTTACGTTCCAGCCGGGCTATACGGTGCTGCAGGGCCGAACGGCTGAAGGCACGGTTTTGGATCGGAATGGAGCCCATCACGTAGGCCATGTCGGATCGCTCGGCACCGGTTAATTGATCGAGGTCCGTTTGATAGAGCTGTTTTTCCAGAAATAGAATGTTTTCAAGTGCCAGACCCGGCTCTCCCAGCCGATGTTCCTGCAGGCGGGCCAGATACATCCGTGACCAGGGACAATTGTAATCGGCAACCAGTCCGGCAAAAACGTCAGCAGCCAGCGCCCAACTGCCCCGCCGCCGATGGATTCGGGCCAATAGCAACCGGTCACGGTAGCGGATATCAAGTGGCAGACTATCGCTAACCTCCGCTTCCTGCTCGCTTTTTAGCAGCAAGGCCAGGGCGCCCTCATCATCCTGATTGCGCATCAGAATACGGGCCAGACCGGATCGCAGCTGCAGCTCTGCTTCATCCCGCTGGTTATAAAGCCGTACCGCCTCCAGAAATAACAATACCAATCCCTGCAAATCCCAATCATTGTGCTGAAAGACGGACTTAAGACCGGCATCCCGGCCGTATTTCACGTAATCAAAATAAATCTGGGGAATCCGCTCTCCTGGCAGATCAGCCGTGCGCTCGTGGCCGAGCAGCTCACGCTCCAGGTCGCCCTGCTTGTAGCCCGCGACACTGCCGCGCACAAACAGACGCCGCATAATGTGCAGCATATCGAAGTGCAGACCGATCGAAAGACCCCGCCGGCGGTGTAAAATCATTCGATTGCGGATCAGCGGAATATCAAAGGATTTACCGTTATAACTGACCATATAACTGAAACGCTGCCACAAAGCGCTCAGGTAATCCAGACAGGCCGCTTCCCCGCCCGGTTCCTGAATAAACAACAGCTCAGTCACCAGCGCGTCTCCATCCAGCCAGGCCAGACCGATTAAAAAAGGAATGGTGGCCACACCCCGGCTCAGTCCAGTCGTCTCGGTATCGAGGAATAGAATATCGCGCGGATGAACCGCTTCCGGGTGGTGGATACTGGACAATTCCAGGATACTGCTGACGCTGAAGGGCGCGTAATCGCCCAACCGGGAGCGTCCCATCTGAATCCCGGCGAGCGGACGACGCAGTCTGGCGATCAGAAAGCCGGGCGCCAGGATCTCAAATCCATAGGCTCCGAAAGAGACCAGGGATGCCGCCGTTCCAGGATCTGCGCTGACTATTGCCGGGCTTTCTTTGGCCAAAGCCGCTGTCGACTCATAATCGGCCGCGGCGATTTGCATCGCCGGCGGACCGGTGAGTGGGCCCTCGGTGTCCAAACCAGGCGCAGCGCTGGCCGTGGATTTCTGATCCAGCCCGGGCCGTTTCTTGTACAAATCAAGACGGGATTGCAGCGCACTCATTGTTCACATCAGCGGCGGACTGGATGGTGCCTGTCCGCTGTGGCGACATAATCTGACAGGGCCGGCTAGCTGGCAAGCGATCATGACAAAAAGACGGTAGAGTTCTGAGCGCTATTGTGACACCCATCTACGATTCGATCCCGGCATCCAGGGAGCGCCCGGCTTACCAGGCGCCGATGACAGTCGCCGCCCTGTTGTGACTCGCCTGCCCTTCACCCCTGACCGCCTCAGGATTGATCCAAAAGCTCGTTCAGTCCATCGTAAACCGAGC
>JAGRNA010000142.1 GCA_020441005.1 Leptospiraceae bacterium
GTCCCCTTTTCGGTATTGGCATCAATACGGGTCCCTTGGTGATGGGCACTGTCGGTTCCAGTAAAAGGCTGGATACGACCGTGATTGGTGATACTGTCAATATAGCATCGCGGCTTGAGCATTTGAGCGCTTTGTACCATAGCCGCATATTGATTAGCGCCCAAACCTATGAATCACTGCGCAATCGGGAGAGCTATTGCACTCGTGAAATCGATCGGGTCTACCTGAAAGGCAAGCATCATCCGGTGACCATTTATGAGGTTTGTGCAGCCGACCCGGACGCGGTGCAAAAGAGCAAGATGGTATCCAGTCAAGAGTTTGCGCACGGTCTGGAATTGTATCGTCTGGGTGACTTTGAAAAAGCGCGCCAGATATTTCAGGACCTGGCGGCGGTGGAACTGGCGGACGATCCCGTAGCCCGGGTCTACGTCCGGCGTTGTGAAACATTGCTCAGTCATGGCAAACCGGCCGACTGGGACGGGATCACCCGCTTGTCTACGGGCTTGAGTTTTGATCATGCGAGTCACCAGTAGGCCGGCGTACGCGCTGCTTGCGTTTGTAGGCGAGCCAGATCAGTAATACGCTGGCAATGACCATCCCGATCCCGATCGCAATCAGCACCTGGAGTCGTCGTTGATATGACTGTTCCGTGATGGTGGCCTGCGGGGGCTGTTGAAAATGCAATTCTTGCACGAAGGTCTGCAAACGACTGTCTATGGCAGCGGATTGCAATAGCAGTCGGGCTGCAGGTAATTCTGCCGGGTGCACCGGAATTACATGAATATAGTATTCATATTGTCGACTGGCAAAATAGATACGGTTAGTGATCAGTTTGCGGCCGCGCTTGACTGTGATCTGTTGATAACGGATACCGGCCAGCCCAAAGGGGATCGTGATTTGTTGTACCTTCGAAATGCTGCGGCCGGGCTGCCCGGCGCTTTCCAGGATCTGATCTAGCCGGCTGGTGTAGTTCACATTACGGTGGCAGGTCACTAACCACTGAACGGAAAATTTGTTGCCCGCCTCAGAAAAGCTTTCCTCAAAAAGCAATAGATCGCTCTCGATTTGCAAAATCCGTATCTGGCTGCCCCTGGCTCCCGGAACTCCAGTTTGCAAATTGCAGATTTGAAACTGCTGATTGGAATCAGATGGATCCCTGTCGGTACTACGAGATTGCGCCATCAAATAGCCGGGCTGGTACAATCGCAAAAGCAATAGCATGCCGGCAATCCATGCTGGAAACCGGCATCGGCGGCTTTGTTCGTTTTGCAGCCGCTCTTGATGATAAAAAGCTGGATAATGCCTGGCATTCATGGTTTTAGGGCTGCGCCAACTGTGGACTGGAGGCCTGCATCTAGACTAGATTTGTGACCATCCGGAACTACAACCGGAACGCTCGCATGCATTGCGGGCTGCAATCAACCTGTTTTTTTGCGAATTCGTTGACTGTGCCGGTCCAGCATCGCGGATATTTGCTCAACAGTGGCCTGGTCGTCAAATAATTCAGTCTGTGCAGCTGGATTACTGTTACCGGTCGGTCCGGAGTTGGCGCTGGTTGACGATGTTGCCTGGCGTCCTTCCGCGGCCGGGGTCCGACCGGCCCGGGAATCAGGATGCAGGATTTGCGCCAGGGTGCTGGCAAAACGGGGCGCGTCCGTTTTTGCGCTCCTTGTCGGCAGGAAATTCAGATCCAGCTTGCGCAAGTACTGCTGGAAATGATCGAGTAGACCGGTTGGTGCGTCCGTTCCCGTGCTTTGCGATTGCCAAAGGCGAATGCGATCCCTCGTTTCCTTGTCTCGAATCTCGCTGATCATTTGCACTCCGGCATCGGATACGCCCAGCACCATCAATTGACCGGCGATATCTACAATCTGGATAAATTTCCCCTGGACAACTGGCACAGACAAGAGCACCTGCACCAGTCCGGACTCGTCGCTTGCAAAGAGTCGCCCGCCGCGTTTACGCGCAAAGCGCATCGCCAGATACAAGGCCCCGAGCAAGAGGGCCATCATACCAATAAAGCGCAAGACAACGGAAAGAAACGTGGGCCCCTCCTGCTCCGGAAAGAGAACGCTACGCTGTTCAGCGGCGTTCTGGCGATTACCGGGATTCGCCAGGCGGGTGGCCGCATTCGCATCGTTTGCGGAGTCAGGTGATCGACGCTCGCTGGCAGGGTTGGCTGCGCGGGGGTCAGTCTGTTCCGGCTTGCCTTGAATTACTCCGATCCAGCTATCCTCAATTTCCCGCAGATTTTGCGTCTCCGGCCCTGGCTCAGCCTGTTCCGGCTTTGATTCAACAGGTTTTTTCCCGGTTGCGGCGGGTTTGGCGTTTAGTGGGATCAGATAGCCAGGCAGGATCAGTAGCATTGCCAATAGTAGTCTGCTGGAAAAGGACTGCCGCCGGTTTGGAACCAATCGCTTACTATTCGGTATTATAGTCATCGTCTGCCCTTCGCTTTGCGGTTGTAGTTGCAGCCTGTCCACTGGCTGTTCATTGCCCGCACCAGGGTCCCCGTTATCGCATTCTTTGTCAAGATTATGTCGCATTTAAAAACAGAACCAGAGCAGCCATCCACATACGGGGTTCGGAGCGGTTACCCGCCGGATTTTTTTAGACGGACTCGTTGCGCATGTTTTGCGGAACGGGCAAGCGCTTGCACAGTTCATACCAGCTCTCTTTGGCGATCGATTCCGCCCGGGCGCTGCAATCGATAGCGCAGATGCTGGCCAGGTCGACCAGTTGATCCACAGACCAGGCCTTGAACTGGGCCAGCTTCCAGCTATTTAACACTGTCTTTCTGCGGGTATGAAAACTCATACGTAGCAAGTGTTCCAGGCTGACTGGCAGGCAAAGCGGTCCCCCCGGATGGGCTGCGAAGCGCAGTGCGGCGCTGGCAACCGATGGCGCTGGATAAAAATTGGCCGCCCCCAAAGGTGCTCCGGCAGTCCAATGGCCAAAGTTGGCCAGGTAAACTGCCAACGAGTTGTTGGCGGCCTTGTTGGTAATCCGATCCACGTATTCCTTTTGGAGTACAAATACGCCTTGTTGCAGGGTCTGGATGGCTACAATGGCGAGCAGCAGGGGACTGCTGATGTGATACGGCAGGTTGCCGCACACGATGCGAACATCCGATCCTGCCAGACTTCTGTAAGTATCCGGGGCTGTGTTTGTTTGATCTGTCGGGCCGTTCGTAAATTCAGCACCCGGTTGCACCGCTTGTTTTTGATAAGCAGACGCATGTCGAAAGCCGGCGATAGCTGCGTTGAGACGGAGTTCACGCAGAGCAAGCAACGCATCCTGGTTGCTTATAAAGCAGTTATCAACGCCGGCAAAGGTCTGACCCAAAATACAACACAGAGCCGGATCAATTTCTATCATGTAGAGTGCAGCGTCTCGATGCAGTAATTGCCAGCTAAGCGCTCCCAGTCCGGGACCGATTTCCAGTACGGGCTGATTTGCCGCCGGGGTCAAGAGGTCCGCCAGGCGCGAGAGTATACCCGGCTCGATTAGAAAATTCTGACTCCAGCGCTTGCGCACCGCAGCCTGGTGTTCACTCAATACGGATCGAATGCGGCTGCGACTGAAATACAAAAAGGGATCCAGCTTTGCCACTAAATAAGTGATCCAATCTCCAGTCCTGCTTGTCAAGCTCATCCCGCAGGTTGCCCTGCAGGGCGTACAGGAACCGCAAACCAGGCTGGATCAGTTTTGTACGCTCGGCGGGATGAATCAGGATTCCGGCGGGCCCCAGGCCGATCAGACAAAGCGCCAGAATCAATTTGGCCAGGCTGGTCCGGATGTCGTTCTTTGGCCAATTTCCGGATCGCAACCAGGTCCGGCGTCTGGCAGCGGACTGCGCCTTTAGATACACAACGCTGAGGGTCAGGCCCAGGGATGCAATGATGGGCCAGGTCAGGGCTTCGTTGCTATGCACATAGAAATTTTGCCAGAGTGGCATTTGCAAGATTGCCAGGCACCAGCTCAAAACGGTTGCCAGATGAGCCAGCAGCCAAAGGGCCAGGGATTCCGATCCGCTCAGCGGCACTAGACCAAGGGCCGCCGCCAGGTAAAGGAAAGGCAAGAACAATCCCATTACCGGTACTAACACCAGGTTTAATAACTGCGAGGCGTAGGGATAGCCCTGGAACAGGAGCAGAATGACCGGATTGGTAAACAGGGCGGCGCTGACCCCCAGACTGTATTGGGCCCATAGTGCCTTCCATAGCCGAGCACGGAAAGGGATTGTTCGTTGGAGCGGCTGCAGGAACAAAACAATGCCGCTGACCGCCGCAAAAGATAAAAAGCTGCCCGGACTCACAAAAGCGCGCGGGAAGCTAAAAAGGACAATCAGCATGCTCAGCCAGATCAATTGCAAGGGAGCCAGACTCTGAAAGCGCAATCGAAACAGGCTGTGCAGGCTCACAAAAGCCAGCGCTCTCGTGATCGAGACCGGAAAGTCCATCCAGATGGCCAGTCCCAGGCACGGCAACAGTGCCAGGGTCACGCTCAAAAAGTGGCGCGGCCCCAGTAGCCAGCCAAGGGGCACATAGAGGCAGGCATAAATGATCCCCAGGTGCAAACCGCTGGCCGCAAAAATATGCATGACGCCTGTGCGACCCATGTGGCGTCTGCGGGCGGCATCAATCCAGGCTGATCGTCCAAATAGCAAAGCGGTCATGCTATCCCGGACCGTCTGTTCCGGAACACTCCTTGTCAGCACCGCATGTAATCGCAGGCGCTGTTGATCCAGCCAGGACGGGTGGGGGCATGTGCGCTTGATTACATGGTAACGACTGGAGGCTCGCCAGCTACTGGTGACCGATTGGCTGAACAAATAGGCCTGGTAGCTGCCATTTGCCTTGCGTGCCACCCCGCGACCAAAGATGCGCATTTGCAACTCGCAGCCCGGCCACAGCATGGGCGCGCCGGAAAGGGTCAAGAGGGCCGGGAAGGCGGCTGTATCACGCAGGTTTTCGATTGCTAGCCAGGCCTTGTGCTTTTTTTGCCGATAAAAATCAGTCCTCTTGCGCTGGCCTGGCCTGTTCCCGGCTGCTGTCTGGATGTGGCGTCTGGCACGATACCAGTCGCGCCAACAGGCTTTTTGACTGGATTTTGCAAGCTGGTAGCATTTTGGTTTTGGGTGACCCGGACCTGGCTTGGATCGCTTTGTCTCTATTAGACGCTTGTTTGCCTGGGCCAAATTGGTCATCCGCGGTCTTCGCTCTGGCCGGATCCAGACCCGTTTTTGGTGTGATTCCAGCTGCACCTGCACTCGATAGCGATCCTTGCCAGCCGCCTGGGCTATTCGAACCCTGGCGACCAGGCCTTCATTATAGACGGGCCGGGCGGGATGAAAGCTGTACCAAACTGGCGGCGCTGCTTGAATTGGTTCCAGGGAGCTGAGTCGCAGGCCAAAGGCAGTCAAAAGAACCGGCAGCCAAAGCCATTGCACAAGCGGATGACGCCCATCAGCACGCCGGTTTGTTTGGCGTAGTGGCCACCAGACCTCATTTTGCTTGCAATCGCCTCCGCATGCCCGCTTCCGCCTGGCGATCAGATGAGCCGCAAAACCGAGACAGACGCATAATGACACTGTCGTCCCGGCAACAATCCAGCTGCCCATCGCGAACTGTTGCATGACCCCGGCGGACTGTTCGCCTTGTGTCGCTAGCACCAGGGCACAGATAAAAATGAAGCCAAATTTGATGATCAGGCTGTTCATGCTCATACTTTTATATGGTCATGGAAGTTGGCTTTGTTGCGTAGAATGGTGCTTTTTTGTCAAATCGGTCCTGGCCTGCCAGAATTCGATCAATGATGCGCATACAACCCGGGCAGACAGGTGACGAGCCTTTCGGCTGCGCATGATTGCGGCAAGCCCCGGTTTGCTTGTCCGGGACAAACCTCTTTCTGGTAGTCAGCGAGCACACTTGATTCGAAATGGGTCTTTCCGTCATGAAGTCAGCCGGGCAGAAGACCACATTATCAGAACATCAGATATTATGGCAACCTGCGGCGGATGCCTGCGCTTCCACGCAACTAAAAAGCTTCATGGAATTTGTGCGGCAGTTCGGCTGGGAGGGGCAGGACTACGCGGCACTCCACGAGTGGTCTGTAGCCAGGCCGGCGACCTTTTGGCAGGCTTTTGTTTCGTTTAGCGGTATCTGTTTTCAAGAACCGGCCACTCAGGTCTTTCAGGCCGCAAACAGTATGCGCAATTGTCGCTGGTTTGTGGGCGCTCGTTTCAACATGGCTGCCAATCTGCTGCGTCACAAGACAGAAAAAGAGGCGCTGGTTTTTTATAGCGAAGCCGAGTGTCGCAGCCGCTGGACCTACACCGAGCTGGGGAGGGCTGTTGCCCGGTGGCAGGCGGCCCTGCTGGCCCTGGGCCTGAAACCCGGCGATCATGTGGCCGCGCTCATGCCCAATATCCCCGAGACTGTGATTGCAATGCTGGCCACGACAGCAATCGGCGCTGTCTGGAGTTCATGCAGTCCTGATTTTGGTGTGCGTGCCGTAATCGATCGTTTTGGTCAAATCAAGCCCCGGATCCTGATTGCCTGTGAGGGGTATGTTTTCAAGGGCCGGTTCATTACCGGCCATGAACTGAATCATAATGTTTGCGCCGGCCTGGAGGACTTGCAGGCGTTAGTAACAGTCCCCTATCCTGGCGGGCAATTCGGGCGGCAAGGGTCGGATGGCGATGTTGATGGTCTACTCCCTGGTCAAAGAGCAGCATCCGCCACGGCCGCAGGGCGGTACCTGGATCTGAATCTGGAGGCCTTTCTGGCTCAGGGGGCCCGGAATCATGAGCTATATTTTGAAAGCTTGCCCTTTGACCATCCGGTGTATATCATGTATTCCTCGGGGACGACTGGCAAACCCAAGTGCCTGGTGCAAGGGCCGGGGGTGCTCGTCAATCATGTCAAGGAGCATGTCTTGCATGGCGATTTGCGGCCGGATGATACGATTTTTTACTTTACGACTTGCGGCTGGATGATGTGGAACTGGTTGATCAGCGCCTTGTTTGTCGGCAGCCGCATTGTGCTTTTTGACGGTAATCCGCTCTATCCCGGGCCGGATGTGCTCTGGCGGATGGCGGCCGCCGAGTCCGTCAGTATTTTTGGCACTAGTCCCAAATACCTGGAAGCTCTGGCTACCAGCGGCACGGATCTGCAAAGCTATGCGCTCGAATCCCTGCAAGTGCTGCTCTCGACCGGAGCGCCGCTTGCCAGGGAGCAGTTTGAATTTGTGTATAAAAATATAAAAGCGGATCTGCGCTTGAGCTCGATTGCCGGCGGAACGGACATCAACGGCTGTTTTGGCATTGGTAATCCGGTCCTGCCGGTTCGGGCTGGTGAGCTGCAGTGCAAGGCTCTGGCAATGGATGTGCGTGTGCGCGATGAGCAAGGCCGCATTCAAATGCTGGGCAATGGCGAGCTGGTCTGCATGCATAGCAGTCCCTCGATGCCGCTTTTTTTTCTAAACGACGCTGATGGTAGTAAATACCGGGCCGCTTATTTTGAGGACGACGATACCATCTGGGTGCACGGGGATTTTATTACTATCCATCCCCATGGCGGACTGGAATTTCTGGGGCGCTCGGACGCTACCCTGAATCCGGGTGGCATTCGCATCGGGACGGCGGATTTGTACAGCGCTCTGGCTGATCTGAACTGGATCCAGGACAGCGTGGCCATTGCCCAGCCCTGGCAAAGCGATGTACGCGTGGTGCTCTTTGTTGTGCTGACAGACTCCAGCCGCCACTTGAGTGCGGCCGATGTCGCAACGATACAAAAACACATTCGCCAGGTCCTCAGTCCCCGGCATGTGCCCGCCAAAGTGCTTTCGGTCAGCGGTATTCCCTATACCCGCAATGGCAAGAAGGTGGAGCTCGCGATCCGCAAGGCAGTCCTGGGTGAGCCCATTAGTAATCGGAGCGCAATGGATCGCCCGGAGCTATTGGATGAATTTATGAACCGCCCGGAGCTGAGTCAGGCTCCGGCAACCGGCAGGGCCGGCTGCAAATGAATAAGAACCATCGAACCGCATTACAGGCTGTGAGCGGGTAATCAGGACTGGATCCGCAGCCGAAAAACCATGCTGGAAAGTTACGCGAAAAAAATTCTGCAAGCCCGTGTTTACGAAGTCGCTCGTAAAACACCCCTGGACACCATGCCGCGACTGTCGGCGCGCCTGGCCAACCGGGTACTGCTGAAACGGGAAGACATGCAAGCGGTGTTCTCGTTTAAACTGCGCGGCGCCTATAACATGATCCAGGCGCTCGGTCCTAAAGAACGTTCCCGCGGAATTGTAGCCGCCTCGGCTGGTAATCATGCTCAGGGTGTGGCGCTGGCAGCGAGTCGAATGGGAATTCAGGCGACAATTGTGATGCCGGTTACAACTCCGCCCATCAAGGTGGACGCGGTGCGCGCCCTGGGTGGACGCATCGAACTGTATGGCGATAACTTTGACGCGGCCCAGTCGCACGCTCTTGATTTGTGCGCTGCGCATGGTCAGCAATTTATTCCGCCCTTTGATCATCCGGATATTATCGCCGGGCAGGGAACTGTCGGCCTGGAACTATTGCAACAGAGTCCTGGCGCCATGGACGCCGTTTTTGTGCCCGTCGGCGGGGGCGGCCTGATTGCGGGGGTGGCCGCGATGATAAAGTATCTGCATCCCCAAATCAAGGTGATTGGTGTGGAACCGGATGATGCGCCTACCTTGCACCAGGCGCTTAAACATGATCGACGCGTCCGGCTGGACGAGGTGGGCATTTTTGCCGACGGGGTGGCCGTTCGCCAAATCGGCAAAGAGACCTTTCGGGTTGCGCGCCGAACCGTCGATGAAGTCATACTCGTCAGCGGCGACGAGATTTGCGGCGCAATCAAGGACATTTTTGAAGACACCCGGGTCATAATGGAACCGGCTGGTGCTTTGGCCCTGGCTGGTCTGCATAAGTACGTTCGACGCAGCGGGGCCCGCGATCAAACCCTGGTGGCGATAGGCAGCGGGGCGAATATGAATTTTGACCGGCTGGCCTATGTAGCCGAACGGGCCAGCTTCGGTCATCATACCGAGGCTCTTTTCGCAGTCACCATACCCGAGCAACCCGGCAGTTTTCGGGATTTCTGCAAGGCAATCGGGAAACGGCCCATAACAGAATTCAACTATCGTTATGCAGACGACCGGGAGGCGCATGTCTTTGTTGGTCTGGCGCTCGGCAATGGCAGTCAGGAACCTCATCAGCTGCTAGCCCTGTTGGCAACGCATGGCTATGCGGTAACTGATTTAACAGACAATGAAATGGCCAAATTGCACATTCGCCATATGGTGGGCGGTCGGGCGGAACATGTCCAGAACGAGCGTCTGTATCGCTTTGAATTTCCGGAGCGGCCGGGCGCTTTGCTCGATTTCTTAACCCGGATGGCGGCGGACTGGAACATCAGTCTTTTCCATTATCGTAACCAGGGCGGTGATTTTGGCCGGGTTCTGATTGGCTTGCAGGTTCCGCAGGGGGATCAAAACCGCTTCCAGGAATTTCTGAATCAAATGGGTTATCGTTACCGTGACGAAACCGAAAACATTGCTCACCGGTTATTTTTGTAATTGCGGCGGCAGGCGGGGGCCACTTTTCGGGGACCTGACCGGCTGCCGTGCATGGGGAAAGCTCGTAGATGCATCCTGGTTCAACCCGGCAATATCCCCCCAGGTCGCCGCCGATGCCCGAAACGGGAAATAAAAAAGGCCGCCTGGAAGGCGGCCTTAAGTCAGAATAGATAGATTCTATTGGATTAGTTGAATTCGATGTCGTGTTCTTTACAAGTATCGACTGTAAATACATTCGACTCTTCTTCGTCGGCAAATTTGGCTTTGAATTCCCATTCGCATTTGCCTTCTTCAGGATCGTTCCACTGAATTTTGGTTTCGCTACCAGCAGCCAGACCGCCGCCCAGTTCGAAATTGCCCCATTCCGCTGATCCTTTTTCACGGGCCAACAGATTGACAATTTTGGATTGCGTATTGTTGGTTACAGTGAAGCTGTCTGGCGCGGCTTCTGTGCTTTCATCAGTGCCCTCATCAGTTTTGCTGCTACACGCAGCCAGTGCTACTATTAGTGAAATAGCAAAAATTCCAGCTGTTTTTTTCATTCGTTTTCTCAACTTCTTTTAAATTCAGGCAAATCCCGGCCTGGCCGGTCTTTGCAACTGTGGGCATTTATTTTAATAGACTTGCAAGGTCAAATAAATATTCAGCACTGATTTTAATGCTTTTTTTACAGCAATTCAGGTGGCTGCTCCGGGCTTGTTTGGCGTGGAAGGCCCAGGGGGCTGATTGGACTCCTGGGCCAGCCAGCAGGCCAGCGTTTGAGGGGCCCATTGGCGGATTAGCCCGGCCAGAGTCTGTCAAAGCTCTGTTTGGTCCATCGCCGGCGGACAACCGGCTTGATTACCTTTGAACGGCCTTGCATTGTGCAATATGAAAAAATAGGGGTGACGCCCAGGATCAGGCAAATGAACATCGTTGCGGCAGGAGTATCAGGATGGCCCGAAAAAACACAAGCACGTCCACGGCAGACCAGGCTCGCATTGCGAAGGAAGTGAGCTCTGTATTGCAGAAATCGGAAGTGCTGGAACCGGGCACCATGTTGCGCGTTTTTCGCGGCTTTATCGGTCATCTCTTTAACCTGGGCGATGATACGGATGAAAAAGGCACCATTGACAGCATCAAGCGCGGCATCGAATTTAGCGGCGGCAATCTATGGTCGCTCGTTTTCGCCATATTCATCGCTTCTGTTGGACTAAATGTCAATTCTACAGCGGTCATTATTGGCGCGATGTTGATCTCGCCCCTAATGGGACCCATTATGGGCGCCGGTCTGGCTGTGGGCATCTACGATTTCGGCCTGCTGCGCAAGTCCTTGCGCAACCTGGCCGTGGCGACCTTTGTCAGCGTTTTGACTTCGGCTTTTTATTTCTGGATCTCGCCCTTGAACGAGGCCCAGTCCGAATTATTGGCCCGCACCACGCCTACGCTATACGATGTGTTGATCGCCGTTTTTGGCGGCGCGGCCGGAATCGTGGCCGGTAGCCGCAAGGACAAGACAAACGCCATCCCGGGCGTAGCGATCGCGACCGCACTGATGCCGCCTTTGTGCACAGCGGGCTATGGGTTGGCAAACGGGAATTATGTTTTTTTCTTTGGTGCGATTTATCTATTTATTATCAACTGCATCTTTATCTGTTTTTCGACTATATTCTTCGTGCAGCTGCTGCGCTTCAAAAAAGTCAGTTTTGTCGACCAGGCGACCCAGCGCCGGGTGCGCAATTATATGATCCTTTTCGGCGTGATTACGATCATTCCCAGCCTGTATTTTGCCTGGCGATTGGTCGATGAATCCTTTTATCGCCGCAACAGCGCTCGCTTTGTGCGCGAGGCGCTGGTCTATCCCGGCACACGAATTTTGAATTATGAGCTGGATTACAATGCCGATCCGCGCGTACTGTCGGTGGCATTGTTCGGCAATCCACTCGCGCCGGAAGCGATTGAAACCCTGAAACGCAAATTGCCGGTCTACGATCTCACGGATGTCGCCTTGCAAATTGATCAGGCCCGGACGGGCAGTTCCGCCACCGAAAACGATGTCAAGGACTTCATCGGCACCCTGTACAAGCAAAATGAAGACTTGATCAAGAACAAGGATGATCGCATCCGTCTGTTGGAAAACGAACTGCTTTCCTTCAAGGACCGCAGCAATCTTTTGCCAACAGTGTCGCGCGAGATCAGTTTTCTGTTTCCGAATATCCAGTCTTTCTCCTTTGGCGATGTAACCGTGGCTCAGGTGGATTCTCAATCGACGGCCAAAGAGCAAACGGCCATTGTGCGCTGGAAGCGGCGGCCGGGGGCGGCAGAGGAGAAGAAGCTAGAGCTGTATTTAAAATCACGGCTGAATTTACCGCAGATTCGAATTATCAAGGATGGGCCCTGAGGCTGTCCGCTCCGGGGATTGCCTGCTCGGCTGATCGGTGTAGCGGCACGGATCGGGTTCGATAGTCGAGCTCATTTGGCGCAGACCGGCCATAAATAAACTTATTTCACTACTTGCTCGAAATAGTTACCGCCCGGCAGATCGGCGTATTTTTTGAAATCAAGGGCCGCGGCGCGCGGTCGCCAGGGTCCGTAGCCTGGTTTCAGGCTTATCTGTTGAAACAAAGCATAGATTCCGACGGCCAGACTACGCGCGGTTTGCTGGTAGTATTTTTTTTCAAGCAACTGGCGGTCCTTGCTGCGGTTCGTATGCGCTATTTCCAGATAAGCATTGATCGCATTTACATAGGTCGGCAATGTGTATGCGCTCACAAAGGGTTTGATAATACCGTTCAGGGCCCCTTTACGGCGGAGCTGGCTCGATTGCAGGCGCGCGCCGTATTGCACATAGCGCAATAGCTGGTCTGATGCGTAGTAATTATCTCCACCATAGCCCAAAGGACCGCCCTCGCGTCTCCAGGCTTCGGCTTGACCGCGTTCCCGATCCCAGAAGGGGCCGGTGGCCCGGAAGTTTTTATGCACAGTGCTGTAAGGTCCGGCTTCGTTCCGAAGGGCCAGCTTCTCCCAGCCCGGGGGGTCGGCATAACGCCAGGTTAGCATGTTCTGGCGCAGTCCCCGGTTCATCTCGGGCCAGCGCCGGAGGCTCCGACCGCCCCTGGTCTTCCAGCCATGAAAGTAGACCCAGGCATCCGAACGGGCTCCTTCGTATTGGCTCCAGCCGCGGTCGGTGATCAAAAATTTGTCCGCCCAGGGCATGCGATAAAAAGACTGAATGGATTTCTGGCCCAGGGAGATCAGACGCAGGGTGTTGAAAGTCTGGTACCCCGGGGCCAGTACGACCCCCATCCCGCCCGGCTGACTGCGGCCGGCAGGCGTGGTATGAATGGCCACAACGAGCCAGGGTTTGAGCGCATTAATGCGACTGAGACGGCCCGGCTGCATGCGTCCGGTGCGCGCATCCGGGTAATCGTAGAGCCGCCAGGCAGCGTGATTGCGATCGTCCTGTTTACTAAAGTTGTGATCATCATAGCTGTCCGTGCGGGTCAGGTGGCTTTTGAGCACAATGCGTGGAAACTTTTGTTGCGTACTAAACTGGCTCAAGATTTTCTCAAATTCCTGCCAACCGGCAGCGCTTTCCGTCAAGGTCAAAAGGCGTTGCAATTCCATGGACAGCGGCAGTACCAGCCGATGTTCATGGATATTTTTATAAATATCTCCATATAGGTAGCGACCCAGGTAACTGCGCGTGCGCGGATCCCATTTGTCTTCCTTTTGCGTAGACGGCGCTCCGCCGTGGCCGGGTGCCAATACGATTGTGTATTGCGGCGGCGACCCGGCTGGCTGGCTGACAGTCGGATCCGGTGCCTGGCCACTCAAATCACAGTTTGCGTGGCCGATCGCAGCTACACAGAAGCAGACACTAAAAAAAAAATGCCATCGGGTGCTCTCTGCCGATGGCGGTCTGGCACCGCGTTTGTTATACAGGAAAGTTCTGGGCCGTCTCATCATGTTTTTTTGCACAGGGCGGATGGAATGGCTCCGCCATTGCCGTCCGGTCAATATAGGCATGCTTGTTTTTTTGACGATCATGACTTTGGAGGCGTGGTTTTTTTTTGCTGGCTGTCCTGGCGAGGACTCCAGGCCAGGGCCCTCCTGGCAGGAATGGCAAAGCATGAACAAGGAAAAGGATGAGGTGAGTACCCGCTACCCGGAATCAGGTAATTGCCGGTATTTTTGCCAGCCACCTCCAACAAAAGTGCGCGGCGAAAGGCTATTCTCCGGCCCGCAGTCTGCGGTGCCTGGATCTGGCGGCAGGCATTTAGATCAGTTTTTCCCTGACCGGGTTGTTTGTGCTAATCAGAGTAAACAGGATCTTGCGGCTGTTCTCGCTGATATCCAGGTATTTGAAAATGAAATGAGTGCCCTCGGAGCGGGGTGCGAGAATTTTGCCCCGGCATTTGAAGTGATATCCGTCCGGTAATTCCAGGCTGATTTCCCAAACTGGAAATTTTGACCATTCTGTGCGCAAAAGCGCATCGTCGCTGGTGAATGTCAAGGCCCGATCGGAGATTTGGTGGCTTTGGGCCTGAATGTGAATCGGTCGGGTCGCTCTCATCGCTAATCCGGATTTTCCAGGGGGTCTCGTGTTTAAGTCGTCTTGTCCAGGTACGGATCCCATCCTTTCCAGAGGTGGCTCTATGGAGTCTGCTGATTCGGCGGCTGGTGTTTTGCCAGACTCGTGATCCAGCGTGGCCTGGTCGTTCTGACCGGGCCTGGTGCCGGGTTGCAGATCAACCGAGTCCAGTTGCGGCCATGGTTCGAGTTCGCAGGCCAGTTGGAGATTGCACATCCGGTGTACAAATCCCTGGTGTAGAATGGGACCGCTCAGTTGAAAGACTGCCCCGTCTTCCCAGACTTGCGGGATTTGACCCTGTAGATGATAGGCCCCATGATCCTGGCGATAAACAAACAGGCTGACGCCTTTGGTATGCTTTATTTTTTTCTGGTGGGCCGGCAGGTCGGGAATGGCAAGGGTCAGATGATTTTGCTGACCCTCAATCACTTTGGCAAGCAAATGGACGCTGTCACTTAACTCCAGACTACAAATCTCGCCGCTGCGCAAGCTGCGGATTCCAGTCACCGGACCGTCGGCTAACAAGTCGCAAAAGAGTTTGTCCAGTATCCGCACTTCAAGATTCGCATCCGGACCCTTTAAGCCGCTAAAATGCTCATACAGGCGCTTGTAAAACGCCAGGGGGCTCAGAAAAATCTGTTCACTTTCGCTTTGGGGCATGCCATAGAAAAAGGACTTGAGTAATTGAACTTCTTTTTGATTGAGCCCTCTTTTTTGCAAATGGCGAACCAGAACGGTCCACAGATGTTGGCGATTGCTATGAACGCGTTGATACACAAACAACGCGACGATCAGGATCAGGACGACCGTCAGGATAAGCCCGAATAATTCGGCATCGCCCTCTCCGGGAGTTGGCCATTTCAAGATCCCGTTTTGATTCATAGCTTGCCTGCCTGCACTGGGAACCTTACTCTGTTTTGCGCCAGCGGCTACAATAAAGTATAGTGACCGAGGGGCTGACTGTCACTACTATTTTGGGCTCGATCGGATCTGCTGCATTTTTTTTATCCAAAATGTCCCGGCGCCGGACTGACGAACCTGGGTGAATTTTGCCTGTCAGGGAAGCTTTGTGCTTGCGATCCCGGCGGATCTGTTTTAATTGAGTGCGTGCGGGATTTTAATTATTTAAAAACCATCTGGATTGCAGATGCGGTCAAGGACACAGTCGTTGCCCAACGAGTCGCGAGCAGGGTCGGTGCGCAAACCAGGGTAGAGTACATTGCCGATCCCGCATCGCTTATGGCCGAGCGCCAGCGGGCTGGTAGTCCCCTGGACCATCAATCCGAGCTGTTGGTGCACACCAGCCCGGGGCGCTGGATTGCCAGTTGCCCGGGTTCCGATGGAATGGTCTGCTGTCAGTATTTTGTGATCAATTTCGGACTGGGTTGTCTGTTTGATTGTCATTACTGTTACCTGCAAACCTTTCTCAACAATCCCCTGATGAGTATTTTTGCCAACCTGGAAGATTTGTACGCCGAGCTGGAGGAGAAAACCCGCGGTCGTAATTTTCATTTTCGAATCGGGACCGGGGAATATACGGACAGTCTGGTCCTGGAAGAGTTGACCGGCATTGGTTCCGAGCTGGTGCGCTGGTTTGCCGGACGCCCGAATCTGACACTGGAACTCAAAACAAAATCTACCTGTATCGATCCCTTGCTGGACCTGGATCATCGGGGGAATACCGTGCTTGCCTGGTCATTAAATCCCCAGGTTGTGATCGATACCGTGGAGGACCACACAGCCAGTCTGGCTGCCCGTCTGGAAGCAGCAGCCAGAGCGGGGCAGGCCGGTTACCGCCTTGCATTTCATTTGGATCCGCTGATTGCGATTCTTGAATGGCGGCAGGAATACAAGTCAATGCTGGATCAGGTTTTCGCCAGTATAGATCCCGATCAAATTGCCTGGATTTCCATCGGCAGTTTTCGATATTCTCCAGGTCTCAAAGAACGCATCCAGTCCCGATTTATCGATGACCAGCTCACCCGTGCAGAAATGGTTCAAGGAGCGGATGGAAAACTCCGTTACTTTAAAACGATACGGGCCGAGATGTATCGGGCAATCAAATCATGGATAGAAGCAGTCGATCCGGGCTTATTTACGTACTTATGTATGGAAACCCGCCATATGTGGCAGGGAGTCTACGGTTATGCCCCTGAAAACGCTCGCAACCTGGATGCCGGCTTTGAGCGGCGGCGTCAGACCATGCTGGCCCACCAGACTGGTTATACCGCCGACCCCATGCAATCATAAGCAACAACGCCCCGCAGCCGGATTGGATCTGTGCCCTCCGGTACGCAACGCAAGACCGCGACCCGCTTATGGTATCATGTTCGTTTCTGTCTGCTTGGTGATCTGTCAGGCGGTTTTGCCCCGCTATTTAGGTGCCGCACCTGGGGAGGGACGGCCGGACGAAGCGCAAGTCAGCAATCGGAGTTCCGACACTCGCGTCAGCTTGCAGTCCGGCCAAACACGCCGGGCTGTCAATCAGAGCCGTCTGAACTGGAGCGGACATGACTATGCCCCGCGGATCAGTCCGGACGGGCATTATATTCTATTTCAATCGGATCGTCCGGCTCAATTTGAAAACCATAACCTGTGGTTTAGCATCAATCGGGCCTGGCCTGGAAGGGATTTTGAGGCCAACTGGGCCATCCCGCGCACATTGTACCTGCCAATGGACCAGGATGCTTCCGAAACCATGCGTCTGGTGCGTCCATCCGGCACTCTGCTGGATCCGGATGGTACGTTTAGCGTAAATTCCGATGATTTTGAAGGCATGGCAGCCTATATTTTTCGGGATGGTCAGCCAGTTGAGATTTATTTCAGCGCTCCCGCCAATCCGGCCATCCAAAGGCCGGGATACGGGGGACTCAATATTTATTTTAGCCGTTATCGCGACCAGCGCTGGTCACCGCCGGAACATCTGAATATCATTAATAGCCATTTTAACGACAAGATGCCCTGCTTGAGTCATGATGGCCGTCGTATGTATTTTATATCCGACCGACCTGGCGGCTATGGTCGGACAGATATATGGTATGCGGAAAGAGATTTGTCCAGTGGAAGCTGGTCGCGGCCGGTCAACGCCGGGCCCAACTGGAACAGTGCCGCGAGCGAAGTATCCCCGAGTCTCAGTTTGCAAGGCGATCTTTTCTTTTTCAGTTCTGATCGCAGCGGGGGCATGGGTCATTTCGATTTCTATTACAGCCGTCGTATCCTGGATGAATGGCAATCGCCCCGGAATATGGGCGCCCCCTTTAATAGCGCTCGGGATGATGAATACCTCAGTATTACCCGAGACGGACTTTGGACCTATTTTAGCAGTGATCGAGAGGATGAGGATGCCAGGGGGGGCTTTGATATTTATCGGACGGCCACACCCGATTGGTTGCACTCCGGTGTGAGCATTGTACTGCAAGGCCTTGTTCGGGATGGACGCACGCGATTGGCACTGGGAACCGAGGCGACGATTCAGATCTTGTCTGATCGCACTCAGCGGACCATCTATTCGCGTGTGATTCAAAAGCAGGATCCGGTTGCAAACCGGAATAACTTTACAACCACGCTGATGAGTCAAAACAGCTATCGGGTGCTGGTGAGTGCGCCGGGGTACTATCCGGCGGAACTGCGGCTCGATTACACTGGTCAGATTCAGCCTGATACGGTCGATCAACGTATTATCTATCTACAACCCATCGCCGCAGATGTGCCCAGTGATGGGCATGAATACCGTTATATTGCCGGTCTGGTGCGTGATAGCCAGAGCAAAAGGGGCATAGCAAATGCGCGCTTGAGTGTGCGTCTGGCGCAGACCCGGGGTAATCTGGATTATCAGAGCGATGCGCTGGGTCGTTTCATTGTGCGCGTCCCCTATAAAAACGGCTTTCAAATCAGTGCCATGGCTGATAACTACCAGCCGCGCAGCCTGAACTTTGTGGAAAGCGAGGCGCTCAAGGAGATTGTCATCGAACTGGATGCCAGCCAACCAGGCGATCCTTGTGTAAGCGAAGTGATTGCGTGCATTGCTGTGACCCGCGTTTTTTTTAACACTGATGAGTCAGGCATCCGGGCCAGCGAAATCGACAAGCTGCAACGGATTGTGCGTATACTGCAAAAAAATCCGGCTGTGAAAATCGAATTGGCCGGGCATACAGATCATGTGTACACCAATGAATACAACCAGCTGCTATCGGTTGCGCGCGCCCGTAGCGTTGCTGACTGGCTGATCAAGGCCGGCATTCCTGGTGAGCGACTGCTTGTCAGGGGATTTGGCTTTCAAAATCCGATCGTCAAGGATGAAAAAACGGACTCGGATCGCCAGCTGAACCGTCGGGTCGAGTTTTTGCTGATTAACACCCAGCCTTAGCCTGGCTCGCCAGGCTTATTGGTCCAGCAAGGTCAGCAAAGCCCCATGCACCAGCGGCAGATCACGGTAGTTTGCAAAAAGCAGATCGGGACCGGCGGCTTCTAATTCCTGATAAGGCGTATGGCCGGTTGCCAGCGCCAAAACTGGTATGCTGTGGGCCTGGGCCACCGCAATATCGCGCAGGCTGTCGCCGATAATGACCGCAAAATCAAAATCCGCCTTGTAGTGTTCACGCAGTCGTTTGAGGGCGATGGGGTAGAGTTCCTCGCGTATATCGTGATCGCAACCAAAACCCCCGATCCCTCCGGGAAAGAAATCATCCAGGCGCGCTCCCTCCAGCTTGCTCTGGGCTGTGGCCTGAATATTGCCGCTCAGGATACCGAGGGCTTGATTGGCCACTAGATCCAGCAATTCGCGCGCCCCTTCGATAACCTCAATTTGGGCTGGATTGGCCAGCATATTGCGGTGAAAAAAATCTGCATAGGTCGCAAAGAGCCGGGGCCGGATCAATTCGATTTCCAGGTCGGTGTAGCCATGCTTGCGCAGCAAAGCCTGGATGACTTCGCCGTCGGTGGCGCCCTGCCAATTGACGTGCTGCATGTCGATCGAGTGTCCCAGGATTTCCAGAAAGCTTTCCTGAAAGGCATTGGTGCCCATGCCGCGCGCACGCAACAGAGTGCCGTCAATATCAAACAATAGTGCTCCTTTCATGCAGTGATTCGACTTATTTTCGTTTGGCCGGTTCAGCCAGCAGGGGCAGGATGTCAGCCAGATTCAATTCATGCGCCCTGGATGGCATGTTTTTTTGCAGGCGACTTAATCGAGCCTGAAAGGTGGCATCCATCTGACTTTGCCACTTGGGGTCCAGTTGGACAAAGCGGGTCGGCATCTGTAAAGCGTGCTGGATTAAAAAGGATTGCAGATCACAAATTCGAATCTGGCTGGCTGGCTTGGTGGGATAGAATTCGCCGGAAACCTCGTTAAAAGAGATCAGCTTCGCATCGACCAAGGTTTCGCGAATATAGGCCAGATTCCCGTTGCCATTCGAATCAAAATGAATGATGGCCTGTTCTTCCGTTAGAGCGCTGTTCTCGCCGTACAGACGATGATAAATCATTGCCAACAGGTTCAAACAGGACCACAGCAGGGAGTCGCGCTGCTTGTTCTTGCGTCGGTCCCGGGTGTATAAAATGGGGTGCTGGATAATATAACTCAATTCCAGCCCAAATAATATGATCTGGGTGGATGATAATATCACCAGCATTCCGAGTGGGATGGCCGCCCAGACACCATAAATATAGCCGGTGGTGGTGAAACCGGTGATCCACAGGCGAAAGGCGATAAAGAAGCCTAAAATGGTAACAGCCGTAAACAAACTGCCGCCGGCGGCTGCGCGCCAGTCCACCCTGGTGTTGGGGATAAACTTGTAGGCGCTAAAGAACATCAGAAAACAAATGATGAAAATAAACAAATTAACTAAAGTTTTTCCGATTATGGTGAACCACAAGGGCAGGCTGCGTCGG
>JAGRNA010000143.1 GCA_020441005.1 Leptospiraceae bacterium
CCATCATACCAAGCGAAAGAAACTCAGCAACTGAAACCGGAAGTCGAGGCCCAAACCCTGCGAAATTATATTCCATCATACCAAGCGAAAGAAACTCAGCAACTGAAACGCATACTCCATCTGATATTTGGCAATTTCTGGACCATCATACCAAGCGAAAGAAACTCAGCAACTGAAACTCCCAACAAGTGGTCGGAATATGATGAAATACACCACCATCATACCAAGCGAAAGAAACTCAGCAACTGAAACATTGATGTTGTCTACACGTTCAATGCCAACATGTACCATCATACCAAGCGAAAGAAACTCAGCAACTGAAACGTTAAATTCATCTGAGTAAAGACAATGAAAACACCATCATACCAAGCGAAAGAAACTCAGCAACTGAAACCCTGAATCATGTGCTCGACATCACGACTGAGCGGGCCATCATACCAAGCGAAAGAAACTCAGCAACTGAAACGGCCAGTATGCCCACTCAAATTGTCCTTGATAGGCCCATCATACCAAGCGAAAGAAACTCAGCAACTGAAACTGGTATGCAAACCCGGCCATATGGATTGTCGGTGCCATCATACCAAGCGAAAGAAACTCAGCAACTGAAACATATAATAACACAAAATTGATTCCGCCGCTAACCCATCATACCAAGCGAAAGAAACTCAGCAACTGAAACTCATTGATTACAGCATCCCCTCCAGTTTCCAGGCCATCATACCAAGCGAAAGAAACTCAGCAACTGAAACTCGATGGTCAGGCGGCCCATGTTTGCCTGATTGTTCCATCATACCAAGCGAAAGAAACTCAGCAACTGAAACCAAATACTGCTGATAAATAGCTGAATCGTCATACCATCATACCAAGCGAAAGAAACTCAGCAACTGAAACTCAGGACCAATCAGAATGACTGGCATGCCCCAACCGCCCATCATACCAAGCGAAAGAAACTCAGCAACTGAAACAACGTTTTAGTAGCAACAACAGAACCACCAGCCGGCCATCATACCAAGCGAAAGAAACTCAGCAACTGAAACTGGTCAAGATTCTTTTTCTTCTTTCGTGGTAATAAGGCATTCTGGTTAAGGTTAGACTTTTGATTTGAATCAGCTCAGCGCGGGTATCTGCTTCGGTGTAGCTCATTGGTCACCTTCACCTCAGGCATAGCGGGATTCTAGCAGCATTGCGATGGACGAAGGCGAAAACGCAGAATACCTTAGTTGAATGGCCAAATCTTCAACAAATGACTGATTTAAACTATGGCTTTCATTGCGGGCTGTGTTCAGGTAAATATAACCATACATGATGGCAACATATTCATTGAGAAACAACAAGGGATTTTGCTGGTTCGCCTCAAGAATAAAGTAAATGGTTTGAGTTTACGAATCCAGAAGATAAATGCGCCGGCTATTTTAAATTCCGAAGGGTCAATACTTTGTTATTCCAATACCCCCAGATAAGAATTGATCTTAACGGCGCATTCTTCTAAAAATTGTCGCATCGACTTTTAACTGAATTGAGAATCTATGTGACACCGTCGCGCAGATTTTCCGCAATACATCCAGGTCAACATGTACCTTCATTTAGTACTAAGGGTATCGAGGATAGAGTCAATATTGGCAGATTCAAGCCGGAGAAATTCAGTGGCACCGGCATTTAAGGTCTCGGAGTCAGGTGTATTTCCAGCATGATTATCACTTTTGCCCCGAGCAATTGTCAACAGCATCTCTTTAGAGAATTCCTTGCTTGCACCGACTACCTGTAATTCATAATCCATTGCAATACCCCCCCAATCCCGGATATTTCCAATTCATAGATGACACTTTGCGTTTGCAAGTTCAATTTGGATTCTGAAATCATTCTTAAGCTCTGCTATAATGGTTTCAAGCAGTATCAGCGGTAGTCACCACGCATTTGGAGATGAAAAGCCCGACTGGCGCGTGATTCCGAAGGACACTATTCGCTTTTTTTCCGACACGATGCAGATCAGCATCGGGACCACATTCAAGGGTCGCGAGAAAGAGTTTCGAAAAGCGGTGACCAAAATTCTGGTTACCGGCAAGCACAGCCAGGCGCTCAAGGAGCTGCAGGCAGAACTGGGCACATTGCTTCAGAACTCGGAGATGCTGCGGCGCATGAACTGGATGCTGCACGATATGACCAACCGCGCGCAACTACAGCCGGGTCGAGCGATTCAGCCTGATCGGGATTACCGAAGTCGAAATCGTGGCGCCGGAAGGCGATTGCTATGCCGAGACAAAAAGACTGGACATTTCGTTGGTGTCAGCTATGACTCAATGCAAATTCACACATTGCATAGGAACAGAAACACGGCGAGGTATTTAAGGATTTTATGAGCGATTCAGATTTTTTCAGCGTTGACGAAGCCAAATCAATAGTCGGCAACATACTCGCAGCTGTTGACAGAGGCGATACTTTGGAATCGTCTGAAATTGTCGCCATGATGGCGGCACTAGAATATCTGAATGGTCGCTTCCCAGAACTGGATATTGCGTATGCCCACCGTATTACTCACTTTGAAAAAATAAATACGCCAGATTGGAAATGGCAGTATCGACCCTGGCTTATAATGCAGGGTGCTTTCCCGCTCGACGAGCTCCCCGATCACGTCCGTGACATCCTCCAAAAGCAATTTTATCAAGAAACATAAATAAACAAAAACAGACGCCAACCGATACATGAGAATACTATGACCAGAGAAGAAGAAATAGATGAAGCCGTGCTGTTTATCCGCAATCTTTTTGCAGCAGTAGACAAGGGCTCTTCAATTGATTCTTCGGAAGTTGATACAATGATGGAGAGACTTGTTTTTATTGATGGTCAACTGCCGGAGTTGGATCTGGAATATGCATCCCGACTATCCCAATTCGAAAAGATTGTCGGTCATAGATGGGAATGGCAATATCACCCACGAATGATAATGCAAGGCACTTTCCCGCTCGACGAGCTCCCCGATCACGTCCGTGACATCCTTAAGCAAAAATATTATCAGGACTCATGCTGTTAGCGCCGACCAGCGCTACTGCTCCAGCAGGGCTGCGGTCAGCTCCTCGATGCGGGCTTCATAGGGCGCGCGCATAATTTGGGCGATTTGAAAGGCCAAACTCTCCAGCGCGACCAGATACTGCCATTTATCAAAAACAAAGCGGCCCCGGGTGCCGAAAGCAGAGTAGTCCCAGAATCTGACTCCGGGGGGGTTGCGCACGGAATACCGAAATTTGCTCCAGATTACATGGCGCTTTTTGAACGTGATTTGGCAAAGCCGGCTGGCGCAGCTTTTTTCGCCGCACTCGCAGATATACAAATAGCTCAGCTTTTGGTAGTCGGCCAAAATCCCGGTAATCCGGCCCATGAAATTGGCGACACAGTCCGGGAACTCATAGGCCCCCAGCTCTTTGCCGCTACCGGCCAATCCAGGGTGATCTTCCCGGTCCGCATAGGGCTGCTCATGTTGTTTGAATAAATCCTGCAAATTATGACCATCGATATAAATACCGATGGTTGCCCCTGACTTGCCGGACGGAAGGCGCACCGTGTGCAGTTTAAATTCAATGGCGCTCAAAGTGCCATACTTGTAAAAACGCTTTTGGCAGTACTGGCGTTGTTGGCCATGAATCAAACCGGTCGGCAAGCCGCCCTTTTGAATCTCGGCCGGATTAAACTGCCACACCCTGCCCCAGACATTCAAGTCCTGGACCCGGGGCAGCAGTTGCAGGTAGCGCCGATCCAGATCCGGATGGATCCCGTTCAGGTGCGCAAGCGCAGCGGCCAGCGCGTCTTTCTCGGTCGAAAAGACCGGCTTGTTTTTTTCGAGCAGGGTCAGGATTTGCAAAGCCAGCGTCCGGCTTTCTACCAGCCCGGGATAGTAGACGCTGCTGGCCTGCGGATTGGGTAAATCAGCCGGGCACGGTATAAAGTCGCGAATATCGGCAAAGCATTCGATGGCCTGGCCCCACAAGGGATGCGCTGCCAGTATGCGGTGCCGACGACTATCGACAACAACCAGCTGCGCCTGGCCCGAGTCATAAAAACCAACCAAGGCACGCTTTTTGGTTTTAGAGAGTATCAGCGCCCGATCGGCGTGCTGCAAGGTTTGTCGAGTGCGAGTTGCGTAGCTGGTCAAGCCAAAGCCGGAAGCATAGCGTCTTTGGTAGCGCCGCAGTTCTTTGACCGCCCAGGTTGCCTTTTGCAGCCCGCGAATAAAACGAGTCCATTCGAGTTCATAATAGCCGTCGAAATGCCAGTCGATCTGATCAAAGCGCTTGATTTTCGCCGGACTGGCTGTATAATCGAGGAAATCAAAATTGAACTCATCCAATTTGCGCAACCCTGCGCCCTACATGGCGCTCAGAAGGTGAGTAGTCAATCAGAAACCATGCATTCCCCACGTACGTGAGGATGAACCGACTCCAAGCTGAGCGGACAACATGCAAGGCTACACGAAGATTTTATGACGCAGCCGCAGCAAATTCCCCTGAGCGAGCCTGCGAACGTAACATGAAACATCTCAGAATCCTGCGCTATGCAGAAAAAGCGCGCGCAGCCCAGGGAGCCGCCAGGCGCAGCAGCGTCTACCTGTGTCATGCGCTGGTCAGGGTCTAAACCCAGTTTTCTATTTTAAGTCCTTTTATTCTTTTAAATTCCTTTTCATTATTGGTGACTAAAATTAGATCCTGACTGAATGCCTCAGATGCAATTAATAGATCATATGGACCGATAGGTTTACCCTGTTTTTCTAATTGAACTCGAATTCTTGCTGCTATATCAGCAGTTTTGGTTGAAAATGCTATTTTTTTTAGATAACTGAGAAATTCCGCCAGGGCAGATTTGTTTTTTTCACTATTTGCGCTCTTTTGTATTCCATAATTCAATTCAAATTCAGTGATTGCCGAGATTGAGATATTTTCTATTTTTACCTTCTTAAATTTTCTGTAAACAGATTCAGGCCTTTGATTTAATATATAAATACAAATATTTGTATCAAGTAAATATTGTTTCATATTTCTGATCTGTCATCGATATTAGAAGGCTGGTTTCTTTGGATTTCTGTATTTGGTTCAAATTTTTGCAATGAAATCCAGAAACTGTCGACTATGTCGTCTAGCGGCGAAAGAATTACATTATTGCCTTCTTTTTTTATATAGACCTCCTTACCCTGAAAACGGTATTCTTTGGGCAGGCGTACAGCCTGGCTATCGCCATTTTTAAATACTTTGGCCTTGTTCATATATATATATGCTTATATATATGGAAGAGTTGTCAACAATATTTTTGTGTTATTTATGAGGACAAAGAGCAGATATTCATTTATGTCGGGGGAGGCACACTCCTGACTATCGTCTGCCAGAGCGTAAGCAATATTTCCCACTTGCGTGGCGATGAACCGGCTATCAGTGACACGCAATCCTTGCACAGGATCGAACGCCGCTTGCGCCGCACCCGTGGTAAAATCGCGGCAATCAAAACTGAGCGCATTCATGATTGTGCCGGCGATTTCAGGACTGGCGCGTGTATTCCAAAAATTCAGCCAGTATGCCAGCCTTTTTGGCTTCGCAGTCCTTGACAAGCTGTTGCGTAATCAGACCGCCCAGCTCAATAATTGCCATCAAATAATCTTTACGCCGAAATCTGAATTCATGCCAGGCATAGTCCCAGTCCGGGCGGACCTGGCGCCGGAAGGTATGCCATGTAATGCTTTTCTTTTTGACGTGCACCCGACAGCTTAGCGAATCGCAGCTCGCCATGCCGCAGTTACATACTAACAAGTACATTCCTTTTTTTACCGGGCATTCGTCGCCTTCCGTCAAGCGGCCCAGGAAGTAATAAATCGAAGTCATGGAATTATACAGGCTGCGATAATTGTAATTCCCGGCCATTTGGGGGTAACCCTCCGCCGCCGCTGACGGCAGTTCCCATTGGCGCACGATATCCTTGAAATCCCGGCCATCAATCCGGATCCCGATACCATGCCCCGGACTGCCCCCCGAAAAGGATTGCTCGGCCAGATAGAATTCAATGGAATTGTATTTAGCACTCATGAGCTCAATCAGCTGGGCACTCCTAAAAATGTCAATAATTGAAACTAAAATGATTACATTGGCCAGTTTGCGGCTAAAAGGATAGTTTTTGGGGGTGCCTGGCTGAACCTTGCGGCTCTATTTGGGCGACGTCTGTAATCTGGCCGGTACCCCGAAAGCGGGTTACAGTCAGGCCTGCCAGGTTCACCAGCTCGCGCGTCGAATCAGAGTTCGACAAAGCAGCGTAACCCTGCTCCGTATTGGTGGTCCAGACCAACAGGCAATCGGCAGCCAGCGCATTTTGAGGTGGTGCAATTCTCCATACATGCGTGGAAAATTGGTTGGGGCGACAGGAGGCTGAGTTGTAACCGCGGCTTCGTGCCCTACCGCGACCGGGGCAGTCCGTGAGAGCCTTGGCCCGCTCGAAGAATATACTGTCCCAAGTATAGCATACCATCAGGGTGTGACAAGGATTCCTATTTTTCGAAAATTTTGCGCCGCTAAAAAAATCTTGACAGAAAGCCCGTCATATGATAAGTGACCTGATTGCCCGGCGCAGACGGGCTGCAGGGGCCAGCTGAATCAGCGCGGCTATTTGGAGCCCCACCGCCAGGTCCGTCCCGCCCTCACACTTGGGGGTTCAGATCTGCCCTGCGCGAATGGCTTCGGCACTGAAACTATCGGCCCGGATTTATGCATCCAGTCAGTTTGATTGGCAAGGGCCGGCCACTGGCAACAACGCGGTTGGTGAGCTTGCCGAACCACAGTGTGCGCGGGATTGCGTAGCTACGGTAAATCTCCTTTTTCCAAACGCTCCAGCGTTTGACCGACTGAGGATCGCGCGGCCGGATAGCTGGACAATCGCATTGTCTTGTTAACAGAGCAGGATTGCGAAGTGTCGGCAAGTTGGCACATGGATGTGCCACTCTTGCCGAACAAGACAACTGCGATTGGCAAGCAACTGAGCAACGCGCCAACAGGCGGGTTTTCCCCGGCCGGCAGGCGCCCATAGAGATATAGCTCAATATTACTGCGGCGCAATCAGCGCCATCGATTTGGCTAGCGCAACGCTAGTTGCCTTCGTCGTTCAGAACATACCACAGGAAGGCCTGGTAACAGGCGCTCTGACAATTGCCGATACACACGTTGTAAACCTGCTCTTCAGCGCCTTCGATAATGCCGTTATTGGACAGGTCGGAACTGTCGCGACAGTTGCTTTGGCACTGGCTGGAAGAGGTGGGACACATGGTCAAATAAGTAAACAGTTCGCGTTCGGCCGGATCGGGGTCAGTTTGACAGCCCGCTGCGCCCAGGGCCAGCCAGGTGGCAGCCGCCAGTGCCAGGATGGATGTGCGCGTAGTCTGTCGAATGAACTGCATTTCGATATACCCCACAGTGTATATTGCCAATTTCTCGCCCAGGTCATACCGGCAAAGTCTTTTTTTAAACTCTGCAGCGCGGATTTTTTACTCTGCTATTGCACGCCAGGTTTGAAGACCGCGATCCGCATTGCGAGAACCCATCCCGATGGTGACATGACATAATCACAGCAGGCCGGGGCCATAAAAAAGAGGCCGCTCTGCGAATCGATGCTTGACAAGACCGTTTTGCAGGGTTACAATTGTTGGCATGGCGGCCGGCAAAAAAACCAGACGCAAGCCAGTCGTGACCCCGGCACCGCCCGTCGCTGTGGCCCCTGGTCGGGTCGCGCAAATCTGGTTCGGGCTGCTCTTTACAGGCATCATTGCCCTGGTCGTGTTGATGGCCTGGGACTTCATGACGCCCATCCTGTTTGGACTGATTATTGCCGGTTCCTTTTATCCCCTGCACCAGCGCCTGCAGCGGCGCTGGCAATTGAGCGATCGCCTGGCCGCCCTGCTGACCGCGACAATCATCCTGCTTGTCGTGCTGTTGCCCATGGTGTACATGATTGTGCGGCTGGCCCAGGAGGCCACTCTGGCTACCCAAAGCATCATAACCTGGCTAAACGACGAGAATCTCAAGGCGGCCTTGCAAGACGACGGCTACGTGATTCAGCTGCTGCAAAATATATTCGCCTTTTTCAATCAGCCTTTCTCCATGGATTCGATCAGCGGCATAGCAATCGACGGGGCCAAGGCGATCAGCCAATACGCGATCAAGTCTGTCAGCGATATTCTAAGCAATACGTTTCAGTTTATTTTTCATTTTGTGCTGATGATGATTGTGATTTATTCCATCTTGCAGGACGGACCCGCGTTGAAGGAGTTTATTTTTCGGCTGTCTCCCATGCCGCATGCCGACGAGCAGCTCATCGTGGACCGCTTCAATCAAATGAATTTTGTGACCATCGTTTGCAACGGTCTGGGCGGACTAATCCAGGGCGTGCTGGCCGGGCTTTTGTTCTGGTTGCTGGGTATTCCTTCCAGTCTGCTTTGGACCGTAGCCATGATCGTGCTGGCCTTTATCCCGCTAGTCGGCATCTCCTTCGTGTATATACCAGCCACCCTGTATCTGGTCGTGCAAGGTCAATATTGGCAGGCCGCCCTGCTTTTTGTTTACTGCTCCCTGGTCGCTTTTTTCACCGAGAACTGGTTCAAACCGATTTTCATGGGCAACCGGGTGAAAATCAATTCCATGCTGGTTTTTTTCAGCATCATCGGCGGCATGAGCGTTTTCGGTATGGCCGGCATTTTTTATGGCCCGCTAATTATTATTATTTTTTTAACATTTGTGGAGCTGTATCACGCCAAATACGCGCGGGAGTGGCAGGTCTAGGCGATGTACAATCCGCTTGAAATCCGGGTAGCCCTCAACGCGACCACCAATCAGGGGCTGCTGGCGCACCAGGAGCTGGCCGGGCAGCAGTATCGTCAGCTGCAAGAGCTCAAGGACACCCATCGCGAGTCTTTGGTGCGCGATTCGCGCATCAAGGAAACACCCACCGACCAGGCGACTGATTTTCAGCGCGTGGAAAATCCCGGCGATGACAGTCCGCGCAAGGAAGAATTGTGGCAGCGTCACCAGGAGCGTCGCCAGCAAGCAGAAGAACAGAGCTACGCACCGATTCCGGCGCGCGTTAACAGCCAGCCCAGGCGTACGCTGGTTAGTGAGACTGGCAGCATCATCAATTTGCAGTTATAGGCCCGGTCCCCAGCCAGACCCGGTGCCAATTCGGCTTGTTTCCCCTGCCGATCCTGGCGGACTGGATAAAGCTAAACCCCCGATTGTGCGGGCGGGATGGACCGGTGGCCGGGTACAAGATAGCCATGCGATTCGCCACAGCCCCCCAGGCCGGCAGCCCCTCGGCCCCTGGTCACGTATCATACGACGGGCATTTTGTCAAGCGAAATTTAAATCTGAAAAAAAATGTAAAAGCACGAGTCCTTGTCCCACCCCTGTGGTATGATACACTGGGGGCAAATGCTTGCCCGCTTTGAGCAGTTTCGACCATTTGAGGGGCAGCCAAAACTCATGGCCGTGATCCTGCCTGGCTAGCACTGGCTACCTTGCGATACCAGATGCGCTGATTCTGTTCCGCTCTCTTTTGCAGCTGCTACGGTGCAATAGCTGGCAAGCACCAATACTCATTGCGTCTGGTCCATAAACTTTTTTAGTGACTCGTAAACAGAGGGCAACCATTGCGGTTGATCCTGCATACGGGTTACTGCCGGTTGGCGTCGCAGATCATTGGGCGCGATCGCCACCGTTACATTCTGATAGCCGCTATCGGCAACCAGCACAAACAACTCCTCAATGGCCGGATCCCCCATTGCCAGACAGCCAATGGAACGATCACTGCCATGCACAAAAATATTTGTGCCCGGTTCCAGCCGGGCTTCGGCCAACGCGCGCTCGCGATCGAACGCGCCGGGATAGTCCAGCTTCATTGATAAATGATAGCTGCTATTGGGATTCAAGCCCTCGATGTGATAGATGCCTTCGGGTACTTGACGGTCGCCTTCCCGCAGCTTGGGGCCGGCCACACCACTGGCGCCTAAAATCGGATAACGACGTATCATAACCCATTGCAATCGATCTGCCTGGCGCACCCATAGCTCCAGCTGCCGCTCCTGCTTGAAGGCCAGTAGTCGAATTTCGGCCGGCGGCCAGGGTTGCTCGCGTGCATCAAAAAAAGGCCTTAAACGCTCGCGCGCCGCGACTCCGATCGTAGCCTGCACATCGGCCACTGTGCGCTCCGGTTTTGGGCTACAGGCGATGCTCATAAGACCAGGAACCAAACCGACTGCGGTCCAACTCCAGAGAAATGATCCAGCCCGCCATTGACCCCATGGCAGGCGCTGACCCCGATTACCAGGGTGTGCCAACTGTTGGCGATCATGACACCATCCTGATCCGCGCTGTAACCGGTCAAGACCGACAACCCGCTGGCGCGGCAATACCAGGGCCGGCAAGCCTAAAAAATGGATCAATGCAGAAAATGACGCTGTCCGGTAAAGACCATCACAATCCCGTGTTCATTGGCCGCATCAATCACTTCCTGATCGCGCACAGATCCGCCGGGTTGCACAACAGCACGGGCGCCAGCCTTTGCCAGGGCATCCAGGCCATCGCGAAAGGGAAAAAATGCATCACTAGCCGCCACACTGCCTTGCAGATCCAGACCGGCCTTCCCCGATTTGGAAACTGCAATTTCCACGGAATCAATGCGGCTCATTTGCCCCGCCCCAATGCCCAGGGTCGCCGTAGCCGAGGTAAAGATAATCGCGTTTGATTTCACATTTTTGCAAATCCGCCAGGCAAATTCAAGGGCCTGCAATGTCTCGTCATCAGGCTTTTTTTCCGTAACGACCTTGAAATCACCGGCACCCAGAAAGGAGCTGTCAAAATCCTGGTACAGGGCGCCAGTCGGGATGGTGCGTATCTCGCGTATACCGCTCAAAAAGCGGGCTGGATTCTGTAGTTGAATGATGCGCAGATTTTTTTTGGACTCCAGAACCGCCAGGGCCTGCGCGCTATAAGCCGGCGCCACGATTACTTCCGCGAAGTTCTCTATAATAGACTCGGCCGTATCGGCGTCCATTGCGCAATTGCTGGCAATGATTCCGCCAAACGCGCTGACGGCATCACATGCTCGCGCTGCTAAAAAGGCAGCTTGCAAATCACCGGCCGGCACATTGTCCAGCTTGACATCCGGACTTTTGACCATCGCGGCCCCACACGGATTCAAGTGTTTAATAATGGCAATACCCGCTCGCGGCAAGGCGCAGGCCGTCCGAATGGCGGCGGCAGTATCCAGCAGATTGTTAAAAGAAAGCTCTTTGCCATGCAGCTGCCGGAAGCCTTGCAGGCCTTCCGTTTGTTCCCAGGCCAGCTGCAAGGCGGGTCGATAGTAGGCGGCTCCCTGGTGCGGGTTTTCACCATACCGCAAATCCTGGACCTTGCGCCAGGTAAGGGTCAGGCGATCCGGGAAGTGATCATGGGACAACTCGTTCAGGTAGCCCGCGATCATGGCATCGTAAGCCGCTGTATGATTAAACACCCGGCGGGCCAGTTGCAGGCTGCGCTCGGTCGTAATGCCGCCCTTTGCTATCATGTCATCCTGTAAACTCGGGTAATCAGCCGGATCGCAAAGCACCACCGTATGACCATAATTCTTGGCTCCGGCCCGCAGCATGGTCGGTCCGCCAATGTCAATATTCTCGATCGCCTCGGCCAGACTGACGCCTTCTTTTGCAATCGTCTCGGCAAAGGGATATAAATTCACAACCAGCAGGTCTATGCCCTCAATTCCATTTTGCTGCATAGCGGCGACATGATCCGGATTGTCGCGCAAGCCGAGCAGACCGCCGTGGATTTTGGGATGCAGGGTCTTGACCCGACCGTCCATTATCTCGGGGAATCCGGTATACTCGCTTATGGATCGGGCTGCCACGCCTGCGTCTTGCAGGACCTGCAGCGTTCCGCCGGTGGACAGGATCTCCACATTATTCCGGGCCAGGAACTGCGCTAGTTCGACAATGCCGGTCTTGTCTGATACGGATAGAATCGCTCGCTTGATCTGAATCATAGGATTGCTCTCCTGATGAACTTATGTCACCAGACCATTTTGCGAACGCGCCTGCTGGTGACTACCGGCTTTTGCACTTGCCCCTGCAGCCTGCCCGGCCCCGGGTGTACCGGGTCCAATTTGATTTTTGGGCCATCCCTGTTTTTTCCTTGCCAGGCTTCTGACAGCTAAAGCAATGTCTGCATGGTAATGCGATTACATTACGGCAGGCGGTTTTAGAAATGGAAAACCAGGTCGGAGATGAAATCAATTTGCCGGATCGCGCCTGGAGCTTCGGCGGCGATGTACCGCGCACTTTCGACCAGCATGTCAGCCGCTCGGTGCCCTTGTACCAGGAAGGCCATGGGCTAATCTTGCGTTTGTCTGATTTTTTTATCACCCCGGGCAGCCTGGTCCTGGATATCGGCTGTTCCACCGGTTCCTTGCTCAAGGAACTTGCCAAACGGCACCCCGGCGCCGATATCCGTTTTATGGGCATCGATCGCGAAAAAGCGATGATTGACGAATGCCAGCGCAAGCACAGCGACGATCCGCGCATCCAGTTTCAACATGCCACCATCAATGATGCCGAGCTGGAATCCGCCGATTTTATTATATCTTACTATACCATGCAGTTTATCCGGCCGCGTGAACGCCAGCTGGCCTATGACCGCATTTTTCAAAATTTGAACTGGGGCGGTGCGCTCGTGCTCTTCGAAAAAGTGCGCGCCAATGATGCCCGCTTCCAGGATATTATCACACAGCTCTACACAGACTTTAAGCAGGACATGGGTTACAGCAGCGATGAAATTCTGGCCAAGTCGCGCAGTTTGAAAGGCGTGCTGGAGCCCTTTTCGTCCCAGGCCAATAAAGACATGCTGCAACGGGCCGGCTTCAAAGACTACCTGACGATCTTAAAATATCTTAGCTTTGAAGGCTTTTTAGCCATCAAATAAAATTCAAGCACACTTCGGAACGAATCATGATCACTATCGGTAACTTTATATTTCGCTGGCGGGATACCCTGTTCACTTTAATTCTATTGAGCGCCTTTCCCGTGGTCATTTACACCAACTGTCCGGGCATTGAAAGTTTCCTGCCAGTGCAACAGGCCCTGGGCGACTGGATCATGGGCATTGCCGGACTAGTGCTGCTTGTATCCGGATTTGGGGTTCGCATCATAACCATTGGTTACGCCTACATCAAGCGGGGCGGATTGAACAAGCAAATCTACGCCGAGTCCGTAGTTCGCCGTGGCATGTTTGCCCATTGCCGCAATCCCATGTATCTGGGTAATCTGTTGATTGTCACTGGCGGGATTGTGGCCTTCAACATGCTTTACTTCTTTCCGGTTCTGTTGCTTTTTTACTTCTTTTACGCCTGCATTATCGTTGCCGAGGAGCACTTCTTGGGCCAGCGTTTTGGAGCAGACTACGCCGACTATTTAAAGACCGTACCGCGCTTACTACCCAACAAGCTTTCCCAATGGAAAACCAGCATTGAAGGCATGGATTTTACCTGGAAACGCGTCCTGAAAAAAGAGCATGGCAGCATCGCTGTGGTGATGGGATCGCTGGTGGTCTTCACAGCCATGAAACTGGTTTTCCGCTATCAATTATCCTGGAATGACCCGGCCGTATATGCTACGTGGGCTGTGCTGGCCGGGCTCTTGCTGGTATATTTCCTTCTCGAAGGACTGAAGCGCAGCAGTCGCCTGGAATGGGATCCAAATCGACCGTGACAGGTCTGGAGGGCCGTCGGCTGCTCTCTGCTCGCCCGCTCTAGATCAGCAGGCCTGGCTTCAATGCGGGCTAATTGAGCGCACTTGCCGATACTAGAAGGACAATGCCGCCCGAGCTCTTGCAATTTATTTCCCGGCGGCACGATCCGTCGCGCTTGCAGTCTGTCTGGCTGGATCTCTTCATAATCTGGTTTCGAGTCTTGTATGCCGAGCGCGGCGTATCCGCGCATACTTGCCGGGCCTATCTGAACAATGGATTTGAATATTTGCTTTGGTTGCAAGCCAGAGAGCTGCATCCCGATCAGGTCAAGGCCCGCGACATCAGAGCCTGGCTAGCCTCGACGAGTCAGGCTCGTTTTGATGATCAACATCTGGACCAGGCCGCCCGCAGCGGCTATTCACGCAGCCGACGCATAAGCACCCGCAGCCAGTCCCGCTATTTGTCTGCAATCCGCAATTTTTACAAAAGCATGGCGCGGCGCGGCAAACTACAGAAAAACCCGGCTCAGGAGTTTCAGAATCCCCGCATGCCGCGCACTCTACCCCAGGTCCTTGGTCCTAATGACCAGGCCCGACTCTTTGATCCCGAAGCGAAGGCATTGCTCGACAATGAGCAGCAGTGCAATCCGACCCTGGCCCCGCAGGCGGAGCATCTAAATGCAGCCAGACGGCAGCAAGCCCTTGTAATTTGCGAATTGTTATATAGCAGCGGTATGCGTATCAGCGAGCTATTGCGTTTGACGATCGCTGACGTCAGAGACCGGCCACAGCAGCTGCGGATTCGTGGCAAGGGTGGCAAGGAGCGCATCGTGTTTTTGGGTGCTGCCGCCCGGGGGGCCCTTGACGATTATCTAAAAACGCAAGCCCATGCCAATGACAGTGATCCGCTGTTCCTGAATGCACGGGGTCAGATCCTGCAGGATCGCAGTGTGCGACACATGCTCAAAAAACTGGGTTTAAACCGGCAGCTGCGTAAACATTTATCACCGCACAAGCTGCGTCACAGCTTTGCCAGCGATCTTTTGAATGCCGGCGCGGACATTCGCGCAGTGCAGGAACTACTGGGTCACTCCAGCCTGAGCACGACCCAGATCTACACCAAAGTAAGTCGGGATTTGTTACGCGACACGCACCGCGAGTGTCATCCGCACGGAAAAAGCTCCGCTTCGCAAGCGCCTGCCCAGCCAAAAGCACGCCCGAAGCGATAAGGTGCAATCGGCCTAAAACTCAAAATAAATGAAAATATTGCCTGGATTGGTTTGCAAGCCGGCAATATACAGGATTACCAGACAAGCCGTCGTGATCCGCAGAGCCAGCGACCAGCGGCTGCCGAGGGTCTTGAGGCGTATAGGGAATGAGACAGACTGGATGGAATGTAAAAATACAAACAGGAATACGGCCAGTAAGACAGATGCCTGTTGGGGCAAGCTTTGGTTCCCATTGGTACTGACAAGTCCGCCCACAAAGGAGGCCGCAGAATCCAGATTGGCTGATCGGAAAAAAATCCAGGCCAGACAGACAAGGTGAAAAACCAGCATGATTCTCATCAGCTTCGTTATGGTGCCCGCTGACCTGGCCCACCCCATAGAGGAACGCAGACGATTGCCCAACCTTTCCAGGATCAAATAAACGCCATGCAAGGCGCCCCAGATCAAGAAAGTAAAACTGGCCCCATGCCACAGGCCTCCCAGCAACATGGTAATAAACAAGGCTGTCAGTTCGCGAGCATAGCCGTGGCGATTGCCGCCGAGCGGTATGTACAGGTAATCGCGCAGCCATTCCGACAGCGTTATATGCCAACGCTGCCAGAACTCGCGCAGGCTGCTGGCAAAATAAGGGGACCGGAAATTCTCAGGCAATTGAAAGCCCAGGGCCAGAGCCGCTCCACGAGCCATATCCACGTAACCAGAGAAATCAGCATAGATCTGAATGGCAAAGGCATACATCGCCAGCCACAGGGAAAGGGAGCGCCACTCACCCGGTCGCTCGAAAACGGGCTGAATCCAGGTAGCCAGGGGATCGGCCACCAGACTCTTTTTTACCAATCCGCTTAGAAACAGCTGCAAGGCCATCATCTGGACAGCCGGCGGGATGCTCCTTAATCTGCGTAATTGCGGTCCAAATTCGTGGTAGCGCATAATCGGTCCGGCAATCAGCTGCGGAAAAAACAGGATGAATAAAAAATAATCGCGCGCGCTAATCAGTTTGCTGGCGCGTCCACGGTAATGGTCCACATGCAGAGCTATGATTTGAAATGTGTAAAAGCTGATCGCTAAAGGCAGCACAATCGCATAACCGGCCTGGCGCAAAACGTTTGACCAGGGTTGCTGCGGCGACGATTGCCACTGCGCAACAAGCTGCAGACTATCGGCAATAAAATAAAAATATTTAAATAAAAATAAATTTAGCAGATTCAGGGCTACAATGAAAGCCAGTCCCTTTGCGGTATAGATCGAAAAACGAAGCCGATAATAAAAATAATTTATTGCAATGACAGCAAGAAAATGCAGCGTAAAGAGCGGGCTCCACCAACTATAAAACAGGATGGAAGCCAGCAGCAAGATCCAGGGCCGCCATGCGCCCCTGGCCAGGTAATAAATGACCGTCAGCAGTCCAAAGAAATAACCAAAGACAGCCGTGTGGAACAGCAAAGAATTATATGCCCTCTTGCTTCAAATCCCGATTCATCAAATCTCTGGTCACATGCATCGGATCTTTATTTTCGTAGAGCAGTTTATAGACCTGTTCGGTGATCGCCATCTCTACATTCATTTTCTGGCTCAATTGCCAGGCGGCATCGCAGGTAAAAACACCTTCAACTACCTGATTCATTTCCGCCAGGGCCTGTTCGAGGCTTTTCCCCTGGCCGAGCTTCATACCAACGGTCCTATTGCGACTGGCCTCGCCCGTGCAGGTTAGCACCAAATCCCCCATACCGGCCAGGCCCAGAAAGGTGATGGGATCAGCCCCTTTCCGGACGCCCAGGCGCGTGATTTCCGCTAATCCGCGCGTAATCAGCGCGGCCCGTGTGTTCAAACCAAAGCCCAGTCCGGCAGCCACTCCAGCCGCTATGGCAATCACGTTCTTGAGCGCACCACCCACTTCGACTCCGGTCACATCGGCTGTCCAATAGGTGCGAAAAAAACTATTGGAAAATGATTGCTGTACCCATTGCGCAGTATCATGGTTGCGAGAAGCGATGCAAACAACCGTGGGTATGCGTTCAATAATCTCGCGAGCAAAACTGGGGCCGCTCAGGTAGCTTAATCTGTTCTGCAAGGAGTCTGGCAACTCCTCCTCAAAGATTTCATTCACCAGCCGCAGCGTTCCTTCCTCGATACCCTTGGCTGCGCCGACGATAATCGCATTGGCCGGAAACAAGTGCGCGTAATCGCGCAGGGTTTTGCCAATATGCTGAGCCGGCACGGCGCACACAATCATATCACTGCCGGAGAGCAAGCGGTCTAGTTCCGTATCAGCCTGCAATTTGGCTGGCAAAAGCAAGTCCGGCATATACTTCTCGTTGCGATGACGTTCATTGATACCCTCAGCCTGATCGGCATGGCGAGTCCAGATCGTCGTATCATGCCCCTTGTTGGCCAGCACTGTTGCCAGTGCCGTACCGAATGTTCCAGATCCCAAAACCGCTGCTTTCACCCTTTTTCCCTATCCTCTACTTCTTGTGTAAAACTGAAAGTACCGGTTGTTTTTGTCTACTCTGTAATTCAGGAAATAGCAGTTAAAAATCCCCGCCTTTTTGAGCGGTATACCTTTCAAAAAGATTGTCACAACAGCCGTTAGTGCCGGGATGGAAAATGTATGCAGTGGTTCAAGGACATGCAGGGTTATGTCAACCCCCTGGGGGAGCGGATGTACAAGCTGGTCTTGAAACTGCAGCATCTCGGACCGGTGCTGGATCGTCAGGTTATTGCCAAAAGCGCCATATTGGAGGCGCTCAGTATTGCAAGCCGGCCGGGAACCATTTTTTGCAAAGGCACTGTTCTAACAAATCCGGATGAACGCTTGTACCAACTAGGCTACCCTCGCATCACTTTCTTGTCTGAATTTGGCATTCGCCGGAATAGCGCCTATCATATCGATTTACAAATGACCAAATTCCGTTTGACCAGTTCTGTGGATGAATCCGTGGATTTCATGCGCGTCGCGTCGCGTTTTATTCCCGGCATCAAGGGCTACTTTATCAAGGAACTGTGCACCGCCAAACCAGCCCTGTTTGAGGCGGTGGAAAATGAGGACAGCATTCGCATGGACCTCAGTTTTTTTATTCAGTTTGTACCCAGTCTCGTCAGCGCTTCTTTGAGTGAAACCCGGGTCGTCAGCGCGCATATTGCCCGCGAAAACGAGGTTCATTTATATATACAGACCAGTCTTGTTTTATTCAAGCTTGTTGACTACTTCGGGCCGGAATACCTGGCGATTGACGAGGTAAACGATCAGGATGCGATCGAACTGCTTTGGTTAAAAGAAGAGTAGAGTCCAGATCAAAGCAACTTTTTCATCAAAACCTTCTGCATCTCGGGGAAACACAGGGCCGACATATGCGATGCATCGTAATAGCGGTCGCACTGCATGGCCGTCGGATCATTCAGATCAAAGACCTTGACCGCATACTTTTCTGCCAAAGACCGAATTACGGTCCAAATTGATTGCAGTACCGGATATTCCAAATAACGATCACGCATATAGGGGTTTACTCGTGGCCAATAAATCAGCACCTGCGTGCCGGATTGACGCGCCAGTTGCAAGGTTCGATCCAGAAAATAAAACTGGGCGTTGTCCGTGTCGAAATTTTGGAGATATATTTGCTCCAGCCGATCCGTTTCATCCTTCAAATCCTTTTGGGAAGCGATTTCGACCCAGCCATAATAGGATCCACGTCCCATATCCAGCACATGGCGCCAGGCAGATTGTGCCAGACTATAATGCAGCATATTGGGTTCCAGTGATTCGGCCAGTTGCTGATACAACCAGATTAATTGAGCCGGATTGGATGCGACTGAAGCTTGCCGCCCCTGGTGCATCAAGCGCATGTTGACCAGTTGCTGCATGAGTCCTTTGTGGTTTTCCTCGCCAAAGCCGCCGGCCAGACGCTGCCGAAACAACTTGAAAGAAAAACCATAGCTATACGCAGCAAACATGCGGGTCTGATGCCAAAAAGCCAGGTCTTGCTGATCAATAACAGGCTGATAGCGACGCACAAAATCTCCATCCAGACCGTGAGCCATCAGCGGGCGCTGCATCAAGGCGGCCTTTTTATTCAAAGTTTCCGGCGACAGACCGATCAACAGATATTTGGGCCGCACCGGCAGCGAGAAAACTTTTTCGGCCAGCCAGGCGTGCCAGGCTGGAATCGCTTGCGGTGAACTAAAGTTGAAGATAGTAAAATCACTATACTTTTGCATCAGTTCCGGATCGCCCAGCAAAGTCATCTCACCAAGAGCCAGGGAGCGCGAGTCGCCAAAAATAGCCAGACCAAGCTCGGGATGGGCGGATTTTTGCAGGGCTTCTTTTTGGGCCTCTATTTGCAGCTTGCGCTGCTCGTAGTAGATCATTCCGCTACCCTGAATCAGGTGCTGACGTATTTCCGGCAGCAACAGCAGCTTATCAAGGGTAAACAGGATGAGTACAAACAAAACAGGGGTTAGAAGATATGCTTTTTTTAACAAGGCCATTCCCGCTCCCTCCTAAAACTGAAAATAAAAGAAATCCTGGCTTTTGCCGCTAAACTCAAGTAGCATGCCAATCAGGATCAGGGCTGCCAAAGGTAACAACCAGCCTTCGAAGCGGCGTACAATCTGCAGGTTTTCTTTGTATTCGTCGTACAAATGAAAGCAGATCACAGCCAGAGCGCTGCCCATCAATGTTTCAAAATTCCCCAGACTGTTGCCGGCATTCGCAAGCCAGGCAAGCGGATTAAACATCCATACGATGGCCGACAAGGTCCATGCTACATCTTTGACAAAAAAGAAGAGAGTGACCGGGACGAAAAACAGCCAGGTCACCAGCAGCCGTGCAAAACGGCCATACCACCTGCGGGGCCATTCGGGGAACCACCGAAACGTTTGCGACTCCAGGGCCAGCAGGATGCCCATCAGTGTGCCCCAGATGACAAAATTGTTGGATGCCCCATGCCATAAGCCCGCCAAAAAAAAGGTCAGAATCAGATTGCGGACCACCTGCCAGTTACCCCCACGACTGCCTCCCAGGGGAATAAAAATGTAATCGCGAATCCAGAACGAGAAGGTCAAATGCCAGCGGCGCCAAAAATCGGAAATGCTTTTCATGAAAAAAGGCGCCTGGAAATTGAGCGGGACTTGAATACCCAAAAGGTGACCAAATCCGCGCGCCAGGTCCGAATAGGCTGAAAAATCAGCATATAACATAAATAGAAATCCAAGGCTTGCCTGCCAAAACACAACCGGGTGCCAGGTTGCAGCCGGCACGCTGCTTTGCATGGCCGGCATGGTCCATATCAATAAAGTATCTGCAATAACTACTTTTTTGAATATTCCAGCCAATAGCAACCATAAACCGCGACGCAGCTGCTCCGGTTCAATCAGTAAATCATGGCCGGCTTTGAGCCTGGCAATCTGGGGCATCAGGTCGTCAGCCCGCATGATGGGACCGGCGATCAATTGCGGAAAAAAGGAAATAAAGAGTATAAACTCGGTCAAACTGTGCTTTTCTGTATACGTGCGACGATAAAGATCAATCCCATAGGACATGATCTGGAATGTATAGAAGCTAATAGCGAGCGGTAACAGAATTTCATTGCCGTGAGCGCGCATGCTCAACCGCAGCTGGTCGGCATGCCAGGCATCAATGCCAAAGAGAAACCCCAGCGTGCCGGCAATGAAATAAAAATATTTAAACACTGCGATATTGGCCACATTAGCGATTTGCAAGGCCACAAAGAGGCCCTTCCAGGAGGTACGGCGATACAACTCCAGAACATAATAATTGATAACAATCACAGCCAACAAGTGCAAGGCAAAAAGAGGGCTCCAGCTCATATAGAAAAAAAGCGAGGCTGCCAAAAGCACATAAAAGCGCCAGGCCAGAGGGGCGGCCCAGTATAACAAATAAACGATAATAAAAAAAATTAAAAATTCCGAGCTAACGAACAGCATGGTATTCAGTACACCTCGACATTCCAGCGACCAGCCTGGCGCAAGCGCTGCTTGACAGACTGCCAGTCCAGACCTTTACCGGACGCGATTGCTGTCAAGACTGCATCCAGACCGCTTTCCATGGATTTCAAACCGCACAGATACACTGCGCAATTCTGTTCTTGCAGCATGGGCCAAACGGTGTCCTGCGCCTGGGCCAGGAGATGCTGAACATAAATCTTGTTACCAGTCTGATCAAAGTCTTCACGCGATCTTGATAGATGCAAATGGAGCCCTTTGCGGGTTTGCAAAAGGAGCAGGTCATTATTGGTTTCATTTGCGTAGAGCAGTTCCGGGGTAGTGCGGGCGCTATAAAATAGATGAATTTGGCCCTGCCAATCATCATGCTCGTAGTAAATGTGATTCAGAAATGCCCGAAAGGGAGCAATCCCCGTGCCGGTGGCCAACAGCAGTAAATTGGTCCGGTGATCGCTTGGCAGCACAAATTCGCGGCCGGTCGGACCGCTGATGAGAACCTGCTGACCCGGTTGCCAGTCACAAATATAACCGGAAGCCAGCCCGTCTTCCACGAGACTGGAATCTGGATCCGTGTAGCGCACCCTCTTCACGCACAATGCCAGGCTGTCAGCCCGTCCGTCATCGCCCTTGCGAGCCGATGCGATGGAATACAAGCGCAGTTTATGCGGTTTGGCGCTGCCCGGACGATTGCCGGGCGGCTGAATTCCGATCGATTGGCCCTCCAGGAATTGCAATGCGTTCTGCGGATATCTCAGCTGGACATGCAGGATTTCGGTGGAGCTTTCCGGACCGCTCAAGCGGCGGGTTGAAACAACCTCCGCACTCAAAGGTGCAGACATTTTGTATACTGGTGCATCGGCTGGTAATTGGTACTTGCTGATCTTCATAACACCGAAAGCTTGTCCAGTTCATCGCGTTGCAGGGCGCACCATTGACCACTAGCCAGATTCAATTCGGCCAGCCGCAAATCACCGATTCCATAACGAAATAAATCCAGCACTTCCAGATTACAGAGCTGACACATGCGACGAAGCTGACGCTTGCGCCCGGTATGTAAAGTAACATCAATGGTGTAGCGATAGCTGAAGGGCGATTCCGTATCCAGGGTAGTGATGCGCATTTGACTAGCCTGCAACAACTCACCCTGATCCTCGATACCCTCAATGAAGCATCTGGAGACATGCTCCACATCAAGGGCGCTTTCACTATGGACCTGTAAACGATAATGACGCGGCACCTTGTGACCCGGATGGGTCAACTGATGAATAAAGCTGCCATCATCACTCAAAATCAGCAAGCCTCTGCTCATCTTGTCCAGACGACCCGCATAGACCAGACCGCGGGATGTGTCCCCAAAAAAATCAAAAACTGATTTCTCCGCCTGCCCCGTTCGGCGCGAAACGATCACGTCGACCGGCTTATGAAAAGCCAGATATCGATATGTGTCCGGCAAGGCCAAACGTTGCCCCTCGAACAGAACCCTGTCAGCCGGTACTATACGGCGACTCAAATCTGTGCAGACCTGATCGTTGACCAGTATCAGACCATTGCGAATCAATTCTTCCACTTTACGCCGCGAGCCCAATCCGCAACGGGCCAGGTAGCGATTGATTCTCATGCTATCCGATTCCAGTATCATTTCCAGACTCTTGTTATGCATTCCGCACTCCAATTGTCAATGCGACAATTATGCGAACTATTGACCACCGGCGGCTTCGCGGCCCGCTTGATTGGCTTCGCTATTGGGATCCAGATCCGCTTCCTCCAGGTACTCCTTGCCCGGTTCCGGAGCATCCGGATCAATGAACGCTCGCTTTAACACAATTTTACGGCTCTTACTGTGACCATACAGACGGTATTCAGCCCCGACCTGTTTGATTTCCAGTTTATCACCCATGAACGAGCCCTTGTCAAGGACGACCTGGTTTTCTTTGGCATCAATCTGGAAGGCTCCGCCAGCATACAAATCCCCGCGGCCCATGCCCTGCTTGTAGGCACCGTCAGACCAAAAATAGATTCGGCCATACCCGGTAGATCCGTCCGGTCTCACTTCCCACCACTTGCCAACAATAGTGCGCTCCAACTCCTCCTGGAGGGCTGCCTGGCGTTTAGTCACCTCATTTGCATCCTGTTTGCCGCTACCGATCGAAAGATTGGATCCATAAACCCATCCCTGGATCCCGTCTTCCAGCTCCACCTGGTACCAGTATTCATTAAACCCGGCAATGCGGTATTTGTCCCGGGTCTGGGCAATGACTCGCACAGGCTGACCCAGCTTGAGAAAGGTCACTTCCGAGGCCAGGGCCACCGGATCGGTGCGTAAACTGACAATCCGCGAGCTGATCGTGGCCTTGCGGTCCAGAGCGAAGGGGTCCGCCGACTCCGCCGGGCCACAAGCAAGGACCAGCAAAAGTGCCAGCCCGTTGGCCGCAAAGATTTTTACTAGTCCCCAAAGGCGCAGATCGTGCATTCAGGCACTTTTGGAAATCTGGTCAGGCTTTCAATAATTTACCGGCAGAATGTTATCGATTTTTGAACGATGGATCGCCTGCTGCAGCATGCGACGCAATGTAGATCGATGCTCGACTTTCAAGGCTGCTTTTAGCGGCTCCTCGGATTCGCCCATCGCCAGGTCGGACAGCACCCGAATACAATCATAGCGTTGCAGATCATCCGGGCTTTGCAGGAACTTGAGCAAATCCTGGTACTGCTCAAAAGCAGACTTGTCATTTACAAGGATAGCCCAGGCCATGTAGATCTTGACCCGTTCGTTTTTCTCGGTTGCATACTTTTCTTTTAATGCCAGGGGTGCGGCAGCAACACTGCGACCAATGTTGCCAAGAGATTGGGCCGCATAGGCGCGCACAATGGGATAGTCACTGTCCAGATATTTCTTTACACCATCGATGGCATCCGCGTGCTCTATTTTCCCAAGGGAGGCAAAAATCTCGCGGACCAGATTCATCCAGTTCGCTCCGCCCTCCATTCGCACCCTTTGATCTTCAAAACGATAATTGTAAGATTGGCCTTTGAATTCATCGGACAGACTCCAGTACATATCCGGACTATTCGGATAGGCATGCCCCGGGTTTACGAGCGGTCCTGGCCGATCATAACCCATCTTGACCACCTGGATTTTATAAGGATCATCCTTGTCTTTGGCCGGCAGTCCCCTTTCCTGGCGCAGCTTGTTTTCTGTATCATCAAGATATTTTTGAAAGGCCTCGTTGCGCCCGGTTTGTTGATCGGATATTTGCTTCACCAGCTCATTGTCTTTTTTAACCAACTCCATGCTGATATCCAGAGCCCGGCTCAGATCCGGTATCGCCAGCGGATGCTCAATTTCTCCCAGGGCCCAGGCCATATGCACCTTTACAAAGGGATCATTGGTCGACATTTGCAAAAACTTCTGTTGCTCCATGTTATTCAGCAACTCGGCCCCCAGGAGCCGAATGTATTCCGATTTTCGGTGGGCACCCAACAATCGGGCCGCGTTGATTTTTTCAAATGTGCTGCCAAAGCGCAAATCACGGATCGCATCGGCATATTTTTGCTTCCACAGGGCGATTGCATCGTCCTCGGAACCGGCCATCACAGGCATGCTGAACACAAGGGCCATCGCCGTAGTAACAATGAGAGCAAATTTTATTTTATTAGTTTTGGACTTCATAATTCAGACACTTTCCCACTGCGATGATCTTCGGATACGCTACCCCTGAAATTGAATCAGTCTATCAGAAAAAAACACTGTCAAACCTCTTTTTTTCCCCGGCAGAGCCCGGTTCACGAGCCCATGCCCGAATTCCCGTGCCCGAATGAATACTCCATGCACACAACAAATCACACCCGGACGATCTTTCAGGTGCATGATCGACTGCACTGCAAACTCGAGAAGGCACTCCCGCCATTTGCCGGCCAGGCGCACCGTCCAACAGACACACCGTCTGCCAGCGAGCCCGATGCAGCTGGCCCTGTTTTGCACCACATAGATCAGCGGTATCACTCCGGGTGGCCTTTGCTATGCGAGCAGAACTGCTACCGCTGCTGCCCTGATCAAACTCTGTGCTCCCGGTGTGCTCAATCGGTCATCGAGTGCTTGCGCCACTTTCAGCGATGGCGGTAACGTATCGAGACGCATCCAGACTCGTGATGGCACCCACGGAACGGCCGAGTTTGCGCGGAACTCCATGCAAAAAAGCCGGCGAGCGCTGGATCTGCCAGGCCAGGTTGCGCACCAGGATGCAGAAATGATACTGCAACTGCGTTTGATGGACCAGCAAAACCGGCAGCTGCTCCGATTCGGCCTGTTGCGGCTGTCAATGACGTGTCGCTCCCAAACATCGAATTCTTTTCCCGGGAGTCTAGCACCAAATACAATGCAATTATGTCCCATTTTTACCCGTTAGAACGAATCAAAGGGCCATGCCTGATCTTTCATTGACAGCAAACCGTCTTCCTTTTTTGTGACTTTCACAGAACCAGGGGACTATCGGGTATTATGGGATCACTACTGCCATCACAGCGTACGCGCTTTACACGTAACGAAGAAATCAACAAGCAATGGATTCTAGTCGATGCAGAAAACCAGAATCTCGGCCGGCTGGCTTGCAGTATCGCCAATCGCTTACGCGGCAAGCATCGCCGGGATTATGCCCCGCATCAGGATATTGGCGACTTTGTCATTGTGATCAATGCCTCCCGGCTGGTGGTTACCGGCAAGAAGATGGAGCAAAAAAAATACTATGACCACTCGCTACACCCTGGTGGCCTAAAGACACATACTCTCAGAGACAAATTGCAAACGGATCCCGCTTATGTCCTGAAAAAGGCTGTATGGCGGATGTTACCCTCCGGCCCGCTAGCCAGAAAACAGATTAAAAACCTCAAGATATACGCTGGAGAGCAGCATGAGCATGGAGCGCAGCAGCCGCAAATTGTTCAGCTTGCTAAATAGGCCCAGCAAACTACTAGTACAGGATTCAGGAATACCATCAATGAGCGAAAAAAGCATATTTTCAGTCGGACGCCGCAAAAACGCAATTGCCCGGGTGAAACTCATTCCCAACGGCAGCGGTCAAATCAAAATCAATGAGCGTGCCCCGGTCGATTATCTGAAAGTAGATCGTTTTGTGAGTCATGCTTTGGATGGTCTGGAACTGACCCAGACCAGGCAATCATATGATTTGAATATTCACGTAAACGGCGGGGGATTATCGGGCCAATCCGGCGCTATTCGGCTGGGCATTGCGCGAGCCTTGCAAAAGCATAACGAAAACCTGCGACCGGACCTGAAGAAGGCCGGTCTGTTGCGACGGGACTCCCGGATGGTGGAGCGGAAGAAATACGGACTCCATAAAGCACGCAAGGGAACCCAGTTCTCGAAACGCTGATTTATTGCACCAACCGCATTTTGGTGAGCGGCGGCCCGCGTGGCCCGCAATAGTAGTCTGGCTACTAGCGGGCGTCGCGATACTTGGCGCTTGCTACGAGAAAAACGGTTCCCAAACCGATAGCACCAGCTTACAAGCGCGCTTTGATGCCAACAAACAGGCGTTTGCATTCATTATTCCAAATCAAAAACCGGTCAGCGGGGCTGGTCTAAGAGCCTCCGATTGCGGCGTTTGTCACACCAGAATCTACAATGACTGGCGGCAAAGCACTCACGCACATGCCATGCGAGATATTCAGTTCCAGTCCGAGTTGACCAAATCAGATACACCGGTCTGGTTATGTCTGAATTGTCACGTACCGGTTCAAAACCAGCGTGAACACATGGTCACAGGGCTGTATGGTAATGATGTGTTACGGCCCCAACTGCTTGCCAACCCCCAATATGACCAGCAAATGCAAAGCGAGGGAGTTACCTGTGCCACTTGCCACATTCGCACAGACCGGAATGGAAACAGTTTCATTTATGGGCCCAACGGCAGTCGAACTGCCCCCCACCCCGTCCGACAAAATCGAGCGTTCTTGCACAATATGTGCGAGCGATGCCATAATCCGGGCGGGGAAGCGATTAGTCCGAATTTATCCTGTTGGTTTCACACCCTGGATGAACTCAAAGCCAGCCCTCATTTCTCAGGGCAGAATCAGTCCGATTGCGTCCGTTGCCATATGCCGGAAACACCGGCAGTCCTGGCGGATAACTTCAAGCACCTGCCCCGGCGGCAGCTGAATCAGCATATCTGGGTCGGTGGCGGTATTCCCAAGCGTTTTGAGGGCTACAGCACCCTGCTGCAGCGCGGTTGGAGCGCAGGGGCCGAAATCAATGTGATTGATCAAGGTGCCTTGCAGCCGGAAAAACGTTTTCGTGTGACCTACAAAAATACAGCTGCCGGTCACGACTGGCCCACCGCTGACCCGGAACGACATATCCTTACCATTGCCCGAACGCTGGATCCACAGAACCAGGAAATCCAGCGCCAGGAATACAGGATTGGTCAGACCTGGAAATGGAGTCCCGCCCGCAAGATTGGCGACAATCGCGTCAAATCCGGTGAGCTACGATCCTGGAGCGTGCCTTTTACCAGAGCGGACCTGAGCACAGCTGCTGTTTTGGAAATTCATGTAATCCATCTGCGACTCACTGCGGCCAACATGCAATTCCTGATGGCTGCCGCACCGCGTATCAATGAGGACTGGTTACCCAATGGGAAACAACTGGTCCGGAATGCCTGGCGTTATTATCCGGCTGCCACCTGGATCTATCAATCAAGCATTAACCTCCGGAATGGACAAAAGCAAATTGCCGACCGCCGGCGTTTAATCCAAATGTCGGCCGCTGAAATGGCAATCAAACCAGCCGATCGTATCTATTGGCAGCAGGCTGAAAATCACTCTGCTTCCCAATAGGACTCCGGATTACCAGCCGGACTGGATTGGGCCTCCAGGGCCGCGCACGATTCCATCAGGAGCATGCACTCTGATTGAAAATGGCTCAGGCGAGTGAATAAATTGCGGATATTGGGATCTTCAAATTTGCCGGATATTTTTTCGTAGAATTCGGCTGCATCCTTGTGCTCGCGCATCGCCAGACTGAGCGCATCCAGCTCGCTTTTACCCGGCTCTTGCAAGGTGTTGCGATCAACCCTGCGCATCAAAAGCTGCAGTGAGGTATTGTGGAACTTGTGCACTTCCGAGAGCATTTTCAAATTTGGCAAGGCCTGGCCGTGCTCCACCTGGCTGTATAAATCTTCTATAAACTTGATATGATCACTGGCGTCCTCTGCCAACTGGAAGAACAGATCCTTGACCCGACCCGGGGCCAGATTTTCCGCCGTCTTTAAATAAAAATCAAAGACTTCTTTTTCGTGCTGAATCGCGGCTGCCACCGCTTCGAGGAAGGTGGTTTTTTTTACGGGTTGAAATCTGGCCATATCCATAGCAGGCTGCGACCAGACTCATGTGTAAACTATTTTTTGGACAGCTTCAGGCTTTCAGAGCTTCCGCTTCGGACTCATAAATATCAAACAGGGAGGTTAGCTCAATCACATCAAAAATGCGTTTTACCGAGGGCCGGATGGCACACAGTTTCAAACTGCCTTCTTTGGCATTCACCTTGCGCAGCGTAGCAATGCAGGCCCGAAATCCGGATGAGCTCATGTATTCGACCTGGTCCAGATTCAAAACCAGTTGGGTATTGCCCTCATCGATCAGTTTGGCCAATGCTTCTTCGACCTCGTTGGCAACCGAAACATCCAGACGGCCTTCGAGATACACAATCAGAGTTTGTGCAACCTTCCTGGTATTCAACATGTAATTACTCCCGCCGGCCAGCATAGCCCGGTCTCATCCAGAAGCTCGCTGTACTGGAATATGTCAATCAAAACCTGGCAATCCTGAACCTAAATTAGTGGCCGGGGGCCCACGTCCACTAGCCGTCAACAGGGCCGCCGGTTTGACTGCCTTGCCTGCCGAATCGGCTGCTATCCGGCAAGGTCGCCGGTATGTGGCCCTTGCATGATAACAATGTTTCAAATCAGAGGCTGTCCCAAAACTGCCGCTTGCAACACAGGACATGTTGCCACCAGCGCAATTTCTATCGGAATTGAACAAGGTGTGAGCAATTTGGGAGCTT
>JAGRNA010000144.1 GCA_020441005.1 Leptospiraceae bacterium
CCGATTTGGCCAGGTTGCGGGGCTGATCGGGTTCGCATCCGCGTTCTACAGCCACATGATAGGCTAGCAGCTGCAGGGGTACAACAGCCAGAATCGGACTCAGCAGATCCGGGCAGGCCGGAATGGGAAAGCTGTAATCTGAGAGTTCCGGCACTTTGGTATCCCCTTCGGTGTAGATGGAAATAATTTTACCTTTTCGGGCGCGCACCTCTTCTATATTGGAGAGCATCTTGTCGTAGATTTCTCCCTGGGTTGCAATGCAGACAACAGGAACTTCTGATGTGATCAGGGCGATCGGTCCATGTTTGAACTCACCGCCCGCATAGCCGGAGGCATGGATATACGAAATTTCCTTCAGTTTCAAAGCGCCTTCCAGGGCGGTCGGGTAATTCCAGGAACGGCCCAGGAAAATGAAATCCTGGGTCTCCGTAAAATCTTTGGCCCACTGCTCGATAATGCCGGAGTTCGCCAGAATGCTTTCCATTTGCTCGGGTAGTTTGCGAATATCTTCAAACAGTTGCTGACGCTCTTCCTTATCAAGCACCCATTTAATTCCGGAAAGAAAAACGGCGTAGAGCAGCAGGTTCAATAACTGAGCCGTGTAAGCCTTCGTCGAAGCCACTCCGATCTCGGGACCGGCCATTAGATTGATATAGGCATTGGATTCGCGCGCAATGGTCGAATTGACGTTATTCACAAAAGACAACACGCGCATGAACTTGGACTTGGCCTCGTAAATACTCGCAATGGTATCCGCAGTTTCACCGCTTTGAGAAATGGCCAGCACCTTGGTATCGCCGCCGGCAATGGGGTTGCGGTAGCGAAATTCTGAAGAGAGGTCGACTTCGGTAGCCAATAAGGCCAGCTTTTCGAAGTAAAACTTGCTGACCAGGGCCGCGTGCCAGGAGGTGCCGGCGCTGGTAATGACCAGCCGGCTCATGTCGGATAAATACTTGTTATCGCCCGCTTTTTCGCGAAAGTGCACCCTTCCATTGTCGCCCAGTCGCTCCTGGATGATACGGCGTAGAACGCCGGGCTGCTCATGAATTTCCTTGAGCATGAAGTGGTCGTAGCCGCCTTTGTCTAAATCTTCAACGGAAAGGTCGACAGTTTCCAGACTAAACTCGACCTCGCGTCGATCGCCATTCAAAAGGTGCAACCGACTGCGTTCAATCCAGCCCCATTGACCGTTTTCAATAATCAGATGCTGCAGGGCATTCGGTACCATGGCCGGAAGATCGCTGGCTAAAAAAGATTCGTTTTTCCCCTGGCCATACACCAAAGGGGAACCGTCACGGGCAAAGAAAATTCGCTCCGGTTCCTGGTCGTAGAGCATGGTAAATGCGTAGCGACCCTGCAGTTGCTGAATGGCATTATAGAGGGCGTCATCGATCTTGATTCCTTTTTTGAGCTCCTCCTCTATCAGGTGGGGGATCACCTCTGTATCGGTTTCCGTATGAAAAACGTGGCCCAGCTTGATCAGCTTTTGCTTCAGATCGTAGTGGTTTTCTATGATACCATTGTGCACCACCGCTATATTGCGATTCGTATTGGAATGGGGATGGGCGTTCAGACGATTCGGTTCGCCGTGCGTAGCCCAGCGAGTGTGACCGATGCCCACGCTGCCCTCAACCGGATGAGACTGCAGCAGTTCTTCCAGATCCTTGATCTTGCCGCTCTCCTTGCGGATCTGCAGCTCTCCATTATACAATGCGGCAATTCCCGCAGAATCATAACCCCGGTATTCCAGGCGCGTCAAACCGACTAAAAGCACGGAATCAACTGATTTGGAGCCAATATAGGCTACAATACCACACATACAGTGCAGCTTTCAGGAGTCCTGTCAAGGGGCAACATGAAAACAGACTTTATCCAGATTGTCATTTTTCTGTATAAAACCTAACATATCATTAGTGTTGCAAATCTGCAACCGGCCAGGAACGGCGTAACTTTTTTTGCAACCAGGTTAGCCTGGCGGGGTTCATACCTTTACGGTCGCACAGCAAATGACAATCGAACGCTACGGCGAGGGATTTGCGTAAAAAATGCGAAACAGGGATATATTAGATGTATTTACTTGGTCGAATGATAGGTCACATTTTATTTTTACTGATCGTAGTACCGATGCGCGCTATCTATGGCGCCAAACGGCTCGACATCTATGACGATCAGATTCTGGAAGATCTAAAGAACCGCTCCTTCATCATTGTTTCCAATCATATTCTGCCCAAATCGCGTTTTCTGCGGGCCATCTCCATGCCCTATGATGCATATCTGCTGCGGCGCATGTTCCTCAAGCATGACATCAAGGTTACCGCTTTCACCAGCATTGATTCGCTGCAACGACCCAGGAGCAAACTACAGGGCTTCTGGATGCACAGCATGAAGGAACCGCTGATGAAAGGTCTGGTTGTATCACTCGACTTGATCCCTTTGAATCGAAGAGTGCACGACAACGCGACCCAGCGAGATTTGCGCCAGCGACTAGACAAGGGCGGCATCGCAGTCGGTATATTCCCGGAAGGTACCATGTTCACTTCTTTTTCGACTACGCGTAAACTACACGCCGGGATGGGGGTTTATGCCAAACGCTATGACTTGCCGGTTTTGCCGGTTTACCTGCACGCCTATAATACCAGCCAGCCAATGTTCATTCGGGTGGGTCAGCTGATCGCTGCCGATACCCAAAAGGACGAAATTGTAAAACTTGTGCGTACACAATGGAATACTTTGGCGGCGATGGGTGCGCAGTCGGATGATAGCGTTGCCGACGGGAGTCTGGGTGATGAGTCCAGGTCAGATTCGCAACCCGCGGTCCCGGTCACTGCGTCTAAAAAATCGACACCGAATAGTAAGGTGGCTTGAAACGGCCCGGTCAGGCAAAACCGGGCCGGCTAATAAAGGGCAATTGCACCGTTATTTTTTTTTCCAGGTCTCCTTGTCACAGACCGAACCAAACATGGCGCACCCCTCAATGGAAAGACCGCTTGCGGAAAAGATAACAGTTCCATCAAAGTCCTTTAAAGAAAACATGGGATGCTTCATTTTGGCGCCTTTGTAGGTCGTGGCATTGACTTTTCGCATGCCATTACACATTTCAAATTTATTGCTTACAATCGTGCAAAACAGTTTGTCGCCCACAAGCCGCACATTCACTGTTTCACCATTTTCGCGCAAATAGGTGCCCATATAGTTGTCTTCCGCCTGGATGCCAAGCGTGAACAGCATGACAATCAAGCCGGTGATGATAGCTGATCCTTTCTTCATAGAATTTCTCCTTACATCCGCTCTTTATCAAAGAAGCATGGTCTACTGCGGGCCTTCGGAGTCCCGGGAGCAGTTTGGCGCGACCCCGCCTGGCATGGGCTGCCTGCGTTATACGTACGGCACGCCCCGTTTTGGCCCTGAACAGCCCGCCAGTGAATGCTTTCATAATATTCAGACACCGTCAAGGCTTTTTTAGAAGGTTTCGATCTCCTGAAATGTGAATAGAGTGACATGTCCAACGACCCGGACTGCGTAGTAGCGTTGACCAGGCAGTCCAGAGAAAGACCTCACCGGGCCACCAGCGAACAAGTTATACATGCAGGCCAGCCAAGCGCCCACTATGGCATGTGGGCCGGACCGGGCCGCCTTCCGATGCGGCAAACCGGTAGGTCGGCTTGATGGTATGCTTTCAGATTCAAGGCAAGGGACAATCGGTTGGCATAGACGGTAGCGGTCGGGAGGGATCGCTAAAAGCCGGGTCGGCCACAAAGCACGGATCGCTTAAAGAGAGCAAAAAGGCTAGTAGCTGCTGCTTTTCCTGCCAGCTCAGGGTAAAAGGCCTGATTCGGGGATCCTTGTTGGGATTCAGCCGCCCGTCACCACGCAGTGGTCCTCCTGTAATCCGGCGCCCACCAGCCTGCAGTATTTCAATCAGCTCGGGCAGGCTCTGCACGCTACCATCATGCATATAGGGCGCTGTATAAGCCAGGTTGCGCAGACCGGGTGTTCTGTATTTGCCGCGATCGGCCGGATTGCCAGTCACCAGAAACAAGCCCTGGCTGGCGCGGCCGGCCGCAGCACCGTGCAAGGCCTGATCAGGATAATCACCACGACCAAGCACATTATACAAGCCGACATTGGCAAATTCCTGTAAGCCGCTAGCAGACGAGCGGTTAAAATCCGGTCCGCTGTGGCAGGCCACGCAGTTTAAACGCTCGGAGCGAAACAAGGTCTCTCCCTGACGGGCTGCCTCACTCTGACGATTCAAGTCATACGGACTGCGCCAGGATAGCAGGGTTGTTTGAAAAGTGGCCAAGGCCAGGGCGGCTGTAGTGATTGTGATATCGCGGCCCGGGAAGGAGCGCGCGAACAAGCCAGCCAGGACCGGATCAGTAGTCAGCCGGCCGATGATCTGGTACTCGCTGCCGGTGATCGCCAGTTCCTCGATGGTGGTCGGCGTATCCTCGGAAAAAAAAGGGATCAGCGCCTGGTTGTCAAATCGCTTTAAAGCTGGATTGTTCCAGGTCAGGCTGTCAAAAAAAACTGTATTTGCCAGACCGGGAGTATTGCGGGCATGCAGCTGACCAGTAGAACCGCGCGAGCGTGCTTGCTGGTCGGCAAAGGCGGATTGCTGCTGATGGCAGCTGGAGCACGACTGCTTTTGATTGCCGGACAGTTTGGACGAATAAAACAAATGACGACCCAGGGTTACTCGCTCAGGGGTGATGCAAACACCTTGCGGTTGATCAGGCTGTCGGTGTCCGGCTGGCAGGGCAAACTCGAAAGCCGCGCAAGGCAGTCCCAGGGTCTCACGCAACGGAATGCAGGCTGTTAGAATAGCGGCATAAAAAGCGAACAGCGCCAGGTCGCGCAGCCATGACTTCACAATTCGACCGGTCATCAATAGACTGTGATGATCAAGCTGCGACTATGGAACTGAAAACCACTGCTAAAACCCAGGCGCTTCCGAGACAGGATGAAAACTGATCGAGTTAAGGGAGTCCAGGGTGGCTTTCTGAGTATCGTCGTAGCCGTTGTTGCCTCCATTACCGCTAGTACCCAGCTTGTTGAACAAGGCCTGCACTCCGGGATAGCCGCCGTTCACCGATGGGTCGGGAAAACCGCCTGGAATACCGCTCGAAGCCAGTCCGTCACTAATAAAGCCGCTGCCGTTAAAGGTTGCAAATTTCAGAATATCGGCACCGCACAAAGTACTGGATGCGGGCATGTCCCCAACCCTGATCCCGGACAGGGCTGTCGTTTCAAAACTGTTCGCATTCAATTGGCCATAGGCCAGACTATAATAGTAATTACCACTACCGCAGCCGAAATTAGTGGAAACGGTCCGTGAAGCGACTCGCACACACAGCGCGCCCGACGATGTGCCGCCGCCCTTCAGACCGATTGTCATTTCTTCCAGAATTACACGACCGCGGTCGCTGGTATTCGAGGCCTGCGAACCGGTACTATGGAAGGCCTGGCCCCAGGAATAGGTTTGGCGTCTTGATCCAGCACCACCGCTAATGTAGCTCTCCACGATCAGATCTTCATTGGTCGCCGAACTGGTGTCCAGGGCTGCCAGCCGATAGCTTAGCAGGACTCCGTCGCCCGTAGCCGGATTGTTGACATCATCAAAAATCATTTCGAGAACGTCTTTATTGTCGCTGGCCCGCCACATCTTGAAACGGTAGCTAAAGTCTTTGGTGCCGGTATAGGCGCTGGAAGAAATGCCAGTACAAGCACCGGCAGTAGAGCAGTTTGTTTCCAACTTGATCTTGTAGCTGACGCCGCTAATCGTACTGGTCGTCTGGATTGTACTGGGCGAACTTGTGTTCAAGAGGCCCGAATTCTTTAGCGAAACGATTAAATTATCAGCTATGGTTGAATTGCCATTGGCCCAGGTCGCAGACTGCCGTACAAAGGACCAACTGCTCTCGGCCGCTTCCGCTTTGCGCGGCCCGCTGACTACTAGCTGCCAGGGATGGGGACTGCTGACAGCCACTGGTGTGCCACCCTGGAAGCGGGTCTCCAAAACATCCTTGATGGGCTGGATCTGCGGCAGGCTCATAGTGATGGCCCCGGTACGGGACTCACGACTGATATGGATGGAAACGCCAAAAAGCAGTATCCCGATGAAAAGCCCACTCAGGATCAGACGTACTTTGCGTAGCAAGGATGATTTGGTTTTCAGTTGTTGTAAAAATTTCATTTTGGAATCCAGGGGTATTGTTAAAAGCGCAAGCCTGGCGGAATACAAATCACCAGGCCGGATTCATTCTTGCAGGTGTTGCTGGATTGATTCAGGGCAGCGGCCAACAAGAGCAAAAGACCTGTATTGTCCTCTTCTTTGGCTTCAAACAGGCTGCAACTGGCAAAACCCAACAAAGCCGAAAGGCTTACAATGAGTGCAGCTCTCCAGAAGTGCGGCCAATCGCTCAGAAATGCTTTTCTTGTCATCACATCACCAGTATAAATTACAGGGCTGTCCTTTACAACAAATCTTTGCCGCCCGGTACGATCTGCGCCTCAGAGAATCAAGCCGCCATCACTGGTTAAATTGTGCTGACCTGGTTGTCTGTCGTTGCGTTCCGGCACTGAGTCAATGACTGGAGTATATCACAAGCACAGCGATGGCTGATCGCTCAGGATAGACGTGGAAAAAAATGAGCGCCAGGGCGCAACATCCAGCAACGCGCGGACCTTTTACAGTTAGATGGTCCGAAGCTCCCTGATAGCATCTGAAACGGAATCACAATTGGTTTCTTCCAGCACTCTCTTGATACCCCGGCATCTGCTGGATTATTTCACTCTACGTGTGCATGATTTTCGGAGTGTCAGAGCTTACTTTGAATACCTGATTGTCAACTACGGTCGCCAGCTGGCCCGCTATAAAATTAATCCGGCCAGCCACAAGTGGAAGAAAAAATACCAGAATCCGGGCCTGGATTTGCAAATTCGAAATTTCAGGCCCGATCCCCGGTTCTGGGAGGAATTTCGGCATATCGCTTTTGGCTATGGTCTGGCTATGTGCAATCTTTTTGTCATCTTGCTGGAACTGGAGCATAGACTCTGGCTAAAAGCGAAATCCCCCGCTAAATTTCATGAAACCCAGCCATCGCAGCCTGCGGGGCACCGTAAAAGTGTGAACTCAAGACAAAACTTGCATTTTGGGCAAAAGAAATATATATTAAATTTACTATCCAGTAATGAATTTGCAATATTAATCAGATCAATGGATTATTCAGACCAGAGATTGCATCGGATGTGTTTGATACACTGATCCAACGGCCATTTGGGGCAAAAATCGCTGGATAACTGTACCCAAAGCGTAACGCTAAAACCGCCAGTCAATAGCGTCAATATCCGCAGCCGACATGGCCGGCTTTACTTGCGTGCCAAGATGCATGCGAATCAATTCCCGATCAATCGGACTATATTCCTGCCCCGTTGTCCAGCCTTGATAAAAAATGCTGTCTTTGTAATCATACGTATCGTTTAACAGACCCAGGCCCTGGGTGAATTCTTCGCGCAGCAAATGCTTACGACCGGCCAGGGTTTGCGTGCGAAATACATCCACATACATGCTTCCCGCATAAATCTCGGACCGGGAGTTCCAGTTAATCCACACCAGGCCCCAGTTCGCCTGCAAATACGGCTCTGCATCCGGCTCGAAATCAGCGTATTCGGCGGCACTGCTTAAAAAAACAATGAAATTCGCATCCGTGCGGTCGGTCACTCGTCGAATCCGGATTGTGCTGCTCAGCTGATTTAATTCAACGATGATTCGGTCGAGTTCGGCGGTCAAATCCGGATAATCGGAATCTCGCAGCCAGACGCGCAGGTCTTGCTGCCATTTTTTGATCTGTTTGGCACCGTTGCCGTACTCGGATCCAAGCGCTATTTTCTTATAATACTCTACTGCCGTCCTTTGATCGATAATTGTTTCGCTGAGCGGTTCAGAAATCTGCGGGTTCTTTTCAGATTGCAGTCGGCAACTGCCAAAGGTCAGACTGGTTGACGCAATCAAGGCCAGAAGCACTGTACGCAAGTTAGAACTAGAAATGAAACCCGGGGTCATAACAATCAGACGATCCTATAGTCCGCTTGATTGAAAACATTTTTTTTGGCATCGTTTTGCTGTTGTCCCCGACGCTGCCTGCTAAATGGGACAGTTCAACAATTATGGCCCCGAATTGCCACCGAACCGAATCCCGGACCGGGCTAGTCGAATAAAATCGCTGCAATCACAAAGAGTTGTAAGTTATGCGTTAATTGCACAATGCATTTGTAACGTTTTTTGCGAGGTATGTTTGAGATCTGGATTTCAGAAACTGCCTTGCAGCCAGGGTTTCTCCAACTGTTTGTTAGGAGCCAAATTTGGACAAATCGAATTCGCTAATTGAAAGGCGCCCCACATACCGGGAGTTTGCCAAATTTGTCGCAGTCCTTCGCATGGCAGAATGGCAATCTGATTTTTACACTGATCCACTTGAGCGGTTCTATAATAATGTGCATTGCCCACAACATCGGTTAATCGCATCCCGAGTGCTACGTACAAAAAAAAGCTGTTGGACATCTCGTTGGACGAGTGTCTGTCTAAGTCGGGAAGACTTGCATCACTATTGTCCTGATAGCCAATTAGTGGTATGTTACATGAATGCAGTCGAGCAAGTACAGCTTGCTGCAAATCTCTGACGACCTGCATGTCCTGAATAACATCCGGGCCATCTATGCTCAGTAAGCAGGAAATGAAAACCATCGAAACGCAGGAGAGCAATAAGGGAGTGGAAATAGATTTTCTGTTATTTGGTTTATTCAATTTTCTGCCTTCCTGCGTTCTTTAAACATGCATGGAGCCACTCACTCATCGAAGGTTCGGATCTGAGTGCTTTGCGGTGTTAGTACTGCCCATTCATGCATATTATGATGTATCTCTGCATGGCCGCTGGTCGGTGCCTGGCTTGCATGTAAAAGTTCAATTCGACGAGGCAGCTTCAATCCAGATACTTGTGCTTGGCGTTCAGGTGCTCCCGATAGCTCTGTGAAAAATAGTGCGAACCATCCGGTTTAAGCACAAAATACAGGTAATCATTTTCAACCGGTTGAAAAGCGGCCTCCAGGGCTGCCTTGCCCGGATTGGAGACCGGTCCGGGAGGCAGACCGCCATTGCGATAGGTGTTGTAGGGCGATTGAATTTGCAAGTCGCGCTCATACAGTTTTGCGCGCGGTTTATCCAGTAAATACTGCACTGTTGCGCAGGACTCCAGACGCATGTTTTTATCCAGACGGTTCAAAAAAACGCGGGCCATCATGGGTCGTTCCTTGTCCCGGACCGCCTCTCGTTCCACTATAGAAGCCAAAACTACCCGGTCGCGAATCTCTTTGGCCGACCATTCCCGTCCGCTGCCAGCCACGATTGCCTGGAGCACCTTCTGAAAACGCTTTAGCATTAGTTCCTGAATTTTGCGTGCCTCATAGCCCGGCGGTACCATGTACGTTTCAGGGAAAAGATAACCTTCCGTGGAGTCGTCCAGAATAGCATATTTTTTTAACAATTCCCGGTCTCTTGCAATGGCCAAAAAGCGGGCCCGGTCAGAAACAAAACCCTTTTCCGTCAAATAGTCTCCAATTTGGCGGTTTGTCCAGCCCTCAGGGATAGTCAATGCAATCAGCCTGGTCCGACCGGCAATCAACAGATCGGCAATTGCGGTACCGGTCATCCCATCGTCCAGCGAATATACGCCCGCTTTGAGCTGGTCAGAACGATTGGTGAGTTTTAAATACCAGATGAAACGGTCTGGACTATCAATCAGACTCTCACGGTACAGGTCCCGAGCGACCCGCCAGGCGCCGCTACCGCGCGATACCTCGAACTCTACTTTATGTGAACCATCCCCGACTGCCGTATGCGGCACGATTTGGTAAACGGTAGCAAAGCCGCCTGCCAACAGGAGTAGCGCGGCTAGTAATATCCAGGGTGTCCATTGTTTGATTTTCATAACCCTTCGATCCTGTTTGCGATTTATTCTTATAACAGCGCTCGTTCAACAGTCACTGCAATAGCATGGGTCCGCCTAACAATCCTCAAAGACCGGGCTCTCTTTTTTCTGGATTGCTGCCAGGGCTGCGCGAAAATCGCGGGTGGTGTAGTTTTGGGCCTGGGAGGCGGCCTCGTAAACAATCGCCTGCTCCATGGTGCGATTGGCATACAATCCGTGTTTCAACATACGGACGGCCTGGGGAGCCGCGCCGGCGATTTCACTCGCCGTTTCCAAAGCTTGCTGCAATACCTGGTCGCCGGGCAGAGCCGCGTGACACAAGCCCCTTGCCTGGGCTTCAGCACCATCGATATAACGCCCGGTTAAAAGCAGCTCCTGGGCATGGTGTAGTCCGGCAACTTCTTTTACCAGGAAGCTGGATCCCATACCGGGATGAATTCCAATCCGCACAAAATTGAAGGCATATTTGGCATCAATGGTAAAATAGCGCAAATCGCAGGCCAGCGCTAGCGCCAGGGAGGCTCCGATCGCATGACCGTTCACAGCGGCGATCACCGGAAAAGGCATATTGCGCACCTCTAGAAAGAGACGATAAAAGCTTTCCATAAAACTATTATTTTCTTCCGGATCCTTGCCAGCGAAACTGGAAAGCAGGCCGAAATCACCGCCGCTGGAAAAGACACCATTCTTGCCGGTAATCACCAGGGCCCGGATTTGAGGATCATGACTGGCCAGGTCCGACAGGGCCCGGTTGAACTGCATACCCATCTCCAGGGTCATCGAATTTTTTGTATCGGGATTATTTAGATATAAAACAGCAATCTGGCCCCGGTCCGGTAGCTCGCGAATCTCATAGTCTACACAATTCATGAATTACTTTTCCTCATCTTCCTTGTGAGTCAGCACCAGAAACAGGGTGTAGCCAAAGAACACACTGACAAAGCTGATCGATAGAATCATTGTTATCCAGCCGCTGATTTCCATACTTTCAGGCCTCCTTGTTTTTCTCGGCGCTGTCCCAGCGCTGGTTGGCAATCCATACCAGCCAGGTTAAAAAACCCAGCAAGAGCAGGATAAACAAACCGGTGTAGGTTGGTGCCCCTCCATCCATGAATTCCTGCACCTTCTTGCCGATTGTGCCATACATCCAGAATGCAAACACTACCACTAAATATACCGGCGATACATATTTCAGCACAAAATGAAAGATCTGCGGAATCCGGATATGCGAACCATCATGCGCGTGATCCATCCCCGCTTTGACGCCAATTCGCCAGCTAAAAATGATCACCAGAATTGTCGCCAGGATATAGATAAACACAGTCCCGATCCAGAAATCCATATAATCGAGCGCTTTGGAGTCCTTGGAAAAGATTACAAAAAACAGACTGCCGGTCAGGGTAATGAAAGCCAGAATGGCTGTGCTCAATCGGCGCGAGACACCGAGACCCTCTTCAAAAAAAGCGATCGCCGGCTGCAGCATGGATAACGATGAAGTCAAGGCTGCCAGGAACAACAAAGCAAACCAGAGAAAGCCAACCAGTTGCCCCAGAGGCATATTGGCGAAGACGTACGGCAAGCTGATAAAGCCCAAACCAAAGGTGCTGCCGAAGTTGGTGCCCGGTCCCAGGAAAATAAAGGCGGCCGGCACCGTAATCATGCCTCCCAGGGCCACTTCTGCAAACAGATTGCCGGCAGCCGAGGTGGTGCCGGAGAGCAGCACATCATCCTTGCGACGTAGATAACTGGCGTAGGTAATAATGATGCCGAATCCGACTGACAAAGAGAAGAAGATCTGCCCGGTAGCATCCATCCACATCTCGGGATTGGCCAGCGCCTGCCAAAAGGATTGCGCCGGTACCAGCACGCCTTCGCTGTTGACATATTCCGAAATGCCTGGATTCCACATATATCCCAGACCGTTCAGCACATTTTGCTCCGGCAGATCGGGGTTCGGAGTTCCGAGCGTCAACACCCGGATCAATACTCCGATGGCGCAAAGCATCAAAACCGGAATGGCATACTTGGAAACCAGCTCGATGCCATTCGCCAAACCGCGGTAAATGATGGCAAAGTTCAATACAAAGCAGCCCAGCATGATCAGGACCCCCATAGACGGGCCATGCTGCAAAAGACTGCCGTCAGCATGGCTGCCGATAAAGCCCAGAAAAAAGGACTCATAGCTGCCGGCATCTGATCCCATCAGTATGGATCCATTCAGGTATGAAATGGCATAGTACAAGCACCAGGATTCGATATACACATAATACATGTAAATACCGACGGGAATGATCAATCCCAGTACGCCGATATAAGAGCCCCATTTACGGTGCAATAGCTCCCGGAAAATACCAGGCGTAGAGTGGTAACCCTTTTCACCGCCCATGCGACCGATGGACCATTCGGTCCAGGCGATCGGCAATCCCAGCAACAAAAGGGCAATGAAATAGGGCACCATGAAATGCCCACCCCCGTATTTGGCTGCCAGGCCTGGAAAACGCAGGAAGTTGCCAAGGCCAATGGCGCTGCCCATCACGGCCAGGATCACGCCCAGGCGCGAGCCCCACTGTTCCTGCTTGTGACCTGTTTCCCCTTGCATGAAACGGACCATACCGTTACATAGAACATGCGGTCAAGAAAAAGCACAATGGAGTGTGACCACCGTCCCGTCCTTGTCTGGCTGGTTTTTTTGCCTGAATGAATGTGCTGCAAAGCCCCGACACAGGCAGACTTGCGCGGAACTGCGCGCCACTTGCGCCGCCTCGAATTAGCGGGCTTGAAAAGTCCCGTTCGTCAGGGCGCTGGCCGGTAATGAACCAAAAAAAAGGTGGCCGCAGCCACCTTTTGATCAAGAAAACCTTGAAGCTTTCTACGTCTTACGCTTGAGTTGAAGAAGCAGAAGAGCCAGCTGATCCGCCGGTCATGTCTTTGGCTGAATCAACCAAATCGCCCGCTTTTTCTTTTACTGTTTCAGCAAAGTTGCTGGCGATACTATTCATTTCCTCGGACTTCTCTTTTACAAAAGCAGCCAGGTCTTCAAAGCGATCATTCAGATCCTGGATTCGCTCGTCGCCAATCAATTGCTTGGCTTGCTCGATGATTTGATCATAGCTTTTTCGGGCTTCTTCCAGTATTTTGTTCATGTTGTCTTCTACCTGAGTGGATACATCCTGAACATTTTTGATTGAATTATCCAGAACTTCGCGCAGTTTTCCAGCTACTTCGGATGAATCCGAGGCGCCTTTGGTTTTCAGATCTTCGAATGCAGTTTGCACAGCGGAAAGAGCTGATTGCAGGTTTTCTTCACCAGCTTTGAACAGTCCGATGCTTGCGTTTAGAATATCTTGAATGCTTTTTTCAATCATGTTGATCTCCTATTTTTTTGTGCGATGCGCCATAATTTATGCACTGCACAAAAAGGCAAGCCAAAATTATTTTTGGTCCCATTTTTTTTCAAAATTTTTATGCGGATCAGCAGCAGGGGCAATCGTTTGCTGGGGGGTTTTGGCGCCCGGGCATTTTGGCTCGTGGCCTGAACCTGCGCCGCTGTGCCTGCTTTCCCTGACCGTTGATTGGCAACCGTTGCACGGTGCGCTGACCAAAAGAGGTGCCTGGTCCTTGCCTTGCTCCAGGCTAAACGAGTGGCGACGGACTCCGATCGGGAATGATTTGCAGAGCCGTTCTGTTGGTCCTGTTTTTGTCGCTGATACTGGCAATCGGGCCCATTGGGTGTTTGCTACCTTTTTTGGGGGCACATCGTGAGGCTCTAGCGGCAATGAGACATCCATATGTGACAGCTTCAACCGCCTCCCGACCAGGCTTTGCGCTTAAGCCCCCCGGGCGGTCGGGCAGCCAGACAGCAGGGCCCCGCTACAAGAAGCAAGTAATCCGAGTCAGTCAGTTAATACAACAATCGCGCAGTATGGTTTTGCCTGTTGAATTGTGCATCATGCCAATTCCATGCACGGTTCTGGTTTGAATCAACATTCTCGGGAGTCCTGATCCAGTTAAGGGAACCTTGCTCATTGGCAGCATGCCAATTGATCCATAAACCTGCCATGCTGGCTAATAGCAGTGGTGCTACCAACACCCTGTAGCGGCCCCTTTCCAGGGTCCGAAACAACGGGATTAGCATAACTGTCAGCAGTGGAATTACATCGGTCATTAAACGCGGACCAATAGAATGACCGCCATGCCACCATTTGAAGGAACCCACGGCAATCAAGTGCAGCCAAAAGACAATAGCGCATGCTACATACAGCCACAGATTTCTATCTTTGTTTCTAAATGCAATCCACAAACTGATCCAGGCAAAAAACAATGCTGGCGCCCAAATAAACAAGCCTCTAGATGGACTAAACAGGCTTGCAAAAAAGCCATTCCAGAAATCCGTGTTTGTAAATAACAAGCGCTCGGAATAGTACGGTGATAAAATACTTGAATATACGGCAAAGTTATACGCAAAAAAGGAGACCGCTATTACCAAACCGGGCAGAAACAATAAAAACGACTTCTCTTTAAACCTGAAGATCGCATAAGCGCTAAAGACCAGTACGGAAAGCGCATTTGTCGGCCTAACCACATAAGCCAGACCCAAAGTCAGTCCGGCCCCAATCAGCCAGCGTGCATCAAAGGCAGACTTGAACAAAAACAAGAGCAGCAAAGAAATCACAAATATGGATCCACTATTTGACCACAAGGCCCTGCTCCCGGTTGAAACAAGGGGAGTACAGAACACAAATAGTGCTACCAGAAAGAGGGTTCCAGGTATTTCGAGATAATGCTTTGCTATTATAAAAAAGAAATATCCGGACAGGGCCATCAACATGGCAGCAAGGAATTCTTCAACATACACCCTGTGCTTCTCAATTTCACGCCTGCCATTAATCTGCATTAGCACAAAAACAGCTGGCGTAACAATTAAGGATGTCCCAATAGGAAATCTGTCATAAGCCTTGTCTCCTATTCGCACAATTCCATAATCATCGTTGTCCTTCAAAATGGGCTGGTATTCAGCTAAATTCAAATCGCCTGTTCTGAGAAGCGAGACTGCGTTGAGAACGGACCACCTGGAATCATAGGATGTTATTTGAACAAAATTGACGTGGATCGCTGTTATCAGGATCAATAGCGCCACTCTAAACAATTTCGAGTCACTCATTGCCCTATATAAGGATAATGCTCAAAACAGAGAAGCTCTTTTTGTAATCGAATGAGTTGCCCCAAGAGTTGTGTATAAAGCCCGGATGATGGAAAAGCCCTTGGTTGCTGCTGCCGCCATCGGGGCGATTCCCTACGCCGCTGATGTGCTGCCGCTCTTTGACGCGGTGCGGCATAAGGCAGAGGGGAATAACAGCCTGGCGCTGCTGTCTGTCGGCGAATCAGCGGCGGGCCTGGTGCTTGGACCAACCCTGGATGCTGCAAAATATGTAGCCAAGGTCGGCGGTGCCTCGGCACCGGCTATTATGGCAATCATCGGGATTGTCAGGAAGGCCGAGAAGGCGGCTGATGCAGTTCCGATTGGTGAAGGTGTCATCAAGGCCGTATTCAAGAAAGTCGATGATGGCGCAATTACGACCATTGGGCACCTGCCGGGCAAGAAACTCGGCCAGCACATTGACATCAGTAAGATCGCTGATTTAGGCTTTCATGATGCTCTTAAAAATGCCAGAATTCCGGGCAAACCAGCTCTAAATGGCAAAAAAGGAAAAGATTTTGTCAAAGAGCTGTTACACAAAGACCCTGCAAATGCAAGGATCGATAAAACTATTAATATGGAAGTTTTTGATGATCCAGGTAAGAGAGTCAGACCTGATCGTAGACCAGATTTATACGATGAAACTACGGGTCGTGCCATTGAAGTGAAAAATTATGCTAAGGGAAAACCGGGTCTAAATAAAATAATTAAGGAGCAATTAGATCGGGATGTGCTATTGCGAAACGCCGGTGATTAACATCCGGAATGGCATTTTGTAAATCAACCACCTACAGCAAAGTTGAAAGAATATCTTGATTTAAACGGCATTCCATATATAATTTATGGACATTAATAATGAGGATTTTTTGCTTATGGCTACACATTCAGTATTTGAGTTTGATGGCGATGTTCATCGCATAGAAGATGTATTGAGTTTTATTGAGGATGCAGGCTATGAAGTTCAGCGAACCAGAAGCCTTAGCGGAGGCGCGCCAGCCCATATAGAATTGGGTTATCAGATTATTGGTACTGATGTTACAATCGCAGATCCAGTTCACTCAGTATATTACAAGCACATTATAATAAAAGTTTTTTGCCCACACAAAGACTACCATGAAATTAATCCAAAGGGTAAGCTATTTGACGATAAAACGAATAGAAAAATATATAACAAGCTGAAACGCAAATTCAAAATGGAACTCCTGCCGCCACATGTTCGTGAAATTCGGGCCAGGGAGGCTGCTAAAAATGCGCAGTAAAAGAATTTTGCAACGATAGATTGATGAGTTTTAACAATGGCAGGAACTCTGTGCTCACCGTGTCCACTATAGTTACATTTTTACACCACCCGCAGGCTAGCGCCAGCTAGGGCGCACCGAGATCACGGAGTGTACAAACCGGAATGGCACTTTGTTGGGGAAAAGCCGACGGATTCTTTGATGAAAGCTCTTGACACGGCCGGAATTCCCTATGTGATTTACGGTGGCAAATAGGACGGTTTATAAATATTATGGCAAATACATTTTCAACTTTTTCCATTGATGCAGATTTGTATCCTATGGAAGAAATTATTGAGTTATTGAAATCAGCAGGTTACGATGTTGTGAGGTCCAAAAGAACAACTTATTATGACCCTGAAACTGACACTGTTGAATGTGTCTATCGAGTAAAAGATACAGATGTGACACTTAAAGATCCCCTGTTTCATAGAATGTATAAAAAAAACGCTATATTGGTGAATAGCCCTACGGCACTGATGAAGGACGATCCGGTTGTGCATGCCCACGATGCAGCTGTAAATAAGAAGGTTTTTAATATGCTCAAGCGAAAATTCGGAAAGCCAAAACTCGTCCCACAACCATGAGTCATGTAAGGTTGAAAATTTGGGCATTGAACCTCTGTGCCCACCGACCCTCCGTGTGCGAATTTTTTTTTTAACACGGAGTTAAGGAGTAGCGGAGTTGGGGTTAAAAAATACTTAAGAAACTTTATATGAATAAATTCCACACAGATTCAATTAAAGCGGGTTTAAAGGCGCTGTCCCTCAGATGGAAACATAAACTTTACGATCTTCGCGGGCTTCGCGAGAGAATAGATTTCTCGCAGAGGGCGCAATGAATCGCAAAGTAAATTCAATTAAATGTTAACCTATATTAAAAAAGCCTGGGCCAGCTTGCAAGCAAGGCCTGTTTTGATACTGGGTGTGATGATGCTCTACAGCCTGGCTTATCTGGCCGGCAACGCCCTGCCGCCCTGGCTGATGCCTAAAACAGCCCATCGATTCTGGTATTTCGCAGTCGGTGCGCTGGTTCTTTTCTGGGAGGCCTGGTGGAACGGGGCCCTGCAGGCTGAACCGGGCAGTTTTGTTGGTGCAGAGCTGCGGGAGATTTTTGCGGATGAAACGCAGGAAAAACAGTTGTGTAAACAAGCAGTGGCGATAGATTTTATCCTGGCTGGTCGCCAGGCACCGAATTGTTGAATTCATCACGCAATGTGGTGAATTCATACAGCACGGAGGCCGCGCAATCTACCGTCGCATGATGAGTGGCCGGATTGCCCGACCTGGGCCCTTGGTTGGGGTGGGCTCGCTCGCCGGACTATTTGAAACCCGGCCACCGGGCCTCCCGCCCGCTCTATCGGGGGTCAAGTTCTGGTTCAACGAAGCAGTCGACTTGAATTTGTATTTGACTGCTACGATTTTTCGTATAACAGTGGGCCTCATGCGTACTTTGGCCTTGCTGCTATTGCCTGGATTTTTGCTGTTCGCCAGCTGCGGGGGATCCGGCGGTGATGCGATTCAACTAAAGACCCAACCAGAAGCGGCGATTACCAGCCTTTTGGTCGTCAATCCCGTAGTCGATGCCGGTGGGCGCAAGGGGATCAAGAACCTGGCAGAAAGCGAGCCCCTGAATCAAATCGAAGAAACTATCCTGGGCGCTTATAAATCGGAGCCGCTGCTGGAGGCTCTGCGTGAAACCGGCAAGACAGTCAACTCGGCCAATAACCAATACACATACAGCGACCTGTTTTCTGCCGGGGGACAGCCGCGCGCCGAAAAAATCAGGTCCCTGGTATATGACCAGGACAAGCTGCTGGTGGTGCCGCTGATTCGTATTACCGAGAAGCGTGAAAACGTAAACATCCCCGGCAGTCCTTATATGTGCCCCGAGCAAAGTTATGCGATTGCCAAATTATCACTGCAGCTGCTCGATTCAAAGGGTCGTCTGGTGCTGGACTCCAGCGAGGTGGATCGTGACAATGCCAGTGTGGAGTACTATCTGCACGGAATTTACTGGGCCAATCCAGGCGATACCCAGGATAAGGATCTGCGGCTCGGTCAAAGCAAATGTGGTATGCTGTACAAGCCGCGTCAGCGCTTTGAAAATATGTTCAGCCAGCTGGAAACGGATTATCTGGAAAATCTGATTCCATAAGTCTGCCTTGTCAAATGAGCCCCGGCCAGGTTGGAAACGCTTGCCTGGCGTCCATTAAACCTTGCTGTCAAAGGGGCCGCAAACTGCCAGACCGAGCAGTCGAGCCTGAACATTTTCATTGTCGGCGATTCGCACTATACACAGGCCGGTAAACCCGGAATTTGTCAGAATGGATGATTCTGCATTACGATCTCTTTTTCATCAGCATGTTTGGCAGCCCTTCACCCAGATGAAGCTGGCCGGCGAGCCTCATTTTATCGAACGTGGCAAGGGAGCCTTGTTGGTTACCCGCGATGGTCAGGAAATCGTGGATGCGATCGGTTCCTGGTGGGTCAATATTCACGGACATTCACATCCAAAAATCAATGCAGCGATTGCGAATCAGGCGGAGGCCCTGGAGCATGTGATTTTTGCCGGTCTGAGCCATGCGCCCGGTGTGGAGCTGGCAGCTCGATTAAGCGCCACGACAAATCACCATTTGCCGCGGGTGTATTACTCGGATAACGGTTCCACTGCGATTGAGATCGCTCTCAAAATGGCTTATCAGTTTTTTCAAAACAAGGGCGCTGTGCACAAGCGTGAGTTCATTTCCCTGACCGGCGCCTATCATGGGGACACGATTGGAACGATGAGCGTCGGTGCGCGCAGTGTGTTTCACGAAATGTATGCCGATCTCTTGTTCGATACTCATTATGTCAGTCCGCCGGCCGTTGCATTCGAAAACTGGCATATCGTGGATGAATCGCATCCCGCCATACAGACAGCGCTGACCGAGCTGGAAGAACTGCTCTCTGCCAAAAGCACTCAGATTTGTGCTTTGCTGGTCGAGCCGCTAGTGCAGGGTGCTTCGGCGGCCTTTGCCATGTATCCGCCGGCTTATTTACGGGCTGCATTTCAACTTTGTAAAGAATATGATGTTTTTACAATAGCCGACGAAGTCTTTACCGGCAGCGGCCGCACAGGGAGGTACTATGCCTGTGAGCATGCCGGTGTCTGGCCCGATATAATGGCCTTAAGCAAGGGGCTTAGCGGCGGTTACCTGCCTTTGGCTGCAACTTTGTGTTCTGAAAAGATTTATCAGGGTTTTTACAGCGATAATCGGGCCCATACCCTTTTTCATGGACATAGTATGACTGGAAATCCGCTGGGCTGCGCGGCTGCTTTAGCCAGCCTGGATCTGTTTACTGCCGAGAATACGCTACAGCGCGTGCAGGAGCTGGAGCAGCACTATCGAAAGCTGGCGGCCGAATTGCTGGCCGGTCCCCTGGCAGCTTTTACAAAAGAAGTCCGGATATTGGGTTCTATCTTTGCGCTGGAGCTTGCCGCGGATCTGCAGTATACCTCGGACTTTGGCTGGCAGGTAATGCAGCGTTCGATTGCCGGAGGAGTGCTGCTGCGTCCGCTGGGCAAGGTCATCTACATGACACCCCCATATTGCATCAGTAGCGCTCAGCTCGAAAAGGCTTTCAGCGTGTTACATTCCGTATTGCTGGAATTATTGGCAGACTGATTAAAGCGGCTCGACGGAGCTGGGTCCGGTCCACCTTGATTGCGATGTCAACCGGACGGTGATCAAATATCATGTATGCCTGTACCCGTTGGCGCTGCCCGCTAATGGATTTACCCCTTTTGCTCTATCGTCTTTGAGCATAGTAGCCCCATTTTATTTTACCAGAGGGGTGAGACAAGGTTGCGCATTTCGGGAAAAAAATCCCGGAAATATTTACGCTTGACAAATTACTAATTATATGCTATGTGGCCCGGGAGTGGCAGGTGCTGCCGGAGCGTAGCCCAGGCAAAGGCACCTTGTCCACGCGTATATCTCCGGTACCCAACCGCCGTACCTCCCGCCCTCGCATAAACCGGGGGAATAGATCTGTCCCAGCGATTCAGTCGCGGCCTAACCACGCAGGTGAGCTACAGCATCGGATTGTAAGCAGGGCAATCGGACCGTTTTTTAGGTGGACCGGTCTGGTTGGCCTTGGTTCATATACTGTTATGAGTCGGCTGCGCTATCTGATAAATCCGATGATCCTGTTTGGTCTGACGGGTACAATTGCAGCCTGCCAGCCGCTGCAGCCGGTTGCAGATCCACTTCAGGGTCTGACAACCAAAAGTCTCTTCTTTGACATGCAGGATTGCAGTATCCGCGAAGATGGTTATATGGTTAAAAAGCAGTCGATTCATCTGACCGGAAAGACTACGCCGATGGGTGATACAAAGCTGTGCACAGTTTATGTTTCAAAAGCCGCATTTGAACAGAGCTTTTTAACCTGTAGTTTGAGCGGCTATGGTCTGGAACCTGGAGCGGGAAGCAGTGATGCAGAGCAAATCTACACTCGGCCCCGTTTTTGCGGGTTTCGTCATTTGGATACCCGCAGCCAGTATGTCTTTGAAGCCCGCGGACCAGGTGCTTGCAGCTTTGCCTGTTTGACCCGACCCTGATGATTAAACCATAACTTTAATTGTGTACACTATGTGCATAGTTGTCGCACTGGAATGCAATTCATCAGCGGCCATTGTGATAGAAAGTTCCCGGTTGTGGATTCGCGGTCGATAAGTTTGTTGTCGAGCTGAAAGTCGACTGATCGTTATTGCTTTGCGCTCTGGCACCATGATTGCCTGGCCTGGTGCAGTCGGCTGCAAAAGCAGCCAGAACAGTCAAGGCAGCCAGCAGCGGGATTTTGAATAACAATGCTGTCCAGATTTTCCCGGAGACGATGGCCGGAGTTGCTGGCAGCTTGAAATCGGCGGTTCGATGAGTTCCTTGCATTTGTCCTCACTCCTTACTGCAGTTCGAATGCTGTGAATCTGGCAGTAGTGCTGATTACCGCAACCGGCAGACAAGGTGGACACATAGAATGGAAAAAATGGAAATTATTCCGCCGGGCCGGGGCTGGAATCAAGAATTTGGAAACGATAGCTGGTAAGTATAAAGCGTTGACGGGCCTGTTCACGATCAACGTCCGCTGCAACTGGAATGCCACTGCTTTGTTCGGCCTGCGGATCTTGTTCGCTGATGATGGGCAAGAGCGAATCAGTTTGCAGGACTCCTTGCACCGTGAGCCGGACAGCCCGGGAGCTGTTATCGGCGATCTCGGTCGGCCATTCGTGCATGGCGGCCATATATACCGGTGTGCCGTCGACCAGCAGCATAGCCCCGCTTTTGCTATTAACGGCCAGTCCTTGCAAAGTAACTCGCTGACCGATTTTAGTCTGCCAGCCGGATTCTGTCGACCGGACTACCAGCGCGCCGGTTTGGTTTGCAGGTTTTGAACTATTTTCTTTCGTTTCAGAATCGGGCGGCAGTATACTGGTTGAAGAAGCATTGTAAGCCGGCACAAAGAGGATCGCTATAACAATGACAAGGGCGGCAGCGACTGCTTCCATACTTCTATTTATAAAGTGCGGCAGTGGTCTGACCAGCACTTTTTTAAGCCGTGCGTTTGTACTGCCAGGCGCTTGGTGCCGTTTGGGTCGGGTCGCTTGCAGCGTTGCAGAAAGACGCTTGTACCGCATGCGTCCTTCTCCATACTGGCTGTTCTGGGAGCGGCACAGAGCCGCCAGGAGTGCGCTATGATTCATGATTTCGCCATCAAATTTCGGGTCACCGGGAAGGAATTGATCATCTATATCGTCGTGTACCTGACAGCGGGTTTTATCAATAACGAGATCGGCAAGTTTTTTGCAATCGCCGAGTTCCGCTATTGGTGGCAGGTGCTGAGCTGCTATGGTTTGTATTTAATCCCGGTATCATTGTATCTGCGTGACCGCAGCTTGCCGGAGCAATATGTCTATGGCGTCTTTTTTCTGGGTATCTGTGAGTTGAGCGGGTATACAATTGGTTCTTCCATTGCTCATCCGGGCAACATTTTTGAGCAGTTGTTCGGACCACTGAATGTCAGCCTGGCGATGAGTCTGGTTTTTGCTGTGATTCCACCGATTGGCAATACCATTGTGCGGACCATACGGCGCATTTTATCCTGAAATCAGCAATTTCTACCGGTCCCTGTGTCGGGCTTACAGGATGCCGGTCCCTGTCCCTATGCCGGGCATCGGTCAGCGCAATCATCAGATAGCTTTTGCTGTGAGCAGGGTTGACGCGGGGCGTTCGTACCATTTGTAACGGAACTAATCCGCAGGCGGTCCTGGTGCGTTAGATCATCGGATCGGGTATTCTGCCCGGCCGGAATAGCTAGCCAGGAAGGGGGCTGATACCATCGAGGTCAGCTATCCAGGTCTCCGCATTGATTGCATTTTAAAAAGAATTTATTCGATTATTTCAATAATCTCCTTTAATTATAAAGACGGTGTTTTATGTTGGCGCCTGAGCGTTTGGTTATGAGACGAGGACTGGCTGGTATACTTTTGGCGCTCATTTGTGGCCTGAGCTGGAATGCTTGCTGGACCAATCCCGCCTGGGATGAGAATCTGACACCCGATCCAGAATCCGGTGACAGTAGCTCCATGTTAATGGCTGCGCTGGGGCTTGATCGTTCAACGACCAGTTCAACCGAGCCATCCAGTACCAGTAGCCCGACTCCGCAGGCAACCTACTCTGTGGGTGTCACTGTGGGACAAATGCTGGGAACAGGCCTGGTATTGCAATTAAACGGGTCAAGCAATCAGACAATCAATACCGATGGCTCCTACAGTTTTAGCGGAGTACCGGACGGTTCGGCCTATACGGTCTCTATTCTGACACAGCCTTCCGCTCCGGCTCAAAACTGTTCCGTGTACAGCAATAGCGGCACAATTTCCGGTGGCGATGTCCACAATGTAACTGTCAGCTGTGTGGATCCGCAGAATGATATTGCCGGTCTGGGCCTGTGGCTGAAAGCAGATGCAATCACCGGGTTGAGCAATAATCAGTCGCTGACCACCTGGGTCGACAAGAGTTCCAATAATTATCCCGCCATCGAAGAAACCGCCGCGCCGCCGGTATATAAGACCGATACCCTGAACGGCTTGCCGGCGGTCAATTTTAGCGGCAATCATTTAACCCTTGGAACCAACTGTCTGGCGTCCGCCGGAAGTGGAATTACCATCATTGCTGTGGTCAATAGCTATGATACCGGCACCGCCTTAAAATTTCTGTTCGATGTCGGGGCCAATAACGGATCCGGTTATGGCATTTATATGACCAGCGATAACGGCACTGTGCGCCTGCCGGGTGCGGGTAATAATGTCAGTTTTACGATCAGCGGCGGCCTGGGCGCCTGGCACATCATCACCGCGCGCTACGAACATAATGTTGAGTCCCGCGCTTATGTGGATGGATCCAGTGCCGGTTTTGTGGGCGGGATTGGAGTCGTGACCAGCAATTGCACTCCGCCCTGGAATGCGGGTGGGCCAGGTCCGTTTACGATTGGCGGACAGGCCAAAACCCTGAATGCCGGCTCCCGCCGTTTGAACGGGTACCTGGCCGAATTACTCTGGTATGGGGAGGCCCTGAGTACTGCGGATCGCGAGAAAGTAGAGTGCATGCTCAAGACCAAGTATAACCTGACGGGTGTCAGTAACGGCACCTGCCCGTAACCATATCGCAGCCGCCCTGTGCGGTACTCCGCGCCAGCGACTGATCCTTCGACGAAGCTCAGGAACCGCGTGTCTAGGAGCGAACTGCCTGTGGCAGGCAGGAGTGAGTTAGCCGGAAGGCGCGGTGCCGCCAGGCAGGCGCCCGATCAGTCCATAAAAATCACTTTGCCGGCAGGTAGCGCCTCCCTAACTGGTAGTTATGCTCTATCTGGCCAAGGTTTATATCCAGCTAAAGGAATCCATCCTGGATCCCCAGGGACAGGCTGTCCTGCATGCCCTGCATAATCTGAACCATGATGAGGTCAAGGATGTCCGTATTGGCAAATACATCGAGCTGCAGCTGGACGCCGGCAGCGAGGCTGAGGCCCGGCGTCTTGTTGAAGAGCATTGTCAGAACCTGCTGGCCAATCCGGTAATCGAAAGCCATCGTTTTGATATTGAGGCCCAGGCATGAGTCTGCGGGCCGGCGTAATTACCTTTCCAGGATCCAACTGCGACCAGGACATGGTCTATGTGCTGCGCAATTTTTTTGAGGCTCAGGTGGATGTGCTGTGGTACCGTGACAGTATTGCCGGAGCTTATGATCTGTTAGTCTTGCCTGGCGGTTTTTCGTATGGCGATTATTTGCGATCAGGCGCCATAGCCGGTTTTGCTCCGGCGATGCGCGGCTTCAAGGAGCACGTTCAGAAGGGCGGCGCCGGCCTGGGAATTTGTAATGGATTTCAAATATTATGCGAGTCGCATGTTTTGCCGGGGGCTTTGATTCGTAATACCAGTCTCAAGCATATTTGTAAAACAGCAGTCATAGAGCCGGTTCATCGTCAGGGTCTCAATCAGGGGCTGGAGCAGTCCGTCTACCGCATTCCGGTTTCGCACAGCGACGGCAATTACCGGATCGACCCGCAGGGGCTGCAGGAACTCGAGGACCAGGGCCGCATCCTGTGGCGTTACGCCGAACCGATTAATGGCTCGGTTGCTGATATTGCCGGTATCTGTTCGGCCAATGGGCGCGTGCTGGGTATGATGCCGCATCCCGAGCGGGCTGTCGATCCGCTGACTGGCGGTACAGACGGTCAGGCCATATTACAGAATGTGGTTGCAATGGCCCTGGCAGGCTGATTTAAACTCTTGCTATCCCGTTCAGGCAGCGAATCCTGTGCACTCGGATGCAAAGCAAGGGCCCTCATCATATCCGGCTGGCAACGGTCAGTGTAAACCAGACTCCGCTGGACTGGTCGGGGAATCGTCAGCGTATCCAAAATGCCCTGGCTGACCTGGCTCGCCGCCAGGGTGCGAATCAGATCGATATTGTGCTCTTTCCGGAACTGGCCATTAGCGGCTATGGCTGTGAAGACGCTTTTTTTTACCCCCAAACACTGGATCGGGCCATGGCGGCGGCCAGGCAATCCGCCCGCGAAGCGGACCGCCTGCTGCCAGGTGCGCTGGTATTTGTCGGACTACCGGTCCGGGTGCATAACGAAATCTATAATTGCATGGCTGCCCTGCATGCGGGGCGGATCATCGGTTTCAATCCCAAGATGCATTTGGCCAATGATGGGCTGCACTACGAAGCCCGGCAGTTTCGAGCCTGGCATGGGATCAACACAGTCAATCTGGATATAGACGGCCGCGCGGTTCCCATCGGTCCACTGCTGTACGACCTGGACGGCCGCCGGATTGCCCTGGAAATCTGCCGCGATGCCTGGTATCCGGACCGACCAGCCTTGCTGCACGCCCCGGCCGGCCTCGACCTGGTTTTAAATCCATCAGCTTCTCATTTTGCCATGGGCAAGTTGCGGCAGCGCCGCCAACTGGCTCTGGAATCCGGCCGGACACTGGGTTGTCATTTTGTGCAGGTCAATCTGCTCGGCAATGAAGCCGGCCGGGTGATCTTTGACGGATCGAGTCTGTTTAGCAGCGGCGGGCAGATGCTTGCTGAGGATACGGGACTAGGTTATGGCGATTATCGTGTTTGTGTGGAAAGCCTTGATCTGGCGGCGAACCGTGCCGCTCAGCGACGGGGAGCTCCGCAGCGCTTTTACCCTTTACTGGTAGCTGGCCCTGGTGTAGAAACTAATGCCGGTAACAATGTGGCAAGCAGTCTGGAAATTCGTCTGACGAGCGGGCAGTCCGGCGGTATTGCCAGTGTCATTAGCACTGATCCTCAAGTGGCCCCCGGTAGCCAGGTTGACCAGGCCCGTCTGGCTGCTACTGCGCGCGATCCATGGCAAATCAACCAATCACCGGGCGTCTCAGCTGATGAGCGACAGGATTATCTGGATTTTCTACGGGCTGCCAGTCTGGGCCTCTTTGATTATTTACGCAAATCTCACACTCGCGGCTTTGCTCTGTCCCTGTCGGGCGGAGCGGACTCTGCTTGTTGTGCCCTCCTGGTCCAGCGAATGACCGCCATTGGTATCCATGATGCCGGCTTACAGGCTTTTTGCCACCGCATTGGCCGGGCCGAAATCCTGGAAACGATTGATGCCGATTTGACCCGCATGATGCAATTAGCGCCAGCTGCAGCACTGCAGCACAATGCCGATCCGGCACATACAGCCTATCGCCAGGCATTGCTGCAAGCGAGTCGTCTGGTAACCGGTCAACTGTTATGTACTGTCTACCAGTCAACGAGGCAGTCCAGTTTGACAACCCGCGAAGCTGCCCGGTCTGTGGCCGACGCCCTCGGAGCACGTCATAGTGAGCTAGAAATCGACCATCTGGTGGATACCTATCAATCTTTAGCCAGTAGTGCCCTGGGTCGCTCGCTTGGCTGGGAGCAGGATAACCTGACCCTGCAGAATATCCAGGCCCGCAGCCGTTCACCGCTGGTCTGGATGTTGGCCAACGCGAATAATTATTTGCTAATCGCTACCGGCAATCGCAGCGAGGTCTCGACTGGCTATTGCACCATGGACGGTGATACGTCCGGCAGCCTGGCGCCAATTGGTGGCGTTTCCAAGCGTTTTGTGCTGGACTTTTTACGTTTTATGGAGACGGAAGGGGATCCGCTGTTGGGTCCGGTACCGGAACTACGGTACATTACAGCCCAGGCTCCCACCGCCGAGCTGCGTCCCCAGTCAGACGGTCAAACTGATGAAGCCGAGTTGATGCCGTATCCCATTCTGGAAATTATCGAAAGAATGGCTGTACGTGATCAGCAGGATGATGCCGCGATATTGGCAGTTTTACAGACGCAGCCGGCTGCTGCAGCCTGCAACCCGGCAGATTTGCAGGCCATGATCGAGCGCTTCCGCCGCTTGTGGCAGCGCAGCCAATGGAAACGGGAACGTCTGGCGCCGGCGTTTCACCTGGATGACTACAGCCTGGATCCGCGCGGTTGGTGTCGCTATCCAATTCTGGCCGGTGGTTGAGCCGCTCATGCTTGCAGTAGTGCTGCTGGGCCTGGCCCTTTCTATGGATGCCTTTGCTGTCGCTATTGGCCTTGGAATCAGGTCCGCACATTTTTCGATCGGGATGGCATTCAAGACGGCGTTCTTGTTCGGCTTGAGTCAAGCTTTGATGCCTCTAGTTGGTTATGGGGCCAGCGTTAGTGTCGGACCCTGGCTGGAGGCAGTGGACCACTGGATTGCATTCGGACTATTGGCCGGAATTGGCGGTAAAATGTTTTTCGATCAGCCGCCCGCGTCGGCGGCCAATAAAGCGGCGTCGATTCGCAGCCGTGAATTGCTGCTGTTGGCACTCGCTACAAGCATTGATGCCCTGGCGGCTGGTTTTACCCTGCATCTTTTGACACTGCATACTTTGCTGACTATCTTGTGGATCGGTGTAGTAACCTTTGCTTTGAGCCTGGCAGGTTATATAATCGGCATTGGCGGCGGGATCTGGTTGCATCGTTATGCCGGCCCGATTGGCGGTCTGATGCTGATCGCAATCGGCTGCCATATTCTAATAGAACACACCTGGGCCCCATAGACGATTGCTGGCCCAAAGAAACATGCATATCCAGAACAGACAACGCGCGCTTGCATTACTGCTAAAATCTGTTTTTTGGCAACCATGGGCATTCATTGATTTTAGCTGGGGGATCTCGGCCGCTCTGCCGGGTTTACTTTTTGGAATGATCAACCTGCTGGCCGGAGCCCGCTTGCAGGTGCAGCACCGGGGGGCCGTCGAGATTCATGGCGCGCCTCTGATGCCGGCCGGTTATGGTGTATCGCTGGGGCCAGTACTGCTCGGCGGCCGGGGATTCGGGCATTTTGCCCATGAATACGGTCATACCCTGCAAAACAGACTGCTGGGACCTTTCTTTTATCCCCTGGTGGCGCTGCCTAGTGTTCTATCGGTCTATTTCCAGCCCCGGCAGCATTCTCGCTTGTACTGCGAGCGCTGGGCCGACGCCTGGTCTCGTAACTACGCATCCAGCAAATCTGGCTATGAAACCAGAGACAGGGCCATTTGCAGCATGCCGCCCATGGCAGTTAACCAGGCAACCGAGCGCAGTACCGGAACTCCGAAGCCGTAGAGCGGCACATACAATATACGGGCGATCAAAAACACAGTCGCACCGCTGACTGCCGGACCCGTGCGGCCTTGCAACACCAGTGCGCTCAGAGCGAGACCCAGAAAAATCGGCAGCGCTTCAAGCATATTATTCCTGGCCCGGTCCAGGCGTGCGGCTGTTGGATTCAATTCTGGCGGATTGTCACGGGATCCCAGTATCTGCCCGAGATTCAAGCCGTAGTGCGAGACTTCCTGTAAAAAGAGCTGGATCACATACAGTGCCAGGGTGTATAAAATGATATCAATCAAGTCCATTATTCCGGTACGCTCCAGTTTAAAACTAGCATCATGCCAGGCGTAGTCAAGGCGCTTTCGGCAATCATCTCCAGTTTTCTGCCCAACAAATAAAATGACCGTGATGCCGCCCGGATTACTCTGCGGCTACAGGGCTACTGTATGCTCTGGATCCGAAGCGCGATTCCGACCGAGGAATGCACCACATAGGCCGGCTGGTCAGAATTTTACGGTGCATCCCTGGGAGTTAGACGATTGCATAAGACTAGATTTAGATTTGAAGGCGTTGCCTGGTGGCAGCCTGCTCCTCTAAAAGGACTTGCCGACAAAACTTGGGTGCCTTCTTTACCAATATAGCTTATGCAAATCTCACTCGAAAACTCCGCAAAACTGGAATTGGACGCGTCCGCTCCGGTGACCGGTCGCGAGCTGGCCAAAGTGCTGAAAAAGGATCTGGAAGGCAGTCCGCTGGCTGTACGTGTTAACGGTGTCCTCAAAGATCTGAATACCGAACTCAAGGATGGTGACACCGCTGCAATTGTCACATTTGCCAGCGCTGAAGGCCGTCATCTTTTCTGGCATTCATCGGCTCATATCCTGGCCCAGGCCGTCAAGCGGCTGTTTCCGGACGCCAAACCGACCATTGGTCCGGCCATTGAAGAGGGATTCTTTTACGACTTTGCCGATTTGCAGGTCACCGACGAGGATCTCAAGCGTATTGAAGCCGAGGTGCAAAAGATCGTCAAGGAACGCCTGGAACCGCAGCGCATCGTTTTTAAAGATGAGGCCGCGGCCCGCAAGGAATTTGCGGATAACAAGTTCAAACTGGAAATCATGCAAAACCGTGAAGAGGAACTCAGCGCTTATCGCCAGGGTGACTTCATTGATTTGTGCACGGGACCGCATATCCCGTCCACTCAGCTAGTGCAGGGCTTTAAAGTGCTCAAGACTTCCGGTGCCTACTGGCGCGGCGATGCTAAAAATGAACAACTGACTCGTATATATGGAATTTCCTTCCCGGATAAAAAGGAGCTCAAAGATTGGGTTCACCGCATGGAAGAAGCCCGCAAACGCGATCACCGGGTGATTGGCCGCAAGCTGGATCTGTATTCCTTTCATGAAGAAGCTCCGGGGATGCCTTTCTTTCATCCGGCCGGTATGGCGCTGTGGGAAGAAATGCTCAAGCTGGAGCGCGAGTTGCATTACCAGGGCAATTATACCGAAATCAAAACGCCCATTATGCTGACGCGGGAACTTTGGCAGACTTCGGGACACTGGGATTACTACCGCGAAAATATGTATACCTCCCAGGTGGAAGAGCGTGATTTTGCGATCAAACCAATGAACTGTCCCGGCGGTATGCTCTATTATAAAAACGCTCAATATAGCTATCGCCAGCTACCGCTGCGGGTGGCCGAATTTGGCAATGTGCACCGTCACGAGATGAGCGGTGCTCTTTCAGGTCTGTTTCGGGTGCGCAGTTTTCATCAGGATGACGCGCATATTTTCATGAAGCCGAGCGACATGATCGCGGAGATTCAGGGTGTACTAAAACTGGCCGAGACGATCTACAGCCAGTTTGGACTGCAGTACCATCTGGAATTATCAACCCGGCCGGAAAAGTCCATTGGCAATGATGCCCAGTGGGAGCAGGCCACGGCCGGGTTGCAGGGGGCACTGGATGCCGGCCAGTATGAGTATAAAATCAATCCCGGTGATGGCGCCTTTTATGGTCCCAAAATTGATATTCATATCAAGGACGCGATCGGGCGTACCTGGCAATGCGGGACTATCCAGCTGGATATGTCTTTACCAGAGCGTTTTGATCTCTTGTACATCACCGAGTCGGGTGACAAGGAGCGACCGATCATGATCCATCGCGCGATTTACGGCTCGCTGGAACGCTTTTTGGGTATTGTGGTCGAACATTACGCCGGTAAATTTCCGCTATGGTTTTCACCGCGTCAGGCGCGCATCCTGACTGTGGCCGACCGTCACCATGAGTATGCCAGCCAGGTGGAGCAGCAATTCAAGGACGCGGGACTGCGGGTCAGCGTTGATGACAGCGCTGAATCGGTACCCAAAAAGGTCCGCAATGCCCAGCTTGATCAGGTCAATTATATCCTGGTGGTGGGTGATGCGGAACTGAGCGCGAAGACGGTCAATGTGCGCACCCGGGCTAACGAAGTCTTGGGCGAGCGGGCCGTGGACGCTGTGATTGCCGGCCTGTTGGATGAATATCAAAAACGCAGTTCGGAACCGCTGCTGACCTAAGTTCCGGGGTCGCGACTTTGCCAGAAATTAAAAGCACAAGAAACATTGAGTCTTTTTATCTGCCAAAATCCAGTCTGACGAAATTTCGCAATAGCAAAACCGGCAAAGCGTTATGCAGTATTACAATAGAAAAGTTGAGCAAATCACAGAAACCGAAGCCTGGCGTGAACTGAGCGGTTTGGCGGGCAAGCGCTTCAATCCCATACCGGCGGACTGGATGAATCGGCTGGTTTTTGCTGCCTGCCCGGATCGTGCCTGGCCAATCCTGCGTGATGCCCAAAAGGCCATCTTGCGACGCATGCAAAATGCGCGTCTGGACGGGTTGCAACTGGACCGGTCCCCGCGCAATAAAAATGGTACCGGAGTCTATACTCTGAAAAATGCCGATGGTCAACGGCGACCATACCGTATCCAGATCCGCAATCTGAATCCATTGATTGCCAGCTGCAATTGCAGCGATTACTGTCTGAATAGCTTTGGTATTTGCAAGCATATCCTGACTGTCGTCTCGGCAATCCTCAAACAGGAAAAAAAGATTTCAGCGACTATGCTGAACGCGCCAGCCTGGCCGCAGCTGCCCTTTTTGTACTGGGATCCGGTCCGACCCTGGCGGGGTGCGGGTGATTGGCTAGACCGTCTGCGACTGGTAGAGCCGCCCGGTAAACTGGACCAGATGAGCAAAGCTCATCTGGATTTGTTGCTACTTTGCAAACAAGACCGCAGCGAGGATGACCGCAAATGGTGGCTGCTGAAACACAGCCATGCCGATCAGCCTAAAAAGCGGTTGCATATATTACAAGTTATCGCCGAATTCCTGCAAAGCGATTCCAGGACGGCATCCGACGTCGCTATAGAGCGTCTTTTGCGATGGGACCTGGACAAGACCGAACGCATCCTGCAAAGTCGAACCCTGCGAGCAAATCTACCCCGCCACCTGAAAGGGCTAAAAGGGAAGCTCTATGCCTATCAAAGAGAGGGTGTAACCAGATTCTTCGATTCCGGCCGGCTGTTACTGGGCGATCAGATGGGTCTTGGCAAGACAGTGCAGGCCATTGCCATCGCGCATACCCTGATGGCTAGCGACAGCATCCAGCGCGGCCTGTTTATTGTGCCGGCCAGTTTGAAAAACCAGTGGCAAAATGAGTGCCTGCTTTTCAGTGAACTGCCGGTCCAGATCATTGACGGAAATCCGCAACAGCGAGCTCGTATTTACCGCCAATGCAAGCGGGGAATACTGATCACCAACTACGAGCAGGTTATTCGCGATTTTCATTTGATTGAGAAATGGAAGCCGGAATTTGCACTGCTCGATGAGGCGCAACGGATCAAAAACTGGGCCACCAAGACAGCCCTGTATGTCAAGGCCATCCAGCCCCGGTTTCGTCTGATTTTGACTGGCACGCCGATGAGTCAGGGGTATCAGGACTTGTTTGCCCAAATGCGCTTTCTTAGCCCCAAAATCCTCGGTTACAACAGCTTCTACAGCTTCGCGGCCAACCACTTGGAATACAGTGAGAAGTATCCGGGGCTGATTATAGCCTGATCGGAGGAAATGACGC
>JAGRNA010000145.1 GCA_020441005.1 Leptospiraceae bacterium
CAGCTCGCCCAAAAAAGCCGCTACCGTTTTCAGGGTAGCGGGCTCATCATCGACTATCAGTATACGCATGTTATTTCGATATAGAAAACAAGCCTAGTCGGCTGCTATAACCAGTTCACCGGCCACAGCCACTGAGCCGTCGTCCAGCGCGGCCTGGATGGCAACTACCAGTTCCTTTTCTTCCGGACGCACCCGCTTCACCGAACCGCTCATTTTAACGTTCTGGCCGGGGCGGGTCATCCCCTTGAATTTGACACCGTAGCTCTTGATTTGAGCCGGGTGGACCCAGTTTGTGGCTAGACGGCCCAGCAATGCCATAATGTACATTCCATGCGCGATTGTACCACCCAGACCGACTTTCTCGGCAAAAGCCGGATCGGTGTGAATTGGATTAAAGTCACCGGAAGCGCCGGCGTAACGGACCAGATCCATGTGAGCGATGGGACCATGCTCCAGTTCGGGGATCGTGGCTCCCTTTTCATATTGATCAAATTTAATTCTTTCCATGTCTGCTCTCCTCGATCCTGTCAGATTTAGCTGTCTTCGGGCCGGATAATAATCCCCATTTCGGCCTCAATCAGGGCTTCGCCGGCGCTGTTCTTGAATACGGTCCGAAAGGTGACCGTGTTCATTTTACCGGTTTTTACATCCGAGATTTCTGCCTGGGCGTGAATTTCTGTACCCGGGTAGACTGGTTTGAGATAGGTGTAGTCCTCTTTCATGTGCAGCAAGCGGTCGGTATCTATACCGACTGCGCGCATATCATCCCAAATTTGCTGGTATCCCCAGAACACGAATGATGTTTGAAAGGTTGGCGGGATAGGAGTATCCTCAAAACCAGCCGCTTTGGCTGCTTCGGGATCCAGGTAGATCGGATTGGTTTCTCCGATTGCCTGGCAAAATTCCCGGATTTTGCCGCGCTCCACGGTAACCGTGTAAGCATTCAGTTTTTTTCCAATTATGTCTTTGCTTAGTTCCGCCATGATCCCAATTTGTTGGCAAAGCGAGCGCCGTCAAGAAATACCTGTTTGACGAATGCGTTCATCTTTTTCCAATGTAGCATGCAAAGCGAGCTCGCCAGCCAGGAGGGATTTCCACTGCTCTTGTTATCTGGAAAACTGGACCTGGAAGCACACCGATCCCTGTCGGATGCCCTGACTGAGGCCTGGAATACCCAGTCCCCGGCCGTCATGCTGGATCTGGCTGATGTAGATGTGTTGAGCTCAAGCGGTGCCGGGGCAATTCTGGCCTTCCATAACCGGATGCACAAAAGTGGCCGCAAGCTGGTATTGGTCGCCCTGTCGGAGGTTTGCGAACGGGTTTTGGCGCTCCTGCAACTGGAGGGAACGTTTGAAACCTATACCAACCGGGATCGAGCATGCCAGGCGCTACAATCCGTTTTTGAGTATCAACTGGTTGTAGAGCCTGAATTCACCGAATTGCAACTCAAGGGACGTCTGGATCTGGATTCACACAAGGATCTGACCGGGGCCTTGTCGCAAATGCTTTCATCTGCTGGACGCCTTTTATTGTTGAATCTACACGCTGTAACGATTTTGGGGTCTAGCGCCGCCGGTGCCTTGATCGCATTTCAGAATCAGGCGAGCGCCCAAAACCGGCAATGCGCCCTGATTGCAGTCCCGCCAAAGTGCCTGGAAGTCATTACCTTGTTGGAGCTGGACGGGCTCTTCCAGATTTTTACCTCGCGAGCGCAGGCCCTTGAGCAGTTGCCAAAATGAATATTGAAACTTCCTATCAGAAAAATGTGGTTCTGTTTAAGCTGAACGGACGCATCGACCTGGAACAGATTAGTCTGTTAGAGAGCACCTTTGGGGAGCATCTGGACAAGGGTTATACGCGTTTTATACTCAACATGGTCGATGTGCGCGACATCAGCTCCAGTGGTCTCGGCAAGATTTTGTCGATGTTCAAGCGCCTGGAATTGAGCAATGGCCGCCTGGCCTTGTCTGATTTGTCGGCCGTCAGCGAATATGTGCTCGACCTGGCTGGTTTGGCGGATGTTTTTCCGACCTACCGCAGCGATGAGCAGGCATTGGCCAGTTTTGGATAAGACGTCCGGCCTACAGTCTGTCCGCCGAGCGGTCGTGCTACTGTTAGCCAGTGCTGCGGCCTGTATGCCCCGGTCGGCTGATCAAAGCGCCCCGCGCGCACAGCAGGGTTTCCTGGATTTATCGCGGACTGTATTGACTACACAACCGGCTGCTCTGAGCGGCGAGTGGTGCTTTGTCTGGCAGCTATTGATTCCCCCCGCTCCCGCTCGAATGCTGCAACGCTGTTCACCAGAGTCCGGGATTGCGGTCCAGTCTGTGCCAGGGGTATGGCGTCGGAGTTCCAAAGAACCCGGCCCCCAACTGCACCAGGGATTTGCCAGCTACTACCTGCACGTCCGCTTGCCAAAGGACACGCCGATTGTGTCCATCAAAATGCTGCCCGTGGACACCGCCTACCGTTTGTATGCCAATGGACAGCTGGTAGCGGCCAGTGGCAAAGTCGGCGCAAATCCTGAGAACGCGGCGGCGGAATGGCGGCCCCGGACGGCTGATATTGTGACCCGCAGCCCGGATATAGATCTAGTTTTGCATGTATCCAATTTCGATCTGGAAAAAGGGGGACCCTTTTATCCGATCTATATCGGCAGTCCGGCTGCGATCCGATTGGCCCGGGATGAGGGCGTGCTGCGTGATGCTCTCCTGGCCGGCGTGCTGGGTCTGTTTGGCTTGTATCATATCTGGCTCTGGCTATTTCGGCGATCGGAGCAGGCGGCTCTTTTTCTGGGCCTGGCTTCGCTGTTTGCCGCGTTGCACGGCTTGACCCATGGTGAAAAACTATTTTTCGAGCTTTTGGCCGGCTGGCCCTGGGAGTTGCTGCAGAAAGTCAATGTGCTCAGCGGATATGCGATTCTGCCTTTGGGACTTGGATTTTTTGGGCGTGTATTTCCACATTATTTTAATAAATATATAATTTATGCCTGGCAGACTCTGTGCGCAGTTTTTATCGGCATTGTATTGCTTTGGCCGGCGCGAGTACATTTTCAGACCGGGGTACCCTATTACTTTGTCAATTTGGCCGCTTATGCCTACGCCACCATCGCCCTGGGCGTCGCCTGTATCAAACGGCCCACTCAGGCGGGACTCTTTTTTGCCGGCGTCATAATGATCCTGGCAGCCTTGATTCATGATCTCCTGTTTGAAATGGGCCTGGTGCATGATTTTCCCTGGTATTCGCTCGGAATCCTCCTTTTTATTTTTTTTCAATCCATTGCCCTGGCCGGGCTCTTTGCCAAATCCTTCCAGAAAGTGGAACGTCTATCGGCCGAGCTGGAAGAACGCAACACCCGCTTGTTGCGCCTTGATGAGCTGAAAGATGAGTTTTTAGCCAATACCTCCCATGAATTGCGCACGCCCCTGAATGGAATTATTGGTATTACTGAATCGCTACTACAGGGCATCAGCGGCCAGTTAAACGAAATTGCGACATCCAATTTGCGGCTGGTTGCCGCCAGCGGCCGCCGCCTTTCCAGCCTGGTCAATGACATTCTGGATTTTTCGAAATTACAACATAGTGATATTATCCTGCGTCTGCGGTCGCTGGAACTGGAGTCGGCTGTTGATCTGGTGTTAGGCTTGTCGCAACCCCTGGTGGACCAAAAGCCGATCAGCTTGATTCATGAGCGTAGCAGCGCAATCTTTGTCCAGGCAGATGAAGACCGCCTGCAACAGATTCTGCATAATTTAATTGGCAATGCAATCAAATTCACGAAAAGCGGCCAGGTTGTCGTTCGGTATCATATCCAAGCTGGTGATGCCGGCGAGTCAGGGGCCCAAAACATGGTTTGGATAGAGATCCAGGATAGCGGCATTGGAATTCCAGCCGCGAAGCATGAGCTGATTTTCCAGTCTTTTACCCAGGCGGATGGTTCTGTTGCCCGGGAATATGGTGGCACAGGCCTGGGCCTTTCCATTACAAAACGCATTGTTGAGCTGCATGGCGGTCAAATGCAGTTTGAATCGGTTGTCGGACAAGGTTCCACTTTTCGTTTTAGCTTACCCGTCGGCGAGAGTTCGAGCGAAAGCAGTAGCGCGGACTTTCGCGCCCAAAAAGAAAGCCTTGCGGAGCAAAAAGAGCGGGCTGCAACCCATCTACCTGCAACTCAATTGGGCCGCTCTTTGCCCGATGCAAGGGACCGAGAAAGCGTTTTGCAGCCCCTGACCCACACCGATGCCGGGAGCGATGAGGTGTTGAACGAAGCTGCAGCCCAATTCAAACCGGCAGCGCATATTCTAGTCGTTGATGACGATCCGGTCAATCGACAGGTGCTTAAAAACCACCTTAGTTTGCAGCACTACCAAATAACCGAGGCAGCAAACGGCAAGGAGGCCCTCGCCTGGTTCGATCAGGGACAACAGTTTGATCTGATTTTGCTCGACGTGATGATGCCGGGGCTCTCCGGTTACGAGGTCTGCCAGATCCTGCGCATGAACCACTCTGCCTCGGAACTGCCCGTCATTTTATTAACCGCCAAGAACCGCATGCATGATCTGGTGGCCGGCCTGGAGCATGGCGCCAATGATTACCTGGCCAAGCCGTTTGATCCCATGGAGCTGCAGGCGCGAGTCCATACCATGTTGCGTTTCAAGGATGCCGCCCGATCCCAATCTGATTTGGCAGCAGTACGCAATGAATTACAACTGGCCCGCCAAATCCAGGAATCGCTCTTGCCCGATCAAACGCCGCAATATACCGAACTGGAACTCACCACCCGCTATCGAGCCATGGAAAGCGTGGGCGGTGATTTCTTCGATTTCCTGGTGAATCCCGATTCTCTGGGAATCATTCTGGCTGATGTTTCCGGACACGGAGTCCCGGCGGCGCTGATTGTTTCCATGGTCAAAATTGCTTTTAATCAACAGCATGAGCATCCGGATCAGCCGGCTGATTTATTTCAAAACATGAACTCCATCCTGTGGGGCAATACCGGCGATGATGTAGAGGGGTAGGAATATAAAACG
>JAGRNA010000146.1 GCA_020441005.1 Leptospiraceae bacterium
TAATCAAGCTATTCCCGGGCAAGGAAAGCGGCGGACCGGGCTTCGTAAAAGCGATCAAGGGGCCCCTGCCCCGCACTGCCATTATGCCCACCGGTGGAGTCGCGCCTGACCGGGAGTCACTGAGCGAATGGTTTGAAGCCGGAGTGACTTGCGTCGGAATGGGATCGGCGCTGCTTCGTAAAGACCTGATTGCCGCTGGTGATTTTACCACTCTGGAGCAGAATATCCGCGCGGCCCTGGAGCTGATCAAAGAGATTCGCGCAGGTAAATAATCAGCGTGGCCAGGTCGGCGCAAAAATCCGGGGGACAGAAAACCTGGTGCGCAGAGGGGCCTTGAAAATGACCGGGATACCGACTGACGGTCGTCAGATTAGATGGACTGGTGTTTGATCAGCTGGCACAAACGCTGCACTTCCTTGTTGTCCGGCTGAATTTGCATGGCCAATGCCAGATAATTACGCGCACTGCCTTCATCACCCGTTTGGCGATAGAGGTCACACAGGTTGACCAGATTCAGCAAGTGTCCCTGGTCCAGGGAGTACCCCCGCAGAGCCGCTGCCAGCGCTTCGTCATAATTGCCGAGCTGTTTTTGGGCGATGGAGTAGTACAACCAGTATTCGATGCTATCCGGTTCCTGGGTCAAATAGCGGTCCAGCACCTCGATGGCCCGCTGATAGTCCTTGTCCTTCATAAAGAGGACTGCCAGATACTTGTTCAACATGGGTATGTCTTTGCGTATTAAATACGCCGCCCGGAAACTGATGTAGGCCTCCCGGTGCTGGCCGGCCTTATAATGCTCCCGACCTCGCTGATATAAATCAGCGAAGCTTTCTTCGTAGGCCCTGGCGCGGGCATGCTCAATATTCCGATAAATAATAATCTCTTTTTCATCAGGCTGGCTTTGTTCCTGAAAGCCGATCCGCAGCAAGGACAGGTCGTCTGTCAGATCCCCCATGGCTTCGAGTCGCTGCTGTATGGTATGCAAATCGCCGCCTGCCTCTTGCACATGCTGCAAAAACAGATTATAATCCGCGTTGATTTTGCGCGTGTCCGCATCCGGTGTCAGATCAATATCATCGCGACCATCAGATCCCATAATCAGCACATCGCCCGGCTCCAGCTGAATTTGACGGACGGTAAAGGGGATCTCGGACGGCATGCCTAGCTTACGCAAATAGAGTTCTTCCTCGACAAAGACCGCATGCCCCGAGCGATAAAGCACAGTCCAGGGATGCTCGGCGTTAAAGAAAAATACCTGACCGCTCTGATCATTGATCAACATGATGACCGCCGATATCGCCATCGACCCGTCAAAAGCCTGAAACACGCCATGTAGCTCGTCATACACATCCGACAGCCATTTGATGGGAGTCGTGTTCAGGATTCGATCATCCTTGGCGGAACGGGCCATGATCGCATTCATGACAACCCCCATCACCAGCGCGCCACCGGCGCCTTGCATGGATTTGCCCATGGCATCCCCGTTCATGGCCATGGTATAGCGCTGGAAATTGCCGGGTGTTCCCAGGCATAGATTGCCGGAAACGCAGATATCACCGCCCAGAGCTCCTTTGCGGCCCTTGAATTCAAACTGCTTCTTTTGCTGGATCAGAAACTGGGTGGAAATATACTCGGACTTGTTGCCGTTATAGTATAAGGGCTGCTCTAAAAGCGAAGTCAGGAAGTAGTCGCCGTCCTGTAATTTTTTCAGCTCATTAACCCGCTCCAGCGCTTCGGCCAGTTCATGGGTGCGCACCTCAACCTTGTGCTCCAGGTTTTGGCGGGCATCATTCACCGCGTGCGCTGCGATCGCAATGCCGCGGGAAACATTGATGATTTCCTTGTCCAGGCTGCGGCAAAATACCTGACCCTGGCCGCCGGATCCAAGGTTAATGGCCGCCTGCTCGATTTCGGTAAGGGCCTCCTGGATCGATACCCAGAACAAGGCCAGCATGACCACCAGGATCAACACGGCAAAGAAGATAAATAGCACCGGGAATATTTGCTTACTGTCAGGGACCGGAAAGCTCAGCATGAACCAAAGTTGTAAAAAGCTGATTAATATAAAAACTGCTTCAATGGCAAACTTGAGCCGGATGCTCAGGTAGCTTTTTTGCTTGAAGCTGACTTTTTTCACATGCAGGGTGCGCTTGATGCGCTGCCGGGTTTGACCGGAGATCACTTCGGCGAGCACATAGGTGAAAAAAGAATATACTGTAATCGCTGATAGAATCGCAAAAAAGAGTACCACCGCATTTTGCAGGCTACCCAGCCAAACCTCCTGCACAACCACAGCGGCCATACAGAGCGAGGGATAAATAAAGGCGGCGACCATATTGCTGCGGGGCAGCTTCTCTATCGCCCTGAGGGTGGGCAGCAACTGACTGACCGGTACTCCGCGACGAATGCGACGCCCGCAAACATTGCGGCACAGGATCCGCAGGCTAGCCGTAAAGGAGGGCACGCCTAGCTTGCGCAGCATTCCAAAATGAATATAGTAACCCGGCATGTAGATCAGAGCAATGCTAAGCGCGAACAGGCTGACAAACTTGCCGCCAGTCCCGGATGCGCTGAAATCAACAGAGGCAAGGATAAAAAAGGTAATCTGGGCCGCGATGAGAAAGCCGCCCATGCTGGTCAAAAAGGCCACCATAAACGCGTACGAAGTCTGACGGCCAATACCGAACAGAATCCGTGAAAGCAAACTGGACAAGCGACCACGAACTAGCGATTTTGCCGGGCTATACTCGCTCACAGGTCCAGTCTGGCAGTACTTTTCACCAGAGCAAGAACAATATACCGGACAATTGAATTGTATTTCAGTGCAGTATTGTCCCTGAAGCGCTGGAGAGCCTCAAAGTGATTGTCATTCGCCGATTTGCACAGTGCCGCACTGTGGTTTTTCTACGCAATTCGCTATCTTTCCAGACAGCGGCCATAAGGTCCGGCAAGAGCCATCGCCTTTGCGCGGCCAGCAGCAGGCTGGCCTGCGCCAGGCAAGCGCAACTAGCCGGGATGTAATGGTCATTGATCCTTTTGGCGGACGATCAGGGCTGACAGTATACCCATCATTTGAATCAGATCAACTCCAAGCGAAACTGAGGGGGTGATTACAAATGATTCTCAAAGCGGAAATTCAATTGCAACAACGACCCTGTCGGCATATCCTCCAAATTATGGCCGTCAATGAGCACAAGACCGGCGCTATGGAACCAAGGAGCCTGGCAGATGAAAGATTTTGAGAACAAAGGCTTTGCGATTCGAGTCCGGCCAACAGAAGCTGGTCTCCACCTGAGCTGGGAGGGTGAAATCCATGTTCCAAATCCGTCGGACCTGCTGCGTCCCTGGCTAGAGCAGCTGTTGGATCTGCTCCAGCAAGAGCAGTGGCAGCTCGAATGCGACTTTCGGCCCTGTGTGTATATGAATTCGGCCAGTATCGCCCCGTTGATTCAATTATTGCGCGAATTGGCCAGTCGCGAGATTCAAAGCGTTTTTATTTATGATGCAGAGCGCAAGGTGCAGGCAGCTTCCTTTCGGGCCCTGGATGTAATCGCCCGTAAATCTCCATTTACCGAAATTCAGGGCGTCCCTTCTGCTTGACCGGCAGTCGATTCCAATAGCGCCTCGGACCCGACCCTTTAGCGCCAACGGTCACACATCGATCCATGAACGGTATCCAATGATGTGACCAGCGCCGGTCATTAAAAAATCCTCTCAGCGGTACCGCAACAGGCCCGGAGTGACCCCGTAAGCAGGTTTGGTCGTTGCCAGTCCTTTTAATCCACACTGGCAATTTTACGCCAGCCCAGTCGCTGTTGCGTATCCATCACAATCGAATACAGGATCGGCACCAGACCCAGGACCAAAACGGTAGAAAACATCAGTCCCCAGGCAAATGATAATGCCATGGGCACAAGGAAGGGATCATAGCCGCCCAGACCATAGGCCGTCGGCAATAAACCAAGCACTGTCGTCAGGGTCGTCAGCATCACCGCCCGCAGGCGCATACTGGCCGCCTGGGTTACAATTTCGATGCTGCCCATTTCCGGATTCTCGTCCCGAATCCGGTTTGCAAAATCAACCAATACGATCGAGTCATTCACAACCACGCCGGCCAAACCCACAATGCCCATGATCGAAAGAAAACTCAAAGGATGGCCATGCAGGAAAAAGCCCCAGATTACACCAATCAGCGCAAAGGGGATCGAAACCATCACCACTGCCGGCTGGACTAACGAGCGAAAGAGCGAAGCCAGGATCATAAAGATCACAAAAGCGCCCACGCCGAAGGCGGCAAACAGACTATTGAGAGACTCGTCTGTATCCTTGTTTTCGCCGCCGTATTGTATCGTGTAGGCCGGATACCTGGCTGGAATCGTACGGGACGCTTTTTGGACCAGCGCGGTGGCCTTGGCCGAGCTCATGCCTTTTTTTTCGTCCACGTTGGCCGTGACGGTCATTAAACGGCGGCCATCCAGGTGATTGATCGCGATCACCCCCCGGGCCTCATGAATACGGATCATCTTGGAGACCGGTATAAGCTGTCCCTGGCGATTGGTCACAAATAGTTTTTTCAAAGCGTCAGTACTGTTGCGGAACTGTTCGGCGAAGCGCACCCGGATGATCACTTCCTCTTGCGGACGCCGAATGCTGGTCGCTTCCGTTCCTTCAAAGGCAGTATTCACCGCCTGGGCTATTTGCAACACGCTAACGCCGGCCTGACTGGCCAGCTCTTCGTTAATATCCAGTTGCAACTCATTTTTACCATCCAGGAAGTCGTCATCAATATCCACAATGCCGTTGATATTTTTCATCACCGCCTTGTATTCATTGGCGATCTGATTCATCTCGCCAAAATTATCACCAATGATTTCAATCGCTATCGGCTTGCCCACCGGGGGACCACCCTGCAGCATTTCAATTTCCAGGTTTTCCATTTTGCCCTTCAAATCGCGATAGCGCTCCGGGATCTCGATCTTGACATTTTCATACAAAGCCAGCGTGTCGGTATCGCCTTTGGCCTTGAGTCGCTCAATGACCTCGGCATCCTGTTCTTTTTTCAGTTTCAGCGCTTTGGGCCCCAGCAGCCACTCGGTCCGATTGCGCAGCTTCGTTACGATGTCCGCTGTGGACACATCCCGATCCTGTTCGAGGGTCAAATATACTACTGTTTGGCCGTAGTTGCTGCCCCGTCGGGTGAAGGGGTCGTTGCCGCTGGGCTTTTGAGTGATGCCGGAACGGGATGAATAGTTCTTCAATTCTGTTGTGGGCAGCTTGTCCAGCTCTTGCTCAAAGGCTTCGATATAACGCAGGGTTTCTTCTTTGGTTGTACCGGTGGGTGTGGTAAACTTGACATGCAGGGTTTCAATCGCGGAGGGAAACAACTTGAATCCGACCAGACCCAGCGGGATCATTGCCACACTGACGAAAAATAATGCTACGAGCACACCAACCGCAATCCAGCGGTGATGCAGGCCCCAACGCATCGCGGGCGTAAAAACTGAATCACGGAACTGTTGAAACCAGTGACCGCCCTGCTCATTGGTTTCATTGGTTGTATCACCGCCCGCCAGCAGGTTTACTTCGCGCAGGTGTGAAGGCAGGATCACAAAACACTCAAACAGGGAGGCCAACAGGGCGATGATCACTACCAGCGGAATGGTATAGATAAATTTGCCAAATATCCCGCTCATAAACATCATCGGGCCAAAGGCCGCAACCGAGGTCGATATGGTCGCCACAACCGGCGGGATCACTTCCGACGCACCTTTGGAAGCCGCGGTATAAACGTCCATGCCCTCCTCGTAGTAGCGATAAAAGTTTTCGCTGACAATAATGGCATCATCCACCAGAATACCAATCACGAGTATCAGGCCAAACATGGAAATCAGGTTGAGGGTCACCCCCAGATAACTCATTACCATAAAAGCAATACCCATCGCGGTCGGAATGCCCATTGCGACCATCAGCGATGTGCGCCAGCCCATAAAGAAAAACAGACTGCCAACCACTAAAATTAAACCAAAGGCGCCGTTGTTCGCCAGAATTCCGAGGCGACGGCGCACAAAGAAGGACATATCGTTCAAATGATGGATCGCAACGCCCTGAATACCTGGATGGCTGTCAAAACGGACCTGCATTTCGCTATGGTTTTGTTTGAGCCAGGCCAGCACGGTTTCGCGAATTTCCTGATCGCGCTCCTTGTATACTTGCAGGCTGTCATCCAGGTCTTCATTGGCGATGGTACTCGCGTCCATGACAAAGGTCACCGCCAGGTTGTCCTCTTCAGCCTTGAACTCCTTGAGAATCACGCCGTAGTCAGGGGCGAACAGGGCTTGCAGACGCTCCTTAAAACCGGGTTCCTCGACGGGAATACAAAGCAATTCGCGCAGCGGTGTTTCAAAACTGGACTGCAGCTCTGTGCCGCTGTGACCCTTGCGGCTGAAATGCATTACCACCGTGTAGGGCGCAAATTCCTGCACGATTCGTTTACTGCTATCCACCACATCGATAATATCTGCCGATTGACGTTTCACGACAGTCAGATTGACTGCGTCGCGGCCGAGCGTCGTTTCCAGGATTTCGGGCTCGGCAAAGTCTTCGCGGACTTGCGCCACGGCGGCTACCGGAACCGATTGACCCACATCATTGCTGCGCAGCGGAGTGCGCATAATCTCGCGCACACCCTCGTATTCGCCGATGGTGCGCACGGCCACTTCCTCGCCATTTTGTTTCATTTCTCCGCCCGGGAAATTAACATTGCGCGATGCCAGCGTGTTTACAATTGTGTCCGTCCCGATGTAATAGCGGTTCAACAGATCTGGATTAACATCGACAAAGATCTCGGCATCGCGCCAGCCTTGACGCTCCACCCGGGCCACGCCCCCTTCATTGAGAAACAAATTTTCCAGACGCCGGGAGTATTCACGCAGCTCGCTATAACTGATCACATAATTGCCATCCTTGTCCTTGAGCCGCTGCAAGGACCACTGGATCACCGGCTGACGCGCAGTGGAGATTTCCGTAATAATGGGCTCTTCGGCGTCGTCCGGCAAATCCTCCGCGCGGTCGATCGCGCTGCGGATATCATCCACGACCTTGGAAGTATCCTCCACATCAGGATCGATGGTGATGATGATCCCGGAGCGGTTCTCGAGCGATCCGGATCGAAACTCCTTGATTCCATCCACCTCCTTGATCATGTCTTCAATGGGATTGGTGACCAGTTTTTCCACTTCTTCCGGCGAGGCTCCGGGATAGATGGTCGAGATGGAGACGATATCAAAATCAATATTGGGGAAGGCTTCCTTGTTCATGGTCATGGCGATAAAGCCGCCGACCACGATCAAAATGAAGGTCAGCAGATTTACAAACAGGCCTCGATCGAGAAAATAATCAATAAATGTGCGCATACGAGCAACTCCGCAGAAAAGGTCCCGATTGTCATAGCAGGAATCACTGACAGCATGTCAATCAAGCCTTGTCAGCATCAGTCCGCCGCCCTGACGCGCGGTCAGCCAAATCGGGCTTGACAACCGACCAGTTTTCCAGAAAAAGACACAGGACTCTCTGTGTTGCACAAAGTCCGCTTTACGGTTCGCCTATGCAATTCCAGCGCAATCGTTACACCCTGATCGGTGTGTTGGCCGGCATCCTGTTCCCGGTCGGGGCTCTCTTGATTGATTGGCTGATCCAGGGTACAGAAATCAGCCTTTGGCAAATTCCGCTTATCAACCCGATCCATTTTGTGATTTTTTCAGCGCCCTTTGTGATGGGCTTCATGGCCCGCCTGGCTGGTCAGCGCGAGGACCGCATTCAGGAACAACAAAGCAAACTGCAACAGGCCCACCGCGACCTGGCCAGGCGGGCCGGCGAAATGCGCGACATCATGCGCAATATCCAGGAAGGCATTTTAACCCTCAACCCGGACGGCTCCATCAATCGCGAGTATTCCCTCTTCTTAAAAAGCATTTTTGAGAAGCAGGAACTAAGCGGAGTCAATTTTGTCGATTTGATTTACGATCAAACCCGTCATCAGGAGCGCAAGGAGCTGCACGATTATATTGCCATGCTTTTTGAGAATCAAAACGCAGCCAGCAGTCTGCTGGAAGAACTCAATCCGGTTCAAAGCCTGGATTATGTGATTCAGGGGCAAAAAGGCGAGGTCAACTTGCGTCACCTGCAGCTGCATTTTGTGCGCATCCTGGCCGACGACGTATTGGACAAGGTGATGGTCATCGTTCATGACAATACGGCAGAAGTAAAAAAGGAAAAGGCCCTCAAGCAGGAACAACAGCAACACTCTGAAGAGATTGAACGAGTGCTAGCCCTGATGGATGTACCCCTGGCCGAAATAGATACCCTGCATCAAAAGGTGGCCCGCGAATTGAAGGCCCTGGAGGAGAGCTTGCAGAGTGATCGTCCAACGGACGCCATCGTCACGATTCTCAATCAGTTGCATTCCCTGAAAGGAGAAAGTCGCCTGTTTGGGCTGCATCGCCTGGGTGATTTGATTCACGGAATGGAAGCGCGATGCCGCCAGTATTCCGACGATGCCGACAGCACCATCCAGGACCTGAATCTGGATTTAAAAATGGAAGTCATGCTGCAAATCTCGCAAACCAGAATTTACCTGGCTGATCTGGAGCAAACGCGGGGCAAGGTCATCGGCAAAATGAACGAGCACAATCAAACCAGCCCCCAGGCAAACAAGCGCTTCACCGAATGGATCCAGGGTGAGTTTATTCCCGAGCTCCGGCAAGCCCAGGGTAGCCTGGATGCGCTCTTGCAACACACCGTTCAAAAAATGGCCGCCTGGAGCGATGCCGATGCAAAGCCGCCTCAATCAGTTAACCTGGATTGGTTGAACAACCTCGACAGTTTCTTACAGCAAGGCATCCAGGAGCTGGCGCAAAGCGCGGTGGAACGCCAACTCAAGCCGCTGCGCATTGACTGCCAGCTGGCCCCCCGTGAGCTGGAGTCGTTGCCAATCCTGCGACCGGCGGTGATCCACCTGTTGCAAAATGCGCTCGCACACGGTATAGAAAGCCCTGCCGAACGCCAACGCAAAGGCAAGGACGTCGCCGGCCAAATCGAGTTGCATCTTCATCGCGGCGAGTCAGCGGAAATCCTGATTCGGGTCAAGGATGACGGCCGCGGCCTGGACGCCGCCCAAATCAAGCAGAATCTGCTGGACCAGGGCAAAATCGTCGCCTCCGAACTGGACGCGATGGACAAATCCAGTCTGATGCGGCATATATTTGAAAGCGGATTTAGCACCAGTGGAGCGCAGGTCACCCCTGTTGCCGGTCACGGTCTGGGTATGCAAGCAGTTCGCGATTTGGTCCATCAATTACACGGCCAGATCGAAATCCATAATCGCAAGGGTCATGGCATGAGTATCGTGCTGCGCATTCCCGCTCCCGACGAACAGAAGGCAAGCAAGACATGAATGTATTAATTGTAGATGATGCCAGGGTAATGCGGAAAATCATTGCCAACGCTATTCAGGAGAATTACGCTGTTGATAGCAGTGGACTGAATTTGACCGAAGCTGACAATGGCCAGAGCGCCTACGAGCTCAGTCAATCCAGGAAATTTGATATTATCTTTGTCGACTGGAATATGCCCGAAATGGATGGACTCGAACTGACCCGTCAGATCCGCAAATCCGGCTATCATGGTCCGTTAATCATGATTACATCGGAAGCAGCCCGTTACATGGTCATGGAAGCGGTCAAGGCGGGCGTAACAGATTATATCGTCAAGCCGGTTACCGGTCACAAACTATGGGAGAAGATCGGAATGTATTTCCGGACCTAAGACCATGAAAAGCGAGTACATTCAACCCTTTATCAAGGCCAGTCAGCACGCCCTGCAGCACCTGTGTCAAATCGATATTGCCGCCGGCAGTCCGGCCCTGTTTGAGACCGATCGGGATTTCCATGATGTGTCAGCCATCATCGGCCTGGCGGGTGAGGTCACTGGCGCTGTGGCCCTGAGCTTCACGACCGCCGGCTGCCTGGCCGCTAGCCAGGCCTTTACCGGTATTGCGAGCAGCACCGTAGATGATGTGGCCGTAGACGCCATCGGAGAGCTGGTCAATGTGATCGCCGGCAATGCCAAGGAAGATCTGATTCAATTCAAGATCTACATTTCCCTGCCCAACATCGTCTTTGGTCATCACGATCTGCGCTTCCCCCGCGATACGCCGGCCATCACCGTCCCGATGCAAAGCAGACAAACCGAAGATTTTAATTTACTGGTTGCCCTCAAAACGCCGCCGCAATAGCATTCAACCAGGGATACAATCATGGGGCTGCCTTATATCGAGAAATTGAAGACCGAGCACACGCGCCTGCAAACGGAGCTCAAAAATCTGTTGACCGTCGATATCAGCCAGCCGCACGGCAAACAGGAACTCTTTCGGGTGATGGATGCCCTGAGCGTCCATATGCAGGTCGAGGATAACGGGCTCTATGCGACCCTCCGAAAAGCCGCCCGGACCGACCCGGAAATTGCAACCACCCTGGAGCATTTCGCCCGGGATATCCAGACCCTGGGAGCCGATACTGTCGCTTTTTTTGACCGTTATCGTAGTCATGGCGACCCGATCAGCTTTCGAGCTGAACTGCAAACCCTGTACGACCGCTTTTTATCGCGCGTGCGCAAGGAAGAGTTGGTCCTTTTTGAGCTTTACAGCCAAATCCAGGCCCGCCTGGACCCCGCCTAGCCGTGAAAAACTTACCATCCCCTAACAAATTCGCTGTCTGGCGGACCTAATTTGCCTTGACCATCCAATCCAGCCAGAATCTCTGTAGTGGAAGTTATTGTACAAAAAATCGTGCGTTCAGTATCGGTATTGAATCAAAAAAAACCGTCAATTGAGTAAAACCATGGACAACATTTATTCCGCCATCCAAAGCCGCTTCCCAGGCAAAATAGCGCTACCGTTGATCGGACTCTTGAGCCTGTGCTTTTGGGGTTCCTGCGCGATCGATACCCAAAGTGTAAAAGAATTCATCACCGACTGCCCGCCCTATCAGCGCGATGTGGCCTTCCCGACATTCAAAGCCGATACCCAGACCGCCAATGTCACGCCGATTGAGGAAGAGGAGGAGGTTGAACCCGATTACCTTGATAAAATGTACAACGAGGTCAAGGAAGACTTCGAAGAGGCTGGCATCGAACTCGAAGAAATCTCAACCGGCTTCCAGGCAGTGGGCATCAAACTGGAGCGGATTGGAGCCGACGGCCGGCCGATCAACAAGGACGAAAGCGATGAGCAGGCCAAACAGTTGAAGGTATCCCTGGATGGCGATTTGGCCTTTGATTCGGGCAGCGCTAAATTGACGCCCAAGGCAAAAGAACTGGTCGGCAAGATGGGGGCCGGCATGAATAAATACCCGGATACAGTCGCCAAAATTGAGGGTCACACCGACTCGGACGGGGCGGCAGCCGCCAACCAGAAGCTCAGCGAACGCCGGGCCCAATCGGTTAAAACCGAATTAATAACAGTGCATAAAATCGCAGCCAATCGCATCATTCAGGCCGTCGGTTATGGTGAAGAACGATTACTGGTCAATCCGGAACGCTCCGCAGCCGACAAGGCCAAGAACCGCCGGGTGGAAATCTACCTCGTGCCGCAAAAGACGACCCTGCAGTTAATGGAAATCAATCCCGGCCCGGAGTTGGCCTATCGCTCGGCTTGTCCCTGACAATCTCCGTGAATGACCTTGGCAGCATAAACTTTACAAAATAGATACGAATCCCATGACGCATACCAGGCAGCAAGCAACGCGCGCAGTACATTTCATTTTGGTGTCGGGGCTGCTTTTCAGCAGCCTGGCCGGCGGCCTTGTGGCCCAGATAACCAAACGGGAGGTACTGCCTGGCATGGTCGACATCCAGAAGCGCGAGGCCGGTAGCGGTATTGGCGGCCAGTACTACGATCACCGCTTTCGCATCCTGTTAGGCTTTGGGCGCGGTAATAACCTGCCCGCTGTCTTGAGTGAAGCCGGACCTGCCTGGATGACCAACTCATTTGTCGGCTATTTTCAAAATGTAAACAACAGCCCGGTCATTCAATTGTCCGATCCGGCCAAACTCAAGCACTGGTCCGGCCGCCTGGAAATGGACTATACATGGCTCGATCGTATCCAGGGCGGGATCAGTTACTATAATATCAATCAGGAATACAACCGCAATGAACCGGCCCGCATTGATTTTTTTCACCCGGCCAGCGATATCAAGCGCTGGTCCTATTTTGAAGGCGTTCGTCTGACCAAATATAACGAAGAACGCAAGAATATTTTTGTGCGCTATTTGCATCCTGTCGATTTTGACGATTTCCAGGTCCAGGGCCTGCGCATCGGTTTGTATGCCAGTCGCGAACTGGTCGATGAGCGCAATGAAATCAGTTTTGGATCCTATGTCGCCACTACCAATACCTCCACCATCGCACCAGGCACTATTAGCTGGAGCCAGGGCGGGGTTGTGCCGGTTGTTTATGATTTGAAAGGCTATTCCATTGGCCCGGCCGTACGCTACCAGTTATTTGACTGGCTAGGCTTGCACTATCGCTTCACTCCTGTGCGCCGCAGCGGCCCCATGAACATGTTCGGAGTGCGCACCATTCAGCAAACAACCGATGCCACCGGTGCGTCGGTTGTGGGCGCCCTGATTCCCTTTGGAACAGCTGAAGTGCAGGACAGCGGCGTCCGCCACAACTTTGAGGCCGTCGCTCGTATTTATTGCCGCTATACCTTGCACCTGGGAATCATGAAAGAAGATATTGACCGCAGCTATTCCTTTTACCTGGCCAAAACTGTGGCCACGGACGCCAATCTGCCTTTCCAGGAAAAAACGCCATCCATCTTTGGATTGGGTGAAATGAGTAGCAGCCACAAAATGGAAAAGCTGGAAGTCTATTTAAAATTCGGCACCGCCCTGTTCTGGTAACAGGGATCTCTGGAGCAATTTTGGCGATTGCATTGCTGCCTGGCGACGACAGCCTGGCCGGGCCCGTTTTTGCAAGCGCGCCACAGTAATGATATTTTTTTGTAACAATATCTTGCTACAGTGGCGCTGCGTTTATGGATCACTGGTTGCCATTTGTCTACCAATACTCCGTTGGCGGACTCTTTTTTCTGGTTAGCATTGGCATCGCTGTCCAGAAAAAAGCCATCGATCTGCGTCATACCCGCAGCTTTGCCATTATACTCAGTCTTTTGCTCGGACTGGTGTTTTATATGTTTGTGCATGCGCTGTGGATAGCAGTCGTCACCCTGAACCTGCAATACTGGCAACCCTGGATCTATCAATACTCGATTGGCGGCGTCTTTTTCTTCTTATCCATCGCGGTGGCCCTGAATAAACATGCAGTCAACATGGCCCATCCGCAGGGCAGAACAGTGCTTTTCAACCTGATTGCCGGACTGGTCTTTTATATGGCAGTGCATGCCATCTGGATCCTGATTGTACTCTCGCCCATGGATTCCATTAGCATCGAAAGGGCCTGGCTGCCCTGGTTGTATCAGTATGGAATTGGCGGTTTGTTCTTTGCCCTGTCGATCTGGATCGCTATCCGCAAAAAGGCTATTCTACCACATACCAGTCGAGGTCTGGCCATCCTGGTCAGTCTGATTCTGGGCCTGCTGTTTTATATGCTAACCCATGCTGTCTGGATCCTGGTTGTGACCGCTCCACTTGAACGGACCTTGATCCAACAAACAGAGAATACAAAAGGAAAAACGGAAACTACAAATGGACACAGTGATTACAGCGACCTGGATTGATTACGCAGTCATCATACTATATTTCGTCGGCATCCTGTGGATCGGGACTCTGTTTGGCAAGTTTACCAAATCAACCAATGATTTCTTTTTTGGCGGGCAGCGCTTCAGTTGGTGGCTGATTGCTATGAGCTGCGTGGCCACTGTTGTGGGCTCCTATAGCTTTATTAAATACGCAGCCATCGGTTATAAATTTGGCTTTTCCTCGACCATGACCTATCTGAATGACTGGTTTGTGATCCCGATATTCATCCTGGCCTGGCTGCCGATCATTTTTTTCAACCGCATCGCTTCCATACCGGAGTATTTTAGACGCCGCTATGACGAAAAGACGAAGCTGGTGGCGATTGTATATATTATGGTTTTTATGGTCGGCTATGTCGGCATCAATCTGTATACACTCGGCGTCGCCTTGCAGCCCTTGTTGAAAATCAATCTCTACGTTATCGTTGTCATCGTGGCCATCGTCGGGGCGATTTATTTGCACGCCGGCGGTCAAACCTCTGTCATTATGACCGATTTGATGCAGGGATTTATTCTGATTATCGCCGGCTTTATGATTTTTGGTCTGGGTATCTACTGGTTAGGCGGATTTGAAAACTTTCTCAGCGGAATGCCGCTGGAGCACAAGCTGCCCTTCGCCAATTTCAATCAACCCGCTGAATTTAATTTTGTCGGCATTTTCTGGCAGGATGCCGCTGCCAGCACAATGGCCTTTTACTTCATGAATCAGGGCGTTATTATGCGCTTTATGAGCGCTCGCAATCCGCAAGAAGGTCGCAAGGCGGTTTTTGCCATTGTATTGGTTCTAATGCCGCTCGCTGTACTTGCGATCGCCAATACCGGCTGGATCGGTCGCTCGATGGTATCGCACGGGATGCTGCCGGCCAGTGTCAGCGATCGTGATATTTTCATGGCAGTGACCAACAAAATCACAACTCCGGGCATTTTTGGATTTGTATTGGCCGCCTTGACAGCGGCCTTGATGTCTACGATTGACACCCTGATCAATGCCATCAGCGCGGTATTTGTCAACGACATCTGGCGGCCCTACATACGCAAGGATGCGCCTGACGGTCATTATCTGCATGTCGCCCGGATTGTAGCGATCCTGGCCGCTGTGCTGGGAGTGGCCCTGGTGCCCTTTTTTGCCAGCTTCAAATCCATTTATGAAGCCCACGGTACATTTACAGCCTCGATCACCCCGCCCGTAGTCACCCTGATCATCCTGTCGATTCTATCCAAACGAATCACTGCCACGGCGGCCTTTTGGAGCATGATATTGGGGTTTTTTATCATGCTTTTGACCATGTCTTTTTTTCCACAGTTCATTCAGCCGATTGCACATGGCATTGATCCGGCACGGGACTTTAAATATATCCGGGCCCTGTATGGTATCCTGGTTACGCTTGTATTGGCCTTCGGCATCTCGGCCTTTACCAAACGAAAGACCAACGCAGAGCTCAGCGGACTCGTGATTGACAGCGTGCACGCTGCCAAAGTGGCCTTCAAGGGTGGCGAACCCAACGATGAGGAGCCAGGTGAAACCCTGGTACGCCAGATCGAACTGGATGATAACGTGAATGGCGTGCACGTCACCGAAGAAGATCGTAAACTGATGGAGGCCGAGCTTGGTGATCTGATGTTTATCAGCGATACCCGCTGGTGGCTGGGCGGACTGAAATCGGTGCAATTGAAACTCACGGCTACTCATAGCAAACCCGGTGTGCTGGTTTTTTCAAGAGCCGCGCTGGCAGACGGTCATCTAAAGGAAACTGAATCGGTCACGATTCAAAAATTTATCTGATCCGTTTGAGCTGTAATCAGACCGGTGCAGACCAGACCTGGCCCCATCTGGCCCGCTGGAAACGCATCCCGCTCGCCAGCCTGAATGGATCCCATAAGCATCAGGCAAGTACTGAAAACAGCATCGCTCATATTCCAGGTGACAAAACCGGCCGGAGCCCCATCTTGACCGGACTATGTCTGAACGCAGACGCCGACTGGCACTGCCTGGCGGATTAATCCTGGCTGGCAGTTTCTTACTTATTCTACCATTGGGTAACTGGCTGTGGATTGCCTGGCAATTAGAGACCGGCCTATTTGATTTTTACCGAATGCAACTGGCGCTCCAATGGTATGAGGTGCTGCTCTGGTTGATGCCCTTCCCGGCTGGCGTCTTGCTATTGCGAGCCAGCCCGTCTGGCTGGTATCTGGCCGTTTTGTACGCAGTACTGCTTATCAGCTACAACCTGGTCCTGTATTTGCGAATGCCAAATGCGGTCTACTTATTCGGCTTCCTCCAGACCGTTCTGGTTTGTACGCTTGTTTATTTCATTGTGCGCAAGGATATCAGCGCGCCATACATGGATAATATTCCCCGTGGCTGGCGGCGCTCCAAACGCTGGCCTGTCCGCCGTCGGGTCCTGATTGATGATACCTTGTTTCTGACAAGCAATTTGAGTGTGGCCGGGCTGTTTGTGCCAGCGAACCAGGCGCAGTACCGCTTGAATCAGTCTGTAAAGGTCAAGATCGATGATATGCTGCTGGAGGGAGGAGTCGTACGGATCGATCATAAAGGCGTCGGCATCGCGTTTCGGCATGTGGACAATAAGGCACGCATTGCCTTGCAGCAGATATTAGCGCAGGCCGAAAGCCAGTTTGAAACCCATTTTCGTTAGAATCCCTGCCGGGCTGGCACAACCGGCCTCTAGCCTGACGGCCAGGTATTGAGCCTCGAATCCGTTTACTGGCTTGCACACCCGCAATCGGCCAGGCGCCACTGCACGGCCCTGGCGTTGCGCTCATACGGCACAAGGCCTGAAAAAGCATTCCTTGACCAATCAGTAGTCTATTTGTAGCTCTTTAATCTTTTTATCAAGTGTGTTGCGATTGATCCCGAGCCAGGCCGCCGCTTTGATTTTTGTATAGCGAAAACGCTTCAGGGCTAATAGAATCAGGCGTCGTTCGAGTTCCCCTACAACCAGCTTGTAAATGTTTCCATCCAGAACGGCCGAATCAGCGGCCGCACCCGCCATTTGATCATGAATGAAATTGGCAAACCAGTCGCCGGAATCAGCGACCACTGAGCCCGGCACAGTCTCTGGGGCATTCTGCAGCTCGGCCTCCAGCGTGACCGGTGCGCTTTCCAGGTTTTCATACAATTCATGAAAGTCCGGGGTGTCTAAAAAATGATTCTGACACATGACAACTGCCCGCTCGATACTGTTTTCCAGTTGGCGAATATTGCCGGGCCATTCGCTGGACTCCAGCAGTTGCACAGCCGCCTGTGTGATTTCGGAAATATCTTTGTTATTCTCACGGGTGTATTTTTTTAAAAAATGCTGAGCCAAAGGTAGTACGTCCTCGACCCGTTCCCGAAGGGGCGGAATCGCCAGGCGAATCACATTCAAGCGATAAAAAAGGTCGGCCCGGAACGTTCTCGCTTCCACGGCCGCTTCCAGTTCGCTATTGGTTGCCGCGATGACCCGGATATCCACTTTGCGGACCTTGCCACCTATTGGCTCCACTTCTTTTTCCTGCAGCACGCGCAACAGCTTGCTTTGCAGGTTTAAATCCATCTCGCCAATCTCATCCAGAAAAATCGTACCCTGATGAGCCTGGACGAACTTGCCATCCTTATCACTGACAGCACCGGTAAAGGAACCCCGTTTATGGCCAAAGAGCTCGCTTTCCAGCAGGCTTTCCGGTATTGCGGCGCAGTTAATCTTGACGAAAGGTCCGTCCCGGCGCGGGCTGTTATAGTGAATGGCGGAGGCGAAGAGTTCCTTGCCTGTGCCGGACTCTCCGGTTATCAGTACCGTCGCGCGCGATTCAGCCACGATCTGAACAGTCTCAAATAAGCGCAACATTTCGCGCGATTTGCCGATCAGGTTCCCAAAGCGATATTTTTCGCCCAACGCGTGTTTGAGCTTGATGTTCTCGGACTCGATCACCCGCGTTTTTTCTCGCAACAGCTTCTGGATCGTTACCGCCTGAGAAATAAAAGAGGCCACTATCTCCAGAAATTCCAGCAAATGCTCCGAGGACAAATCCGGTGTGCCATACGTGAACGAGGCGAAGACTCCGATCGCCTCGTTGCCGGAAAATACCGGACAGCAGAAGAAGCCCAATTGTTCACTGCTGCCGCTCTGGACCTGCAAGCGATTTAAAAACTCGGGCTCCTTGCTGGTATCCGGCACAAAGACCGCTTTTTTTTGCAAAAAAACCTGTCCCACAATCCCTTCTCCGGGCTCATAGGCAATCCGCTCGCCCTGACCGGCCTCAAAGCCCATGGAAGCCACAATCCGGAGGCGATCCTTGTCTGTGTCATACAATAGAAGCAAACTGCGCTGCATCCGGAAAGCCGATTCGGTAATCTGCATTATCTCGGCAAACACTTCTGTCAGGGCCAGCGATGAGGTAACCACCCGGCCAATGTCGATCATCACGCGGTGAAAGCGATCGCGCAATTTGAGGTGCTTGTTATCGCGCACCTTGATGAAAATATGCGCAACCAGATTTGCCAAAATCGTCAAAATCGTCTCGTGCTCGGGCAAAAAAGCGCCTGCCCTTTTGGCATCGACTGATAAAACGCCAAATAATTCCCCTTTGTGCATTAATGGCACTGCCAGTTCCGATTTAAGTCCGGCCTGCAAGGGAATATAGCTTTGATCCTGGGTAGTATCATTGACCAGCCTGGACTTGCCATGCTCGGCCACCCAACCTGTCACGCCCTCGCCTAATTGTAAATGAAACTCCTTTTGATCGGCGATTAAGCCAATCGATGCGCTCAATTTTAGTAATTGATCATCTTTATCCAGCAACATAATGCTGCCGCCGTCCGCCTGGCTCATGTCAATACTGGCCTGCAGGATGCGGTTCAAGAGGTCGCGCGGCTCCTCTGTTTGATTCATGGCATGTGTGATTTCATCAATAAAACCCAATGCTTCACTTGCGATCATATAAACACCACCATGCCTATTTTTTCGGCATTCTTGTGGCACTCTTCTATCTGCCGTATAATTTGCAAACCTTTTGCCAAGAAATACACCACACATGAACACGGTGTCTATATTTTAGCCATTGAGTGGATCGGCTATCCAGGGACGTGTTTTTTTGTTGGCAACTTGCCTGTTACCCAAGCTCAAATCGAATTGCAACTCCACGCTACTCGCATTTTGCCGACCGTTAGCAGCTTTATACCGGAATACGCTACCCGCATCCAGTTCCAGTCTCTTTCCATTCGAACCAGAATACCCACGCGACGCAGCAAAATGATGCAAGCGGCTTGACGGGCAATGGCACCAATTTGAAATTTGCGGACTTTCAGGTTTTTCATTGTCATTTTTTTACCCGTACCGGACACTGGAGCCAATTGTTTCTATGCGCCAGTTATCGCTATCGAACCTCCCGAAACTGGTTGCAGTCGCTCTCGTGGGCCCGGCGTTGCTGTTTTGCGCTTGCAATGCCAACGAATCAGCCCTGACAAAAACCCGTATGCAGGTCTTTGCGCAGGTTTCCAGCACCAGCCTCGATCCAAATCAGGTGCGCGAACAAGGACCGCTGACCCAAAAAGGCAAGTGGCAGCCCGTCAGTGACAGCAGCCAGTGGCAGCAGCTCAGCGGGCGTGGTCAGCCCCTCTGGATTTGGTTAGAGTACAAGGGTGATCCCGGGCAGAACCGGCAGTTATCCATCAGCAATGTCCACTACCCCATGGAAGTCTACTGGCAGGGGCGTGTGATTCTGCGGATCCAGGCACAAGCCAATCTATTCCAGTCCTGGCAGTCCAATCTACCGGCGGCCGGCGCGCATCCGGACCCCGTACTGATTTATATGCCCGTTACCGGCGGTTTCAGGCCTCCCCGCTGGATATTGGCGGAACAAGTCGAGCTGGAACATATGCTTTTACGGCGCGACGTGGATTTAGCCATTGTGGGTTGCATCCAGCTGCTACTCGCATCACTGCTCTGGACCCTGGTTTTTTCCAGACCGCGCGAACGCTATGCCATTCTGGCCTTCGTTGTTTTTTTAACACTTAGCGGACTGTATTTTTTGAGCCGCGCCGAAACGATCCGCATCCTGTTTGCCGACTGGCTTCCCTGGTCCCAACTCAGTAGTCACCTCAGTATCCTGGCCCTGATCCCGCTCCTGGTTTACTGCGCGATCATTGTCAAACGCCAATGCCGCGCCTGGCGCATCGGACTAAGCGCGGCCGGTCTGCTGCTTTTACTGTCCTACTCGATCAGCATTCTGCAGGTGGGGTCCGCCGGAATCCAGACTCGACTAGCCTGGTTGGGATTCGGCTGGATTCTGGGCATCGGGGTTTTGGCATTATTCAGCCTGTACTTGTTTTCCGTCCAATCCATCAGTTCCATTATTCATGCCCTGGGCATGCTGGCTTTTGTGGTGTGCGGATTGCTTGACATACTGCAATTTTTATGGCAAGGACCCGCATGGCTGCCCGTCAATCTATCGATTTGGGGCACGACTTTGCTGGCCTTGTCCAATTTTGCCGTGCTGGAATTTCGTTTCTACCAGGCGCGCCAGGAGCTGGAATCCAGCAACAGTCAGTTATTTGCCAGCAACCAGGCGTTTAACCGCTTTGTCCCGCGTGAATTCTTCACCTTTCTGCAGAAGAACCAAATCACAGCCATTCAGCTGGGCGACAATATCGAAAAAGAATTTACCATCATGGTGACCGATGTGCATGAGTTCACGCAACTTTCGGAAAGCATGACCCCGGTAGAAAATTTCGATTTTGTGAACTCCTATTTCAGCCGTATTGGACCGGCGATTACCGGCAACCATGGTTTCATCGCCAAGTACATGGGCGATGGGGTCATGGCCCTTTTTGATCGCAGCGTCGATGATGCCTTGCGCTGTGTGCAGGATATACAAAATATTTTATATGTGTACAATAATAGCCGCAAGGCGCGGGGCCGCAAACCGGTCCGCACCGGTATTGGCATTCACCGCGGCATTGTGCGACTGGGGATTGTCGGCAGTCCCCAACGGATGCAGGGCGACCTGTTTTCCGATAGCGCCAACATGGCTGCCCGGGTCGAAGGTCTGACCCGAATTTACGGCGCCAACACGGTCCTGAGTGAAAGCGCCTGGCAAGCCATTCAAAACCCCGAGGAATGGCAGTTTCGGATCCTTGACCGGGTCCGACTCAAGGGCAAGAACGCGCCGGTAGGGATTTATGAGCTGCTACCCTGGTCGCCCGATGAAACCGATGAACCCAAACTGGCAACAAAGGCGGTCTTTGAAGCAGCCGTGCAAGCCTATCGCAGTCAGGACTTCACGGGCTGCGCGGAAATGATGCAGAATGTGCTCGCTCAGGATCCGGCGGACAAGGCAGCCCAGCGCTATATTGATCAGGCGATGTACTATGCGATTAATGGCGCTCCCGGCGAATGGGACGCGGTGACTGTCCTGGATCGTAAAAACTAGTGCCCCAAAGGGTCGGTCCTGTAGATTGACCATCGATATGCCGCTTGCCAGTTTGATCTATTATTGCCTGGCCACAGGATTACTGGGTGCAATCGCGATTTGGGTCCGATCAAAACATCCGCCGCTTTATTTTTGGGCCAAGGGACTGCCCATGTTCTGGATTCTGTTTTGGCTGGGCTGGCACTACACCGCTAGTCCGACCCATGCCCTGCCAGCGGCCCTGGGATGGTTATGCCTCGGACTGATTCTGGGCACACTGGGTGATTTGTTGCTTTTATGGCCCCGCACCTTTCTACCCGGCTACGCAGCGTTTTTAGGCGGCCACCTGGCCTATATTATCGCCTTTGGGTACGCCAGCTCTGGTCAGTGGAAATTGCCTTTAGCAGTCACCATGCTGCTCATCCTCATTGCGGCCACCTATGCCGGTCTGGTAATATTCTTGAGCTCAACGCGCAAGGCTGCTCCGCTGGTCGGCGCCTATGCCACCATCATTGCCAGTATGCTGCTCGCGGCAGTAAACCTGGCATGGCAACATCCCCAAAGCATGGTTTTGTTGACCGGTGCCATCCTGTTTTGTGTCTCGGATGGACTTTGGTCTTGGAACCGTTTTGTGCGACCGATCCCGCAACCCGGCCTATGGATTTTGGGCACTTATTATAGCGCCCAGGCCCTGATCGCCTGGGAAGCAGTCCAGCTGATTGTTCGGCCTGTTTTGAGCCCTTTTTGATTCAATCCCGGTCCGAACAGGCACGATACTAGGACAGATGCGTAAATGGCTTTGGTTTCTGTCAGCCCTGGTCCTGATCAGTGGTTTTGGCGCTCAGGGTGTGATCACCCTGATGACCGAGCGTCGACTAGCCCGGGAACAGGACTATTACCATCTGGTTCCAATTCTGTGTTTTCATAATATTGACGGGGTCGGGCCCTACTCCCTGGACCGCCAGGAATTCCGCTATTACCTGCAGCGCATTCGAGAGCAGGGTATCACAGTCATTTCCCTGAAAAGCCTGGTGGAGCACGCCCGCCAGGGACGCAAGATGACGCAGCCGTCCATGGTGATTACCATTGATGATGATTACAAAAATATCATGCGCGTTGCCGCCCCCCTCTTGCGAGAGTATAGCTACCCGGCCACTTTTTTTGTCTATATCAAGGACATCCAGGAGCATAGCCAATACGGCACTTCCTGGGAAGACCTGCAACGACTACATGCGGAGGGTTTTGAAATCCAGAACCACTCCTGGAGTCACACCAGTTTCCACAAGCCGCGACCCGGGGAAAGCCTGGCGGGCTGGCAGATGCGGATGCACAAGGAGGTCGTGCAATCACGCCGGGTTTTGGAAAGCCAGGTTCCGAATTTGAAAATTTACGCCTTTGCCTACCCGATGGGCTACAACAGCCCGGCCCTGCGCCAATTGGTCCGCGACAGCGGCTATCAAGTGAGCGTCACAACCGACGCCCGGCCCGTCGATTTGAGCAAGCCCTTTCAGCCGTTATTTGACCGCTACACAATCCAAAAGCATCTGATCAAGGAACCCGGTCGCATGTTTGATCTGCAAATCAAGTATGCTACCCGCCTATGGCAGGCCGATGAGAATTCACAATTGAGCCACCAGCAGACCCCATAATTCATCTTCCCGCAATTGCATCCGCTTTTCATCAGCAGCGCTGGTTTCATGATCATAGCCAAAGAGGTGCAGCAAACCGTGCACTGCGAGTCGCCAGAATTCTGCTGCAGCCGTGTGGCCGATTTGTTGCGCCTGTGCAAAACACAGCTCGCGACAGATATAGACTTCGCCTAATTCCAGCAGGGCCGTACCGGCATCAGTATTCCGGTTATCTGGAGACTGATCTGCGTTTGGTGGGCGGCGCAAATCCCGCCAGGCAACACCGGGCCCGGGCGTATCCGGGAGATCGTCCCCGGCATCCGCTTCCGCTAACACTGCACTACCCGGCCCTGGCGGAAAATGGATCAAGGGGAAGCTGAGCACGTCGGTCGCTTTGTCGACACCGCGCGTCTGTTGATTGAATCGACGTATCAGATGCTGATCCGTCCACACTAATTGCCATCGAAAAACATTCGCCATGCCATCCAGCCGACAATGATGCGCCAGCGCCAGATCTAAAAGCTGACCGACCCGGTCCGGATCCAGCGCGGGTATATCCCAGGGGGCATGACACAGAAACTCAACTGCCAAACGCTAGCTCCTCGTGGGCACCCTGCCGGCCCGTTTCCGGTCCGCAATTCAGACTAAAATCGAATTCATCAAGTCGGTAGTGCGTTGACGACGGCGCGCTGTTTTTTCTGACTCGCTCTCAATGATGATTTCTTCATCCGGCTTGACTCGATAGAGCGGCTGGCCCTTTTTGACGACCAGTCCGTCAGCGCCATCCACCAGAATTTCGGTAATAACCCCGGCGAACTCGGCGTAGTGCTTGTTGAACATCTTCATTACTTCGATAATGTACAAAGGATCACCGACATTGAAATGCTTGCCAACGCTCACATAGGGCGGCGCAGCCGGTGTTTCCTTGCTATAGAACATGCCGCCGGATACAGCTACTATGGTATCCGCGCTGGCCACCGGTGGCGGCGCCAGAAATTTAAGCGCTGCCTCCTGAAATTCAGCATCGAGGAATTTTGTCGGCACCTGCGGTTCCAGCCGGTCGTTCATGCTAAAATCCAGGACACCGCTTTGATAGCCGGCCTTGATAATCAGGGCGATCAGTTCCGATCCCAGTTGCCAGCCGTGATGGGCGGCCTGGCACTCGGCAAAGAGTTCATCGCTCATCTGATCCGCCCAGGGGTTGGTATCGGCTTGCAGCTGCGCCACCAACTGCCCGAATACCGGTGACGGCCGATCGCCGGCCAGACTCTCTTGCCAGGCCCCTTCGCAGTCCAGTCCCAACAGACCTTCCAGATCCTTGTAGAAGGCTAGCCCTTCGTTCATCATTTCCTGATCATGCGACCAGATTTGATGTACAGGTGAGGCGGATTCCCGCGCTTCCAAATGAAAAATATTGTAGAGATCGGCCAGCACTTTCAACGGGTTGCGGTGCCAGACGATGCGCTCGCTCTCCAGGGTAAAGGAGTGGTTACGATTGCGCACCAGCCAACCGGCCAGTACATGCGGATTTTGGGTCGCAGCCTCCAGGATGCGCAGCAAGAGGGTTTGCTTGCCTTGTAAAACGGTCAGGCCGTCAGCGCCAAATTGCCGGCCAGCCTGCTCGCTGAGCATGCCAAAGGCCGCCTGTAAATCCAGGCCTTCCAGTTCGCGGGTCAGAGAACCGACCGCTGCCAGATAGGGCACCACAAAACGGGTATCCGGTTTCAGCATGGGATGCAGCCCCAGGCAAAAATTCAGGATCCCCATATGAAATTCACGATTGGTTTTTAGTTCATCGCCGCGAATTTCCATCCTCCGCAGAATATCCAGCAAGCGCTCCAGGTTCTGACGACGATCCTGCCCCTGAGCGACTACCAGCGCGATATTGGAGTCGTAGGCCCCGGCCAGGTAATAATGGATGAATACTCCGGTATCGGGATTGCACATCCCGATACCCTGGTCATCGCGTATCTCGCCCTTGACCGGCGGGCTCCAGGTCTGAATGGTACCGCCAGCATGCGGCTGCAAGGCATCGTTCATTGCATTGAGACGCACCTCGCCGCCAGCCACGTTGCGCACAATTCTGCCTGGTTTGGGCAGCCGCCGGGCGTGCGCTGCAACGAGCGCCATTGCCTCGACTAGCGACTCGACGATAAAGCTGTCTTGCTCGTTATCCGGGTTGGTGAACTGTAGTGAATACACCATCTCGGTAACCCGGTGTTCCACCTGGATACGGGTATTCATTTCCATAAAATAGAAATCATTGCCAGACACAATGCATTCAAAAGTAGACGCCGAATTGAGACCAACCGCTTCGGCGAAACTCTCGGCCTGGCTTTCCATTTTCTGCAAGGTCAGACGATCCTTGTGCAATTGCTCGGCGATGCTTGCCTTGCCGGCCGCTTTGGCGGCCTGAATTTCCAGATCAAAGAGCTCGTCGGTGATCGACAGTTCGACCAGTTTTTGCTCGTGCATTTGCAGCGAACAATCCCGGCCACCCAATGAAATCGCCCACTGCCCATTGCCGATCAACTGAATCTCGTTATGGCGCGTATTTTCAACATTCAATTCCATCAGGAAGTTTCTGTTTTGGGAATCGCCCACCGCCTTAGATTCGGACAGAACTTCCATAACAGCGCCGGCCGCCTGTTCTGATTTGGAAATAATGCGCTGGCCCTTGCCCCCGCCGCCGCCGATGTATTTCAATCGAATACGATAACCCGGGTTTTCGCTGAACATGCTGTCCGCCTGGATTCCGGCTTCTTTTTGTAATTCATCCAGGCTGATCAAGCCGACTCCGTTCTCATAACCGGTATGCAGCAAAGCTTCGGCGTATTCTGCGGGGTCACTGCCCTTGCTCTCGTCAACTGTCAGGTTTTTGGACGCAGCCAGCTTTTTCAACGCCTCGACTGTTCCGCCCGTCTTGCGCAATAATGTGAGGGCCGAGATATTGTCTATCCCGGGAGTGACGGTAACCCCGGCTTCGCGGGCAATGACCTTGGCGGTATCTTTTGCACCGGCCTGGTAGTGTACCGTGGAGGCCGGCCCCATGAATCCCAGACCGGCTTCCTCGATTCGGCGCACGAACTCGCCGTCTTCGGCCATAAATCCGTATCCCGCAAAAATATGCGTGTAGCCATGCGCTTTGGCGATTCCAATTATTTGATCAATCCGTTCACTGCGCTCCTCAGCGCTGACGCCCATATAATCTGCGACCCGGTGGACCCGGTTATCGTCCTCAATCTGACGCAACTCCGGTGCGAGGGTCATGGGATACATAACCGAATCTTTTTCAGAGAGCAAAATACCGTAGCTCGCTCCCAGTTCTTCAAATACGTCCATGGCCTCCTTGCGAATGGGCCCCCGACATACGATCAAGACATTCAGTTCGTGACAGCTGAAGCTCTGCACCCAGCTGGATTTGGATTTTAGAAAGCGGTTTTTTGTGACAGTCATGCAATCTGCTTCTTTAGTATTGGTTTGTGAAAGACCGTAGTCCCCGGCGCAGCATTGGCCCGGGCCAAACGATCAACGCCGCATAGATTCTGTTTTTTGCGCCTGGTGTCAAACAAAAGAAAACAAATCCCGCTCTCAGGACGGTCGCTTGATCTGTAAAACAGCGTTTATATCCTGGTCCTTTGCGTAACGGACGAAATCCCGCTTTTGCTCGGCGATGCCGCAGATTGTCATGCGGTCCGCCAGTTCATTGCCCTCGATGCCGACGTGGGCCTTGATATGGCGCAGTTCCAGGCGGTCCTGTAGCTCCTGGTAGAGGCCATAACAAATCTGGATACTTGCCAGGTTGCGGATCGGCCCCCCCTTTTTGGTCCAGCCATTGCGCTGCCAGCTTTTAGCCCATACCTTTACACACTGAATCGCGTAGCTGGAATCGCACCAGATTGTCACCGGCGGCCAATTTTCAGTTTCTAGTCCGCGCTCGGCGCGCAGCAAGGCCTGATGCAGGGCATGCAATTCGGCGGAATTATTCGTGCCGGCCGGATCGTACAGACCATACCACAATTCTTGCAAGCCGCCGTCCACATACACTGCCATGCCGGAAGCGGACTGCCCCGGATTCGGTTCACAGCCACCATCGCAATAGATCTCGGCTCGGGCGGCCTGCTGTCCGACTGCTGTGGCAAATAGCTCGGTCTGGACCGCCGGGGCGGCCGGAATTGCTGCCGCTGTTTTTTTTTGACGAACACCGGACGCAGTCTTTGAGCCAGCGGACGACGCCTTGCTTTTTGCGGGAGCGCCGTGTTGAAAAGCCGCTGCCGCCGCCGCGCGGCTCTCAAAGGATTTAAAGCGCGCCCCGGGGAACTGATGCACCGCTGCCTGGACAACCGACCAATCCGCAAATACTCCGGTTTGACGGCCCTTCCAGATCACATAGTATTTTTTTTTGGCCACATTGAACTCCGCATTTGTATTTTGTTACCACAGCTCCAACAATAGCCGGTCGTGCAGCTGAATTCCATTTTCGATCATTGGCGGCCGACTCGTACGCACGAAATAATCCCGCTCCACGGCGACAATCCGAAAACCGGTTTTCTGATACAAGGCCAGCGCGGCAAATGAAGTACTACCAGTACCTACCCGGACAGGCCTTGATTTTGTGTGCTTGATAACGTAGTTCAAAAGCTGGCCGGCCAGCCCCCGGCGGCGGAACTGCTGCTGCACGACCAGATTAAAAATTTCCAACAGGCCCGATTGCTCTGATTTTCCAAAGGCACACAGGGCCGCTACTTGCGTCTCATACAGAGCAGCGATAGCACAGGCATTGCGGCCGTACTGATTAATACTTCGATAATCGGGATCAGATTCGATCAATAGTCGACGAACAGCAGGTGCAGCTGTCTCTGCCGGGCTTAAATTGCGGATAATAAACGATGGGTTCATATAATTTAATGATCGCCCGTTTCACCACCGGATCGGATCGGCTGGCTGTATCGAGCCTGAAGCTGCCGCAGCCGCGTAACTGGTTTGACTGCCGAAAATTTAGCAACAGTCCGGATGCAGGGCCGTAATTCGAAAAGCTGTTTTTTAAAATGCGGCCGCAGTCGGCACTGCCCCGAACCAATCAAGGCGGCAGCTACCTTTCGGGGCCAGTAATCCGCCTACGAGTTAGCCAACCTGGCCCGACGCATGCCAGGAGTACTGCACAAGGAAGAGCGAATTAGAATGCGAGTCCAAGCTTTACCTTGATACTCTCCTCTTTTAGGCTCCACCCATTTACGCATTGCAGTTCATAATCTGCATACGTTTCTTCGTATGTTACCGCCAATCCGATGAAAACACTGGCCTGCGCATAGTAATTGAGACCCAGCTCAGCCATATAATGATTCAGGTAAACTTCATTCCCAACGACTTTGCCGCTGCCAATGCCCACGCTGATCCACGGATCGATTCGCTGATTTGTGAATGGGTGAAATGCCAAAAACAGCTTTCCTGAATTTGATTTCATTAACCCGGACTTATTAAATCGGTATGCCGGCAGCATAATTTCCAGAAAATGCAGGTCCTCCTGCAGATAAACAATGGGGAATCCAAGCAAATAATTCTGATAATCCCATTGATGAACTGCCACCTTGGACCATGATAGATTCTTTGCATCCAAAGACTTTTGGTACACACCGCCACCAACACTGAAGTGTTGGCTAAAGGCATATTCGCCGCTTAAGCCCAGATTACTGGTATTCTTTTTCGCCTTGGGCGTATTCTCAAAAACCAGCACATTGCGCAAATTGAGTTCTGGACCGCCATATTGTCCAGTTGTAGAACCTAACGTTTGCCATAAATTGTCATATTTAATTTGAGATGGCAGGTAGGGTCCGAACTGATCCACATCCGAGCCGTAGACGTTGAATCCATAAGCGCCTTCCAGTGCGATCAGAAAGCGGCCGGCCTCAAAGCCCTGGGCGCGCAAGTGGCCGCACGGCGTCAGCCACGTGATGAGTCCCCCCAATAAAGTGATTACCAGGAATTTATTTTCAGTACGCACAATCAGTTCCTATAGGCAAGGGGCTCAGTGGTGTGGCCTGGTTGAAAGTCAAAAGCAACGCCAAACGTAGCAAACAATTTCAGCAATACTTGACCAGGGTCAGCTTTACAAACCCTGCAGACAGGACAAGCAGGAATGACTGGAGAGCCCAAGACAGGCAGCTGGCTCATATCTTTTTCCATTACCGCATTGTAAAATATTGATACATCTGTATTATTTGGCAATAACAGGGCGCACAGGGGCGCTTTGTTTCCATCACCTGCTCCTTTGGCTTGCTATTTTGTGACCACGCTTTTTATTTTTTTTTTGAAAAGCAATATTTTAGATGCTGATAATTTTTTTTAAGATAAACCAATGGCTGCATACAGACTCAGGCACCCACAGCCATCCAGCATAGCTGGATTAGTCCGCCGTCATCTCGAACCGGTGCCCCAAGGCATACTGGTGCGGCAGCAAAGCTGCGTCAAAGGCCGCTTTTTTTACCAAAGCATTACCGGAATGTCATGTAAATGTGATCCGCCTGTTGCATACTGACCATCAATGGAAGCACAGATCAAAAAACTTTGGGCATGGCGGCTCGGTACAGCAGCAATGCTGACCCTGGGCTACGGTGCCTTTTACATCTGCCGCTCCAATCTAGCCGTGATAGGAGCAATTCCCGAGTTTCAGGGGCCCGAGGGCCTGCTTGACGAGACCGGTTTCGGGCTATTGGGCTCGATCGGCATATTGGCCTACGCCATCGGCAAGTTTTTCAACGGTGTGATCACGGATTACCTCGGCGGCAAGCTGATCTTCGTTACCGGCATGGCGGCATCGATTGCCGCCACGATTCTATTCAGCCTGTCAAGCGGGATCATTGCCTTTGCGATTATTTGGGGCTTGAATCGTTTTGTGCAATCCGGCGGCTGGGCCGCGCTGCTAAAAATCTCGGCGCACTGGTTTCCCCACCAGTGGCAGGGCACGGTAATGGGTTTTATATCGATCAGCTATTTACTCGGCGATGCTTTGACCAGAGCTTTCCTGGGTTATTTCCAGCAACTGGGCTTCAGCTGGCAGAGTATTTTTCTGATTTCAGCCGGGTCTTTCTTTTTCGTGATGCTATTGACACTCGCATTCTTGCGCGAATCCCCGCGCAGCCTGGACCTGCCCGAGGCAGAGGCCAACCCGGAATCGGTCTATGGCGCTACTGGTGAAAATGATCATCCGGCCAGCTTTGGCGACCTGATGCTGCCCTTGTTCAAAAGCGTGACATTCTGGATGGTGCTATTGATGTCCTTCGGCTTGACCTTTATTCGTGAACTGTTCAGCTTTTGGAGCGCCGTACTGCTCAAGAATTCGGCTGCCAGCATTGACGCGTCCAGCGCCATTTATGGCAGTATGGCCTTTCCGGTGGGCGGATTTGTCTCTGTGCTGCTGGCCGGTTTTCTCAGTGACCGGCTGGCGCATGGTAATCGGGCCAAAATCATTCTGCCAGGCCTGATCCTGAGCTGCCTGAGCATTCTGGCAATGGCCTGGCTGCAGGACCGGCACAACTACTGGATCACGATTGGTATGCTTTTTCTGGTCGCCTTGTTTTTGATCGGTCCCTACTCGTTTTTGGGCGCGGTGATTGCGCTTGATATTGGCGGCAAACAGGGTCCCGCCAGTGCCTCCGGGATCATCGACGGCATCGGTTATTTGGGGGCGACCCTGTCCGGCTGGGGGGTTGGCATCGTGGTCAACTACTACGGCTGGTCGGCTGTCTATTTTATTTTGGGGATTGCCATTGTCACGAGCACGCTGGCTTCGATTATCTACTGGTGGCGCAGCAACCGCAAACATCAGCTATTTTTACGTCAATCGGGATCCGGGGCCTGATTCGCTGTGCACCAGCAGGATTGCCTGGCTGACGACCGTTTGATACTTTTTTGCTTGCCAAAAAGTGATGCGACATAATTACTTGGCTACCGAAGACGATAAAATTTGGCTTGGCCCGGAGGCCAAAAAACCGAGATTCTAACCATGAGTTCCTCTAGCTTGCATCGAAAAAATTGGCGCTCCCGGGTGTATGCCGATCACTCCAGGGCGGATGAAAACGGCCCGGCGAACAATACCGATTTAAGCAAGCATCGTAACTTGCACTGGCTGCATGCCGAGATGGAACGCCTGTCCGAGGATGTCATTGACCGCGAGATTTGCAAGCGGCTGTGTCAGTTTGCCGGTCAGATTGAATATGACCTGCCCATTGAGGTTTTACGCCAGATCAAGGCCAGCCAGACTGTGGATACCAATAGCATCCCGGAGGGCATCCTGCCTTTTTATCGCCACTACTGCTTCATGGTCCAGCGCAGGGAGCGTCAGGACCGGTCCTGACGCAGCATTGGATCTGGCCCGAATGCCAGGCCGCAAGCAATGCCCGCCATCAAGTAGCAACCCGGGTTAGTGCCCGGGTGAATCCCAGGGCATTTGGACCGCGGGCGCCGGGGTATCCGCGTAGGCCTCATCAGCCAATAGATTGAGCTGCATGCAAGCCGGATGAAAGAAAGCGGTCTGGGCAATCACTTCGCAGCGCGATTCCAGAATCGCCGTGTAACACAGGCGGGCCAACTGACGCATGGCCGGGGTGTGCCGCTGTAGTTTTAAATCCCGGTCTTGCATCACAGTCGCCACACAGCGGTCTGTTTTTATCTCGGCCTGAACTGCACGCGGCAGGGTCCGAAACAGCCGGGCGTAGCAGCCATGCATTCGCTGACATAAAAGGGGGGTAACTTGATCAATCCACGCCCCGTAATCCTGAATTGCGTTCAACGTGCTTGTATCCGGTTGCTGCGGTTTGCATCCCACCGGACCGGCCAGCATGGCGAGCACCAGCCCGATCAGCATGAATCGATTACAATATGAGCAGCGCATTTTCATAACAGCTTGTGCGCCTCGCAGCGGGGAGCGCTTTGTTTGTTCAGCAACCAGTTTCCCAGCATTTCCAGGTAATCCGGTTCATAGCATTTTTGCAGCCGCAACATGCGGGTCATCAGGTTATCGCCGGACGCCGCCGCATTGGCCGCTTTCAGGTGTTTGTTATAGCCGCGCATGGACGGCATGAGATCGAGGATCGCCAGACGGTCCAGATAGATCTGCAAAACCTCGTACCATGCCATACGAAAATTGCGCGCATACCAATAGCGGTATTTCTTGACCAACACTCCCTGGTGGGTTACGGTTTGCTCGTCTGCGGTGGTGACGCTTTCAAACATATAATCGAGCCAGATGAATAAAAAAGGATCTACGGGCGTCAGGCCGTTTTCACTGCTGGCAAAAATCAGATAGTCTTGTCCCTTTTCCAGCGAGGGCCAGTAGGAATACTGGTTCTTCTGCGATATATTCATCGAGGCAACCCGTCCCGGTCTCGTATCACGCAGATACCATTCCGCAATGGCTGCGTCCTGGTAACGATTGGCAATCAGGATGGCATTGGGGTACTTTTGCCGGCGAACTTGCTCCAGTTGGGCGATCATTTCACGGTAGCCGGCCGTGCGGAATTGCAAAAAGGCCTGGTCGGGCAGCCGCAGTCCAAGCTGCTGATCGATTTGATAGCCATACAGGGCAAACAGACTGATTCCGATCGCCGGCAGACTGCCCAACAGGATCAACGCGCCATAGCCCTTTTGCCAAACAGAGCGCACCAAATGCAAGGCACCCTTGTGAAAGGGTAAATAGGCCCCCATCAAGAGCAGGATTGCCGGCCAGCCTGGTATCAGCCAGTTAGCCTGTACTACGCTAGTACGGGACATGACTACAAAAAACAGAATGACAAAGCTGGCCTGCCAGAAAATAAACCACAGCGCCGAACGCCGATTGAGCTCTTGTTCCGCAATGCTAATATTTACCAGCTGGCCATCTCGTCGGGAGACCATCCACCAATTGGTCAGCTGCTGCCGGACTTCTATTGAGAACAGGCGCAAAAAAGTTCGTAGATTGTGCTCCCTCCACAGGCGTCGCAATGGCGGCCATTGCAGCTCTCTGAAAAAGCGATACAATAGATAAAACCATAACAAAGCAAAGGCCAGAAACCACAGAGGGGAGAACAAAAACAGTTGTCCGAAAATCAAACTACCTGTACTCGATTGCCTTTGGCCACCGCCGGCAGATCGCAAGTAGCGTATGGCATCAATCTGATCCCAATTGTGGTCCAGGTTCCAGATCCAGATGGGCGTTAACAGGACCAAAACAATCAAGGCTCCGACCCAGACATGCGGGCTGCGCCAGAGGTAATACTCGTGCTTTTGAAAGACCAGCCAAAGCAGCCAGGCCATGACAAAGATGGCCATACTATGCTTGCTCAGGGCGCCCAATCCAATCGCCACAAACATAACATACAAATAGACTGCGCGCCGATGTCTTAGATAGTGCAGCATCGACCAGGTGGCCAACATCCAGGCCATCAGAAAGGGCGTATCATGCATAATCAGATCGCTGCCCAGAAAAACGCCCGGTGTCAGATAAAACAGCACGACCACAATTGTGCTCCGATGCCAGCCCAGACCCAGCAAGCGCCCGGCACTCCAAAGTAGAGCCATCACTACAGCCAGAGCCACAAGTGCTGCCAGCTTTAAAACCCACCAGCTCTCCTGGAACAGATGAGTAAACATCGCGATATACCAGGCTACCCCGGGTCCCTGGTCATAGTAGGCCCAATCCAGGTAGCGCGACCAGACCCAATAGTAGGCCTCATCCGGGTGGATCTGTTCGCCCAGACTAATATAAAAACGAGCAGCAACCAGAAGCAGTATGCCGCTCATTAGCAACAGTCGCTGCCGCCAATCTATGCGCTGTTCAGTCCAGTACGGAAAGAGCATAATTCCTCACTTTTCAGGCTTATTGGTAATATACTTTACCAGTTTGACCTGGTTTCCCTTATGATTATAATGTAGTTCGTCGAAAATGGATCGCGCAATCGCCAGGCCCCGACCATGATACAGGTCTTTGTTGACTTTAAAGCTTTGCAGCGCGTGTTGATGGTCGAAGCCCTCACCCTGATCCTTGATACTATACAAGACGCGATTTTGATTCAAGGCATACTGCACATCCACCAACCGGTTTTTGTACGGGCTCTGGTTTTGGCGCTGTGCTACCAGTTCCAGATAGCGGTCGCCATGCGTGGACTCACTTTTCTCCTGAAAGCTAATGCCCAGGTTGCCGTGTTCAATGGCATTGATCAGCATTTCGCGCAGGCCGATTTTGATCGCCATCACATCGCTTTCATTAAAATAGCGCGGCAGGGCAGCGGTCAGTTGGTTCAACAGGGAGTTAGCGGTGCTCAGATAATTGCCGATCTGAAAATGACGTCGCTCCCAGGCGCAAATTTTGCTGATGCTGTCTTCAGTGTCGGACTCCAGTTTGCCCCAAAAAACATTGGTGTTAAAAACCTGTATATATTCCAGGCGCAGGTTCATTTCCCACGGCTCGCCATGTGCGGTCATGAGTTCTATTTGCAGGTTTTGGCCGCGACCTTTTTCGCGCACATCACGCAGCCGACTCTGCAACAAGAGCAAGCGCACATCATCACGCCGCAGAACCTCATTGTGCATCAACATCTCAAAGGGCTTGCCCTTGATCTCATTGGGCTCATACCCCAGATGCTCCTTCAAGGCCTGGTTCACGGTGATGACTATGCCGTCTTCGTTCATGGAAAAAATGATGTCACGCGAGTTTTCCACCAGAATACGATGCTTGGTATCTGAAATCTGTCTTTCAATTTCGTTGGCCAAAAAACGGTCGGCCATCTGGTTGATACGCTGGATCACAGCGTTGATATCTGCCTGGGGGCCGGTTACAATACGATAGGCATGATCCTCCACCGTGCCGATGCGCTCAAGACCCTGAATCAGATATAGCAAGGGCCGATTATAAAACACGAGCAACAGCATCGCTATC
>JAGRNA010000147.1 GCA_020441005.1 Leptospiraceae bacterium
ACGACGCCGGCCGCGACGAGTTTGATATCGCGGCTACCGGCCAGACCATCGAAATTGATCTGGCGATCCGCGGCAACATCAACGGCCAACCGGTGCTGGTGCTGGGCGAGGTCAAAAGCAACCTGACCGCCAGCGAGGTCGAGCGCTTTATCAGAGAGACTGATCGGATCAAGGCGTCTGTAAGCGAATCCGAATCGCCGCAGCCCGAAATACGGGTCATCTTTTTCGGCTACCGGGCCAAGCGCGAGGCGCGCGAGCTGGTCAAGGCCAAAGGCGCCTATATAGTCTTTACGCACGGCAAGATTTTGTAAGTTGAGCGCAAACCTGCTCAACATGCTGCTTGCGACTGCGCATCAGACTAATTTGGATGCTAGTGGATTCTCACAAGCGCAGTCTGGCTAACAAGCCGGATTGGATGCTTATGACCTGACCGCCGGAAACCAGCCTGATTTCAGACAATAATGGATTTATGCCTGGAAAATGCACGATGCACCGCCGCACTTTGCCCGCCATAGCCTGGCTAATCGACTTCATGGGAAAAAATGCCTGATTTTTTTAAATTCTATACTTTGGTATAGGATATTTTCCAAATTTTTTCCAGCTACTACACCCTGGTGTATTGACTGGGGGTTGTATTTGGGGTAGAAAATTGCATACTAATGGCTTGGTTACAAGGCGTGGATGACTCGTATTCATGCTGAAAGATACAAAGCCAAATATGGAGAGTATAATGAAAATAGTGAAGAATAATACCAGATTGTTTAGTATTCGGTTTCTGGTTGGCGTATTAATATCCATGTTTCTGTCGACAGCTTGTCAGTCAAATTGGACACTGAAACAGTGGGAGACTCTTGAGGATAGGCAGTTCAATTTAGATAAAGTTGTTGTGGTTTTAGGCCAAGGAACAACCGCAAGCGAAGACTCCGCCATGAGTTTAACCCGGAGTTTGCTAAGGACTTACAAATTTGAAAGCGTTATTGCGATCCTGGAAAAAAAATATAATATTAAAATTGATACTTCCGAATTTAATTCAGCCAATCAAAACGATGACAAAACATTCACTGTTAAATGGTTCTTAAACCTTTGGAATATTTTCTGGGAGGCAAAAACAAAAAAAGAAAATGCTATTACACTTACAATTGAATTTTCGAGTCCAAAAGAGTTTAATTACATTCATTATACCTATACGGTACAGATTTTTTCCCATGGAGATGAAATTGGCCGATTTGGAGAACATTTCAAGCAAGAGTATACCAGCGGCACCGTTGAAGAAATTTCCAGGATCATGATAGACTTAGCAAATAATGTTCCTGAAAGCCTTGAATCGGAATTAGAGAATATTAAATAAGTGTACTGATTGGAGCAACCTTCATGAACGCATACCAAGCATCCCTTCTCAAAGGGATCTTCTTCGGGGTTGGCCTTGTGGCCGCCCTTTTTGGTTCGATGCTGTTGGCTTTTACGGCGGTGGCCAGTTGGAGCAGCGGTGAGAGCATCTCGGCGGCCAAGCTGAATCAGATGGTGACGGCCATCACCGAGCTACAGAATGCCACAACTACGTTGCAAACGGATCTGGGAGCAAAGCAGATTACGCGCGTGGCGCCGGCCACCTGCGCGGGCAACGGTTGCACAGCCACAGCGACTTGTCCGGCCGGCAAGCGCGTGCTTTACGCCCTGGTGCATCCTGGTTCTGCTACAGCTTGCGATATACCGGAGGGCGAAACCGGAGTGGGTCAGATCGGCAATGTTGTACTGGACGACGGCGATTGCGCCAGCGAACCGGCCTTCACCAACAACTACCATCTCGAGTTCCCAATGGAAGCGGAGTGTGCGAGCTTTACAGTGCTGGAAAACCAGGCTACTGATGCTGCCTGCATCATGGCGAAGTGCCTGTAAGGCCAATTCTATACCTGGGTGTAGGCTTTTTTTGTAAAAAATTGCAGATACTATACTCAGGTGTATTGACCCGCAGTTCCAAAATGGCTTAAAATAGCATTCCACTTTGACCAGAGAGGGCTGCGCAACTCGCATCGATTTGTGCAAGCTGGCTCGGTAAAAAACAGGATTGGTAGAGATGTTCGATTTGATCAGTGGTAAGGCGATTCATGGTACGCCTGACAAGGTGGAACTGGGCCCCTGTTGCATGACTCCGTTATTCATCTCGATTGCCCGTCAACAAACCCGGACCGCCCGGGCACTGATCACCGCCGGCGCCCACATCAGTTTGCGCGATCGCCATGGCTTGACTCCGCTCTTGCTTGCCGCCCGCAGCGGCTGTTTGGGCGCAGTCGAGGCATTAATGGAGCAACATGCGGACATCAATGACCGTAATCCGATTAACGGCTTTCATGCCCTGCATTATGCCGTCGGGAATATGCACTTTTCTATTGCCAGATTGCTGGTGCTGCAAGGGGCCGATATTAACGCCGCCACCGATCAAGGGCTGACAGCATTGCATCAAACTGCCTGCCTGGGCTGCCTTGATTTCGCCATGTACTTGCTAAGTAATGGTGCCGTACTGGATCCGCTGGACTGTGCCGGCCAAACACCGCACGATTATGCCCTTCGGAATGGCAAGGCGGATTTGGCCGCCTTATTGCAAGCTCACAGTGATGGACTGCGATGTCACCAACAAGGAGCGGGACAAAATCAATGAAAGCAAGGCTATCAGGAAACGGATCTCTACGTATACCACTGGCAGGCGGAGCGCTCTTGCTATTCGGTTTCACTCAGACTTGCGCGCCATCGTTCCCGGAAGATAACACCTGGCGCAACGTGCTCGGCGTGTTACAAATCAAGGCCAGCGATGCCGCAGCCGGCACTGCTGCAGGACCCACTCCTGGAGCCGGAATATGCAAGGTTGATCTTAACCAACTGGGAGACGGCTGCACGGTGCAATGAATTGCGTCCGCAGCCAGTTTGACAAGCAAGGAAGAAGTATAATGAATCTGAATCAAATTTTGGGCACACATGCCAGCACGGCAAGCAGCACGCCAGAGCTGGCAGACAGGCAGAGCGCTCGGACCAAATCGTCATCCATTACGCATAGAAACCAAAATCGTACCGGAATTTTATTAGGTGGCCAAATCAAACGGCGTTTATTCAAAGGATTCCTGTTTAGCTGTGGTTTGACGTTGGGGCTCTTTGCCACCGTCCTCGCTGCCCTTACAATCGTCTCCTCATGGAGCGCCGGTGAAAACCTGTCGGCCTCTAAGTTAAATCTAATGGTGACTGCTATTTCTGAACTCCAGGGTGCGGTCGGCTATGATAGCGGCCTTGGCGGGTATCGCTATGTTCTCGTGGACGGGGTCAAGACGAAGGTTTACACGAAATACCTGACCGGGTCACTGCCAGCGGCGGCAACTCATGTGATCCCGCACGGGATTACCGACCATTCCAGGATTCTAGCAATGCAAGTCGTTGTGCAAGCCAGCGTACCAAATTCCTATACAGTAACGGAATACCGCGCGGCCGAGGCCCCCGACTATACTCACGATGTCTATTATGATGCCACCAATATTGGCTTTCAGGATCTGGGGGTTAAAAAGCAGTCCCAGCCTTATCGTATCAAGATCGAATACATCGAATAAAAAACCAACGAGTCAGTAGGGCACTGGATTAAAACAACTGAGCGATAAATAATTGCTATGAATGTCAATAAAATAATTACAACTGTCAGAAAACTATTCCTGTTTTCACTAGTCGCTGTTTTGAGCTGGCTTTCGTTCGCCTGTGTGCCCGAGCTGCCGGGCCGTAACGCGTTGCAATCGGCAGCCCTGGCATCTGCCTTGCAAATCCATCCAGATAGCTCGACTTCTACGCCAGAGATTCAACCGCCGGCCGGCGGCAGTTCACCGCAGCCCATGTGTCCGGCCAGTATGTCTGCCTGGAGCGGTCCCTGCCGACCGCATATTGCGGCGACCAGCTCGACTCAGGTTGACTTTGCATGGCCAGCACTGGACGATGCGGTCAACTATAATTATGCCTATCATAATGGTTCAGCCTGGGTGCCGCTGGGTAATGTGAGTACAACCAGTTTAGATGCAACCAGCAACCTGAATGCCTGGTATCGCATTTGCGGCGTCAATGGCAGCGCAGTCGAGTTTCAATGCCTGATTATATGGGCGCGCAATTTGGATATGACCGTCTATAGCGGCACATTCAACGACGACTTCAACGACGGTGTGGTCAACCCTGGCTACGCGATCATTAATCCGGCCCAGATGACAGAAACGGGAGGCTATTTACAGCTCAACCAGAATGTCACCGATAACGGCGCCAATATAATGATCGCTTATGACCGCGGCAATCAGCGCTATATGTCGGTAGCCATCAAGATACTGAGTCACCGCAGTAATAACTACTGGAGCGGTGGCATAGAAATCATGGATATGGGTATGGTCAAAGAAAAGATCGCCTTTAATATGCTCCATGATGATTCCGGACCACGCTACGGTGCCGGTTGTGTGAAATGGTCTGTCGTCGATGTGACCGGCGCGTCAATGGGCAGTAATATATCCCTTGTGCAATTCGATCCTGCGGAACAATTCGATGTCTGGCTGGATTGGCGGATTGTTTATGATTTTACAGCTCACACAGCGCATGTGATTTATCAGGGCGTCCAGTACCCGGATTTTACGATATCCGACACCTACGGATCTTTAATGGCGATCAATCTGAACGCATTGTCATGGTTCACGGGCAGCTACTCTCGTTTCGACGATTTGGTGATCCAAAGCTCGGATAGTCCCTTGTAAAAGGCAGCTGAATCTCCTACTGCAGGTCGTTAAATGTGATGTTCGAATGATACTATGCAAAGGATTAGTTCACATAAATGCTGTAAGAGTATAAGCATCAAATATTCCGGCCATACGTTCGAATATAGTCGCAAAATAAAGAACTTCCTGATCCTCATATCAAAATCAGGATTGCTGCTGAGTGGCATATTATTATGGCCAATTGGTATTTTTGCCGACACGATCTACCTCAAGAACGGCAAAAGCTTGGACGGCAGGATCATCAGTCAAACTCGCATGACGGTCAAAATCCGCTGGGACGACGGCGGCAACCAGGTCTTTCAGAAATCAACCATCCAGCAAATCTAGTCAGATTACTTGTTGCCAATCAGCTTGTGCTTTACAACGATTGCAAAAAACGGAGCAGTGCCTGGCGGCTGGCGCGGGGCAGCTCTTTGTAGCGCTCGCGAGAACGCTCGGCCTCACCGCCGTGCCACAAAATGGCCTCCTGGAAACCGCGGGCCCGGCCATCATGTAAAAGGAAGTTGTGCCCGTTGATCCGCTCCACCAGGCCAATGCCCCACAAGGGCGGTGTGCGCCACTCCTGACCGCTTGCCAGGTGTTCGCTGCGATGGTCGGCCAGTTCCGGACCCATGTCGTGCAGCAGTAAATCGGTGTATGGCCGGATCAGCTGTTCTGAAATTTCCGGATAGGCGGGACGTTTGGCCGTGCGCGTCTCTGGTCGGTGGCAGTCGGCGCAGCCAATTTCTGAAAAGAGTTCTTTTCCTTGCCTGACCTGCGGATTCTGCCAATCCCGCCGGCCCGGCACTCCAATTAGCATAAAATAGATTTCCAGCTCATCGGTCTGACCGGCGCTGACTTCGGTCGGTTTTTGGCTGCCCGGCGGGCTTTGTATGCAGGCTGTCTGCGAGATAGTGCAGTTTTGTTCCGGATACAGGTGATTGGTGATGCCCATGTCCTGGATAAAGGCAGACAGATTTTGATTTTTAATCGAAGCCTGACCGGCCTTCCAGCCAAAGCGCCCGGTCTGATAGGCAAAGCTGTATTTATCATAAATTTTATTAATTCTACCGCTGATACCATCGCCGTCCTTGTCATCCGGATCAGCCCACCCCTGCAAGGTTTCTGCCGGGATGGACTGCAAGAGACCCATGCCGAAAATAAAAGGCGCTACCCGCGGCGAAAATGCAAATTCAACGGGCGGGCCATAGTTCCAGCCGCTGAAACTATATGTTGGCCGGCGGAGCGTATAGCTCTCGCCGTCTGGAAAGCGTCCGGCCGCTGTGGTGTAACTGATTGTAACACGGCCTTCAGCCGGTACACCGGCGATACCCTTGTCATTCAGTTGCAGGCCGTATTTTGGCAGCGGCACGGGTTCGCCATGCGGCATGGTTTTATCGGCTGCGCTTAAAAGCATTACCATCGAGGAAAAGTTGTTTTCGTCGGGTAAAGGCGGCCGTCCGCGTCCACCAAAGGCATGACAGCCATCACAGGCCGTCTGATTCAGGAGCGGACCCAGTCCGTCAAAGCTGGCCCTGGTTGTCGCAGCCGGTTGCCAGCGCTGCTTGAATAGAGCGTGGCCATTGTTGAACTGCATGGCATGACCGTAGTCCTTGCTGTTTTTGGCCAAGCGGTTAAAGGCTGTCAAGGAGGTATCGAAATGGGTTGTCCAGCCGCCGGAATATTCCTCTCCCGGATCTGCCCCGGTGCATTGCGTAAGACTAGCCGACCAGACCGTTAGTAAAATGCTGGTCAGGGTTATCTGCGTTAACAGCGGCCGGGTCGCGATCCAGAGTTGCTCGGCCCACTGAATCCAGCGGTCTTTGCTGTCCTTAAGTCCAGGATTACCGGTTTCCCGACCCAAAATGCGCCTGGGCCCTCGAAAACCGGCCGGAGCATGCAATACACCTCGAAGTGTTAGACTAGCAGCGTTACCAGGCTGGTTCTGCATCAATTCACGGGGCGGCAGTGCTTTTGAACTGCACATTCAACGCATCGATCGTGGCCTTGGTCGTATCATCCCAGGACCCGTCCGGACCGACCGTGCCCAGTTCGGCATGCAGGCTGTTGACCCGCGTACCGGCCAGGTAGTTGGCCGGTATGGCAGCAGCTTCATTCCCGTCGGACACAAAACCGTTGCCGTCAAAAAGGCCGAACTTCAGGTTACCCAGATTGCCGGTCCCGTTGCACAGATTATTGGTCGCTGTCGAGGTGGAGTTGTCGATAGCGCCGTCTTGCAGACTCATGCGTGCGGTGGCGTAATTGGGCGAGGCAAAGAATTGGCTGTAGGAAAGGGCGTAGTACTCATTACCGGCCGCGCCGGTGCAAAAATTGTTTGTTCCGTCAAAGCGCACAACGGCCTTGAAGCAGAGCACCGTGTCGTTCTCCATTGTGTCCAAAATCACGCGCCCGCGATCGGTATTGACATAACTGGCCCCGGATTTGCCGCCGCTGTAGGCACTGGACCAGGAATAGACCTGCACCCGCGATGAAACGTTTTTGAAAGAATAGCTTTCCACCACCATGGAATCGGAGTAGGTATAAGGATCGAGGACATTCAAATTGTAAATCAATAGTATACCGTCACCGGACAGGTCGGTCAAGGAATCGAAGAAAAGCTCCAGCGCCTTGGCATTATCGCTGGCGCGCCACATTTCAAACTTGTTGTCAAAGTATTTGTTCCCTGAGAAGGCTTGTGCTGTGACCGCGTCCGCCGCTGTGCCGACCGTCAAACGGGCTGTAAAAGTAATCCCTTTGGCAGTAGTCACTGTTCGGGTATAGGTGCCCTTGTAATTCAAGGCGCCGCTGTTCTTGATCGGTGTCACGATCGCTTCGATCAGATCCGTATTGGCATTGGCCCAGGTGGCGGATTGCCGCACAAAGGCCCATGAATTTTC
>JAGRNA010000014.1 GCA_020441005.1 Leptospiraceae bacterium
TAGCCGCCGAGCCGGTAGCCGCCGAGCTGGTAGCCGACGAGCCAGCAGCCGCCGAGCTGGTAGCAACCGAATCGGTGGCTCTCTTATCGGAAGATGAACTGAGTGATGTAATCCTTGATTCCCGGTCCGATATTACACCAGCAAAGCAAACTCGAATCCCGGATGATGCCCTGCAAAATACAATCCGTTTGGCAGACTCGGATATAATACGGCGGGAAATAGACTGGTTGAATGATTTATGGCATAATTTGAAGATCAATGCCGGTGGTCAGATTATAAAGCTCTACAAACAAAAGCAAGCCAGGCCGCAAGATTTTAATTTTTTAGCGCGACAATTATTAAATATCGCGCAAGCGCAGGCTGTTGTCGTGTTGCTTTTTAATGAGCAATTATCGGCCTATCAACGGGTCATTGACATGGGCCTGGACGAAATCACCGCGCGTAGCCTCTATTTTGGGCTAGATTCAGATGTTCTGAACCTTTCCTTGCAGTGGCAGAAAATTGATCTCTCCAGGGAGGCCAGCTTGCATTTTTACAAAAAATTCAGCTTCGATTTCCTGAATCGTATGCACTCTTTTAGTAGCTACAATTTGAATCAGTCAGGTTACGATGGTTTTGTGCTGTTTTTTTATGACCGGCCCGGTTTTGAAGATCCAAATTTGCTCAAGGAAATTACGCCGCATTTATACCAAACACTACCAGCCTTGCAGCGTTACTTCAAGCAGCAATCAGGCGGCAATGCAATGGCCGATAACCTGATCTGTCAAATCCAGGACTTGAATTTGCAGATTCTCAAACACTTCTCCATGAGCGGGCGTCAACCTTTTTTTATTTTGCAGTATGATCTCGATGGTGTGGTGGGCCTGGAGGACTCTGAAACGCAAATTAAAAAACTGGAAGCGCAATTAAAAAGCGTGTTGCTAGCCAGGCCGCATATAGTTCAAATCAAGCTGCCTCCCTTTCGCTTTTTGTTTGTGTCCAATCTAAGTGTAAAGGACCAAATCGAGCCGACGATCGCGGAATGGTCACATGCAAGCTCAATTCCGGTCAAGTCCAGAGAATTGGAGTACCCGGGTTTTAGCAAAAATATATATAATTTTTTGGCGCTTGAGTAATGTCTGTTTGTGGCTGGATTTAAAAATTTTCCTTGTCAGTGGTGGCATTCCAGTCGATTGGCTTGCCAATAACCTGTTGATAAAACTGGCGTTGGTGCACTTCCAGACGCGCCAATTCAAACCGATAGGTGTTTACTAATTCTGTCTTGTCCCGGGCGATGTTTGTCTGTTCCAGCGGGTCTATGCTTAAATCGAACAGAGCAGATCGGCCATTGACCTGATTGTAAATATATTTATAATTCTGATCGCGCAGGCCAATGAGCCGATTGCGCCAGGTTGTGTGCAGCGCAGCGTAGCGTGGCTCGCCGCTTTTGAAAATCGAAACACCTTCCGCATGTTCGGGACATTCTATGTCCAGTAAGTCCAGTATGGTCGGCATAATGTCCAGGTGGCTTGTTATGCGGGCCACATTGCCTGGCGCAATCAGGCCCGGGCTAAAAACAACAAACGGCACATGCACGTTCTCTTCAAAAACGTAGAAAGGATGATTGTAATTGCGGGGGTGCTGCCCGAAGGCCTCCCCATGATCGGCAAAAATGAAGAATATAGTATTCTGCAGTAACTTCGCTTTCTGATAGGCCAGCAGGACCGCTCCTAAAATTTGATCAGAATAATGCAGGGAATTGAGATAATCATGGAAAGCCTGCCCGCGACCATCCTGCAAGGCCGTCGGCACACTGATCCTGGGCCCGGATGTCGGGGTTTCGTAGGGATGGTGAGGTGAAACAGGCAAAAGGACTTGGAAAAAGGGGCGAGTCGTGTCTTTTTGAATGAAACGCAGAGCCGGTTGAATCATAGCGCGGTCATCGATCCCCCAGTTCACAATCGGCAGCCCTTCTTTACGCAGAGTGCTGATATCCAGAATCTCATCAAACTGGCGTTGATTTAAAAAGGTACCCGCCCCGGCGTAGTCTAAATAGCCGCTATGGTATACGGCTGTCCGGTATCCATGCTGGTGTAAAACCTGGGAAAGATCCTGCAATTTGATGTCCGGATAGTCCCTGGCCGCCCAGCGATCCAGTGGCAAGGGATACGCCGAGACCAGCACATTAAACAGAGCGTTGATGGACAGGGGATTGTTGGCATAGTGATTTTGCATCCCCAGACCATGTTGGTACAGATAATCCCAGGTTGGTGTGATGGCCTGGCCACCTGGGTCCAGATGTCCCAGATAGCGTTTGGCAGTGGACTCGAAAAAATATAAAACGATATTGGGTTTGCGACCGGTTTGCGGTTTTTCTAAAGGAGCGAGGCGTTGTGTTGCGGTAATCGAGCGGGCTGGCCATTTATATTGAAAGCGCGGGTCGGATTCAAATGCCTCCGGATTCGATGGCCCAGCATCGATGGCGACTGACTGGAGCGGTAATTTGTGGATGTATAATATGCGCAAAAGGACGTTACCATCATCATGCAGCTCGGGATGCCATTGTGTTTTTTTCTGGTGCCAGAAAAGAGCGATCCATGCAGCGGCCAGACACAAGCCCAGCACATGCAAGTATTTATACTGAGCCTGCGTTTGTGGCAAAAGGCCGTTCGACCGGGAGATCCAGCGCTTGATTTGTCTGGTCTGGTAGTGGAAATAGAGTACGCCGCTCATTACTGCCATGGTCAGGGGTGTGTACAGGCGCCAATTCAATTCCGCCTGAATGGAAAACCACAGGCCACCGGCGCCTTTATCTTGCCCCAGATGAAACCAGGCAAATTCACTTTCATACAGGCTATAGTACTTGCGGCTCAGAATCATCATAATCATGAAAAATACAATCAAAAACGAGCGACTCAGTCGTTGATAGAGCGGATGGGCTGGACCAATGAGCAGTGCGATCAACACGGCCGACCACATGCCGGCCAGGGCGATACTATCCTGTAGCAGCAGGTCCGGCCATCTGAGCAGCAAAGCATCACTCCAGGCCAGGGTCGCCAAACGAGCAGCGATCAGGGTTGCCGCAGCGAGGCCTAGCCAGGTCAGGTTCTCTTGTCCCCAGATTCGAGCATTGTGCAGCGCGTTTTTCAAGTTTCCCGTTCCCGATTGATCACAAAACAGTGATTTGAAGTTGTGACAATAATTTTCACTTGGCCGGGTATGGAATTAAAAAACAAAGGCCTATGGCAATTCGATGCGGAATAGTTGGCCTGCCCAACGTAGGTAAATCCACAATCTTCAATGCGATCACCCAGGCAGGGGCAGAATCGGCAAATTATCCTTTTTGTACGATAGAACCCAATGTTGGCCGGGTCGATGTACCCGATCAGCGTCTGGCTGACCTGGCTTCGATTGTCAAGCCAAACCGGGTTGTGCCTGCTTACACGGAATTCACCGACATTGCTGGATTGGTGGAAGGTGCGAGCAAGGGGGAGGGCCTGGGCAACCAATTCCTGGCCCATATTCGTGAAACCGAAGCAATCGTACATGTTGTACGCTGTTTCGAAGACGAGAATGTGACCCATGTGCGCAATGTGGTCGACCCCCTGGCGGACATAGAGATTATCAACACGGAACTGGCCTTGGCAGATCTGGAAAGCCTGGAACGGCAGCTCGACAAGATCCAGAAAAAGGCCCGTAGCGGTGATAAAGAGGCCCAGAAAATTCTGGGCACAGGCCAGCGCGTGTTAGATGCATTGGCCGCTGGTAATCCGGCTCGCAGCGTCAGTCTGGAGCAAGAGGAACGCGAAATGTGTCGTGCATTTCAATTAATTACCCAAAAACCGGTCTTATATCTGATGAATATCAGCGAGGGTGATGTCGAAAGCGGGCAAAATGAGTTTACCCGTACAGTACAGGATTTTGCCCACAGAGAGAATAGCCTGGCTTTGTCCATTTGCGGGACAATAGAATCCGAGTTGAGCTGCCTGAGCGCGGATGAAGCCCAGGAATTTCTGACTAGTCTGGGACTTCGTGAGCCCGGTCTGAATCGGGTCATCCGGGAGTCCTATCAATTGCTAAACCTGATGACCTTTTTTACTGCCGGGGTACAGGAGGTGCGTGCCTGGACAATTCCGCGGCATTCAACCGCTCCAGAAGCGGCTGGTGTGATTCATACGGATATGCAACGCGGCTTTATTCGGGCAGAAGTCATCAGTTACGCCGATTTCATTGGTTGCAAGGGTGAATCGGGCGCTAAAGAGGCCGGCAAGCTGCGTCTGGAGGGCAAAGAGTACCAGGTACAGGATGGCGATGTGATGCACTTTCGTTTCAACGTTTAACGGCAGGATCCCTCGAAAGGATACGGTTGGGTACGGGCAGGCAGTATTGCTGCTGGATCCTTTAATTCGACCCGAAAAAAATTTTGCAGCTTGAAAGCAGCCCCAGAATGTGGCATAATATGGGCCTGCATAGCGAACAAAAGGCATTCCTGGTTTTAGAAAACGGAAAATTTTTTGAGGGACGCAGTTTTGGCGGTCAGGAGCCTTGCCTTGGCGAGGTCTGCTTTAATACCTCTATGTGCGGCTATCAGGAAATCCTGACGGATCCTTCCTATCGTCGGCAAATCGTATGTCTGACCTATCCTATGATCGGGAATTATGGCACATGCGCTCCTGATAATGAATCCAGTCGTATCCAGGTGTCCGGCCTGATCGTAAAGGAGTATAACGAAATACCATCGGCGTATCATAGCGAGGCCAGCCTGGCAGAATTCTTGAGGGCTGAAGGTATTCCAGGCATTGAAGGCCTGGATACTCGCATGCTGGTGCGGATCATCAGAACCGAAGGAGCTATGCGGGGCGGAATCTTCGTTGCTGAAGATTACAAGGAAAGCATGTTGCATGCAGTGCGTGCAATACCGGTAATGACCGGTCTGGACGTGGCCAGCGAGGTAAGCACGACTGATTTTTACCAGTACGGTGATCCGGCAGCCAGGGAATTGCATGTCGCTGTGCTTGATTTTGGCGTAAAAAACAATATTCTGCGTTTACTGGATCAGGCTGGTTTCGGGGTGCATGTATTTCCGGCTAAAAGCTCGTTGGCACAGATCGAGTCCAGGGCACCGCACCCGTCCGGGTTTGACGCCTTTTTCCTCTCCAATGGTCCTGGTGATCCGGAACCCCTGGACTATGCCATCCGTACGATACAATCGATGATGGAAACCGGCCGACCGGTCTTTGGAATTTGTCTAGGGCATCAGCTCATCGGTTTAGCCAGTCAGCATAAAAGTTATAAACTAAAATTCGGGCATCGAGGCGGGAACCAGCCAGTTATGAATCGCTCCAGCGGACGCGTCGAAATCACGGCTCAGAATCACGGATTTGCCATTGAACCGGATTCAGTGCAAAGCAATATCCAGGTCACACATCATAATTTGAATGATGATACCGTGGAAGGTTTTAGTAATCAGCAAAATATGATCAGCGTGCAATACCACCCGGAAGCGGCGCCAGGTCCCAATGATTCTGCGCATTTATTCCAGCAATTCTTCGAGATGGCCAGGCAAGGCGCTCTGGATCGCAAATAACCGCATGAGACTCTCGTGAGCAGCTTGCTGCAGCGTTTGGAGCGGGGCGGTGTGATGAGTCTGGCCCCGATGGCCAATTTCTCGGATAGTCCCTATCGGCGGCTTTGCCGTCAGGCAGGAGCCTCGTTTTCATTTTCAGAATTTATCAGTACAGACGCCATCGAACGGCGCCTGCCCCAGGCAATGGCGCTTTTGCGGTACCATGCAGAAGAGCGGCCGATTGTGATCCAGATTTTTGGCAATTCACTGCGGCGGCTCTACAATGCTGCCAGTTTTATCGCCGATGCAGGCGTTGATGGCATCGATATAAATATGGGCTGCTCCGTTCGGCATGTGGCCCAGAAAGGATCCGGGGCGGGCATGTTGCTGAACCCCTATCGGACTGCGAAAATCGTGGAATACATTGCCGCACGCATCCCCGTTCCGTTGAGCGCTAAAATCCGCCTGGGATGGGACAGCGAACATTTGAATTATATGGAAATGGCGCATGCTCTGGAGGATCACGGGATTGCTTTTTTATCGGTGCATGGGCGCACCCGAGCGCAAGGCTACAAGGGTTCTGCCAGCATGGAGCCCATTGCCCAAATCAAGGACGCAGTGGCTATCCCGGTCCTGGCCAATGGCGATATCGGGTCGTATGAGCAGGCTCGTCAGCTCATGCAGCGTTATCGTTTCAACGGCGTATTAATCGGACGCGCAGCCATCGGCAATCCGGCAATATTTACGGGACCAGGGCAGCTGGCACCGCAAGGGATCCTGACGGTCATGGAACGTCATTGGCAATACTTTGTAGAATGCAAGCCAGACCAGGCATGGCTATTGTTTCGCAAGCACCTGGCGCGTTATTTACAAAAGGCGCAGGTGGATCGGGCGGTCCAGTTACGAGCTCTCAATTGCAGTTCGAACGCTGAATTTGAGATGACAATAGCCGCCCTTCAGGACACTGTGTAAACGATTTCCCGAGCAACCAGAGCTTTTATTCTGGCGGGACCTGTTTGACAATGAAATCGACCAAGGCCAAAATTTTTATACTGACTTGCCTCGTTGGTGCTTTTTTGGCGACTTGCCGTTCTGCATCAAAGCAACCAATCAAAGAGGGGCGGGAGCAGCAGGACGCGGATGCGTCTGCGGATGTTGTTGTGGATGGCCAATTGGTGAATCGTGTCCAGTATATCGTCGGCACAGAAGCCATTACGGCAATTGACATCCGGGAAATGAAAAAGCAAATCAGCTACACCGACAAGGGTTCCGGCAACCTGGAAAAGAAGGCAATCAATGCGCTGATCGACCGCGCCATTGTAAATATGGAAGCGGAGAAACAGACGATCATCGTTAGCGAATTGCGCGTAGAAAATGAAATCCGTCGCAGAATGCAGTCCCTGGGCGTAAACAGGGAACAGGATTTTGAAGAAACTATTTCCAGGCAAATGGGCATGCCTTTTGCGATCTGGAAGGATGAATTGCATTATGATCTGGTGAAAAGCCAGCTGATCCGGATTGCCCTGAGCGTGCCAACAGCTACTGAAAAAGAAATTGAAACTTTTTACCGCCAAAATAAACAAAAAATCGGACTCGAGATTCGATATCGTGAAATGACTTTCAAAGAGGCCTCCGAAAGCGAAACCGCACGGGTGGCCGGGCAGGTCTACCGTCAAGTTGTCGCCAGTCCATCCAGTTTTGCGACCGTAGCGCGTACGAATCCAGCCAATCGCTCACCAACACGGGCTTATGGCGGTTTGCATGCCTTCGAGGAATTGTCATCCATAGCGCAAAGTGACCGCATCCTGGCAGGCGTCCTTTTTAACACTGGCAATGGCGGGGTATCCCGCGTGTTTCGGGACTCGCGTGGACGTTATATGCTAGTCAAGGTAGAACGCAGGCGCCCCATACCAATTAC
>JAGRNA010000148.1 GCA_020441005.1 Leptospiraceae bacterium
GTCACATATCTCCCCGGGTTTTACAGAACAGGGGAACGCATTCTTTTCGGCTGTCCAGGAAATAGCGAATAACGATTTGAAGTATGGCTATGGAATGTCCGAATGGAGATTGAGTTTGTCTTCCACCAGGGAAAAAAACCTGCGGGTTACAATCTGCTCACCCACCCATTTTCCAAAACAGACTGAGGGCTTTGACTATGGTCATGGCACTGGCAATATTCATCAGAGAATCAGTGAACTTGGCGGGTGTTTGCAGACCGAATGGGAAACGAGTCGATATCGTATCCAGGTCGAGGTGCCCTGGTATAGGTGATCAGGATGGGCGCGGAGCCAGACGGCAATCAGACCATGACAACGGTATTAGGGAGGCATTATATGGGTAACTTACAAGCGGATTGTCGTCCATGATGCCCCCTGGTACTGATAATAAATTGCTACGCATTGGTTTGATTGAAGACGACGAAAGCTTTCAGTCCGCGTTCCAATCCATGCTGCAAGCGTCCAGTCTGAATGCTCGCCTGCGTATCTGGAGTTCTGCCGAACTATTCTGGCATGCACGGCGGCAGCAGAATCTGGATGTATTGTTTATCGACGTCATGCTGGGTTCTCTCAATGGCGTGGAACTGGCTGGAGCGATTCATCAAAAGTTTCCACATATCAGAAAGGTGATGTTGACTAATATCTGTACGGACGCTGTGATTTATCAAGCCTTACGGAATGGCTGCCTGGGTTATATCCTGAAATCGGAATTAAGCGAACTGGAAAACACAATTCAATTGTTAATGGACGGCGGGGCCATTATCACCCCCACAATTGCCGTGCGTGTACTGCAAACCTTTCACCGTCAATCGGCAGAGGCGGAACCAGCGCTACTCAGTGCCAGGGAAAAACAGGTCCTCGATCAACTGGTGTGCGGGCATTCGACCACCCAAATTGCTGATCTGCTGGATATTTCTGTTTACACCGTGCGCAATCATATTAAAAAAATTTACCAAAAACTACACGCCTCCAATCGCCAGATCATGATGAGGCGGGCGGCTGAACTGGGCTTTTTTTAGTCCAACAATGATCCGGACCCGAGCAGGCAGGCTGATATCGGAGCGGTATGCCGGAATCGTTGCTACAAGCCAGTGATGCTTGCAGCAAAGCAAAGGCGATTTTGCTGCATCTTAGTCAGACCGGCCTTGCGCCTGCAGGGCAGTTCGCGACCAGGTTTGGCGGCCGCCCGTCCAGGTGGCCATTACCTTGAGAGAGCGCAAATCAGTTGCTTGTATGGTGCCCGGATCGCGATCCAGGATAACAAAATCTGCATATTTGCCCGGTTCAATGCTGCCCAGTTGTTTTTCCATGCCAATCTGCCAGGCAGCATCGAGGGTCAGGGCCCGCAAGGCCGCTTGCACAGGTATGGCCTGTTCCCGGCCAGATTCGTTTCCAGACCTGGTCCGACGGTTGACAGCGGTTGCCATCAGGCTGAGCGGGTCTTCCGGATACATGGGCTGATCGGCATGCAGGGTAAAGACGACTCCGGCGGCGTGTGTGCTGGCCAGCGGCAGCATGGTTTGACTGCGTTTTGCGCCGATGATATCGGCTCGCAAAGCATCACCATAGTAGTAAAGATGATTGATATGATAGCTCAAGGTAAAACCGTTCCTCCGCGCGTTCTGTAACAAATCAGGCGGGAACAGCAGGCAGTGTTCAATCCGATGGCGGTGATCCGGCCGCGGATGCGAGCGCAAAATCGCATTCAGCTCGCTCAGTACCTCACGGGAAGACTCGTCACCCTGGCTGTGCACAGCGAGTTGAAATCCCTGCTGATGATACTTTTCAGCCAGCAATCGAAATTTGGACCGCGGCAAAACCGGAGCACCTCTGCTTCCCGGCGGCAGATTCAGTCCGGCTTGCATCAATGAACTGTCTAAATACGGCTCACTCAAATACATGGAGCCGGTATAAGGCGATCCATCATACCATAGCTTGATTCCAATGATTTGAAAACCGGGGTCATCACGCTCTGGAGCAGATGGAATTTCCATTGGAGTATCCGCTTTTAAATACACAAAATTGCGCGGCAGGGCTGGACGGGGCGGTAGAATTCCCAGGGCGCCGGCTATTTGGAGTGTGATTCCCGGATCAACGGCCGAAAGCCAGCGCAGCATCATCAGTGGCTTGTTATCATCGCCAAAGACTCCGGCGGTAACAATACTGCTAAATCCGCTGCGTGCGTAATCCTGCATGACCGCGACCATGTTTTGCTTGATGTCCAGGTGGGGCAACCCGGCGCGGGTAAAGGGTTTCATTGCCTCGGTTTCGGCGATGAAACCGGTCAGCTGTCCCTGCTGATCTTTTTCATAGTAGGAGCCGCTGCCGGGATCCGGTGTTGTTGCAGTAATACCGGCGGCTTCAAAGGCCAGTGTGTTGCCCCAGGCTGAATGCAGACTTTGCGCTAAAATGATGACCGGATTCTGGGGTGCGATTTTGTCGAGCTCCTGAATTGTCGGACTTTGCAGACTGGGCACCAGAATCGGATCAAAACCTTTGCAAAAAATCCATTCACCCGGCCGAGCCTGATGCACCGCATCGTGCAAAGTGTCCCAGACAGCTGCTGGTCGCGAGTGTTTAAAACCACTCAGATCTACAAAACTGTGGAGCCAGGCTGAAAGTTCGGGGTGCGTATGGGAGGCAATGAAACCCGGTAAAAGGGTCTGGCCCTCCAGATTAACCGCGATACTGTCCGGGGCAGCCAGTTTGCGCAGATCTTTTTCTGTACCCACTGCCTGGATGATGCCGTCTTGAATGTAAACGGCCTCTGCCTTCGGAGATGCTGAAGCCATGGTGATGATTGTACCATTGTAGAATAAGACTGCCGCCGGCGGCCGGGTCGGACTGCAAGCCTGCAAACAGCCCATAAAAAACAGGCCAGGCAGCAGGGTTCGTATTCTGGAAACGGTGTTACGAGCGGACTGGTGAAGCATACAACTTGATCGCAGATTGATCTGCCGCGGAAAATAAAAGCAAGAGAAAAAAGATTTTTTTACAATGACCCGTTGTATTGGTATTTTGTTCAGCGTTCAGCATGCTGTGATTACAATCCAATGCCGCGCATCAACACAGCGGATCCCATGCGGCTGGTGTTACTGAATGCGTTCGAGTTCGCCCATTACAATACGCAAGCGGTCCGGGAAATTCCGGTCCCATGTTTTGGTATACCAGTAGTAGGGGGCTGCCGGGTCGGACTGCATGCTGACAGTTTGCTGCTGTTGTGCATCTCTGGTCGATTGATATACCACGAGACCTGTCGCCGGTGCTGTCAGGCGCTGCCACCAGCCGGGTTTGACACCGGCATGGACGGTCAGTTCCAGCTGAAAATCTGGCGCTAGCTGCCATTCCTTGAGCGGCCATAGCTCGAAGTCCAGCCAGGCAGTAAATTTACCGTCACTGAAATAACCATAACCATATTCCTGCAAACCAACAGGCTGCCGGTATTCGACTACAATCTCATGCGTGCCGGCTGGCAGTGGGCCCTGAAAGATGGCAGTTGCCTGACGGTCCATTCCTGGCCGGTCGTGTTGATCGCTGGCCGGCAGCTGCAGCTGAATCGGCCGGGACTGACCGGCTAACCTGGCCTTGATTTGCGTGGCTCGTTCCGATAATACAAACTGTAGACTGATCGTCGACGAACGGAACGCCTGAACTGTATATACGGCCCGGATTGTGCAGGGATCAAGCGGCGCATCAATCTGGATCCGGGTACATGAAAATGTAAGGTTTTCTTTTTGGACAACTACCTGGCCGCCTGGCTTTTGCAAATTGGCCGCCGCGGACGTGTTTAAAAACTGGGGTCCGCGCATATTGGCCAGGACGCTACTGGATGCTGCCAATAGCAGGATCAATATCCCGGAACGCAAGGCCGCCGGCGGCCGGACTCTGGAATAAAAAAATGGCTGACGCCCGAAAAACAAAACTGAACTTTTCATTGAAACCTGCTCCCGTGATAGGGAAGTGCTTTGTTTTTACAAGTAAAAGAGCAAACGGACGCCGTTGTCAGCCCGGCACGGTGCTGTTGTTTAACCGTTTGCCTGCCACCCGGGTCTGCTGATCCCGGCTTTTTTGCTCATACATGCCGGCTTTGTGCTTTCGATCTGCCGAGGCGGTTTTTTCTGCGGAGCTTGATTACGGGCAATAGGAAAAACTGTACGGTTGACGCCGCCAGCAGGCCCAACATTCCGAGGACAGGTAGCTTGTATCGCGGCTCGGCAGCCGGTCCGGGTATGAAGATAAACCAACCCAGAATCAGGACACAAAGAAACAGCAGTCGGTAATTTCTAGCGATCATCATGCGCAACAAGGCAAAGCCAGCCATTGTATACATGATTGCTGAAAAGAACAGGTCCCAAATGAGCAGCCCTGCGCTTGCGTTTCGTTATAAAGGAAAATTTCATCGGTCCGCAGCGTCCCCAAAAGCGTCGTCGGAAATGATCCGGATCAATCCCGAAATTGTCGATTGTTTTTCGTTCGCATAGGGCGGATGCGCCAGGTTCCCGGGCAAGCGAGCTACCGCTGCCGCGTGGCGAGAGGACAACCAAAAAACCAGATTTCCGCTCTTGTTTTAGTTGAATTGGTCGAAGTTAGTACAGACGATCCTTCGATCGGGAGACAGTTATGTTACGTTCCTTATGGACAGCCGCCACCGGTATGATTGGGCAGCAGTATCAAATCGATACGATTTCCAATAACCTGGCGAATGTGAATACCTTTGGTTTCAAGAAGAACCGGGTGGATTTTGAAGACCTGATTTATCAGCAGCAGGTACTGGCAGGCACACCGGCGACAGCGGTGTCCGAGATTCCGACTGGTGTGTATGTGGGCAATGGTGTGCGGGTCGCGGCCACACAGAAACTCTTTGAAATGGGCAGTTTACAAGAGACGGGCAATAAATTTGATATGGCCATCGCGTCCGAAGTCGGCTTTTTCAAGATCCTGACACCGGATGGCAGCTTTGCCTATTCCAGAGACGGCAGCTTCAAAATTGATTCCCGCCAGCAGATTGTAACGTCAAATGGTTATCTGCTGGAGCCGCCGATTACCTTACCGCCCGGGGCAATCAATAATTCCTTGCAAATCTCTGAAAATGGGGAGGTTACTGTTTTAATCAATGATGACATTCGGCCGACGCGCATTGGTCAGATTGATCTCTACCGTTTCGTCAATCCGGCCGGGTTGCAGGCAATCGGCAAGAATTTGTTTAAAGAAACTGTGGCCAGCGGCCCCGAAATTCAGGGGACGCCTGGTCTCGATGGTATGGGTGGAATTCTGCAAGGATTTTTGGAGACATCCAATGTGAAGCTGGTCCAGGAAATGGTGAATATGATTGTGGCCCAAAGGGCCTATGAATCGAATTCCAAAGCGGTGACCACCTCGGATTCCATGCTTGGTACTGCGATTACCATGAAGCGTTGATAGGTCGGCCTGATCCCGTTTCGATTTAAATTTGGCAGCAAGTATGGAGAGTGAACTCGTAAAGAATAAAACGAAGCGGCGCCCCGCCCGGGTTTTCGGTTTTACTGTCCAGGTGCGATCGTTGTACGCTGCGACTCTGGCTGTAATGCTGCTTTGCGGACCAGCGCTGACTCCCCTGAATGCCTACAGTTTGTATTTGAAGGGCAGTGTCCTATTTGAGGGCGAATTGCGACTGGGTCAGATCGCCAGGATCAGCAAGGCTGTTGATACCCAATCATTGGCGGGCAAACTGGTGGTTCGCGAATTACAGGCGCCGCTTTATCTGACGGCCGAAAAATTGCAGACTGTTTTACAAAACACGACTCCGGAAAAGCTGGAACAGATTTACGGTCAGGGTGTATGGCTGATCCCCCTGAACCAAAGCTTGAGCAAGGCTGATCTGGAAAAACTGTTGCTAGGTCAGATCCATGAATTACCAGACGCCGATCAGTTTTTTCAACAAATGCAACTGACTGTGCCGGAGACAATACAGGCCCGGCTGCCAGCCCGGGGTATCCAAAGCCGATTTCGGCTGCCAGCCAGCGCCCGGTCTCTGACTGCCGGGCAACGCATGATTGCCCTGGACGTCTATGCTGCGAAAGCCGGGGCCGAATCGCATAAACCGGAATTGTTACTACGGCTGCCGGTCAAAGTGGAAATCCGACAATGGGTTTCCCTGGCAGTTGCGGACCGGGACATGCCAGCCGGTACTGCCTTGCAAACAGGTGCATTTCATTATGAAAAGCGGGCCCTGTTTAGCGATACCAAAGACTATGACTTGAAAATAAAAGCACAAAGTGGCGCGCTGCGCACCGTCCGTCCCATCAAGGCTGGTGAAGTGCTTACGATTCGCAATGTGCATTATCTGCCGACTGTGCGGCGCGGACAAAAAGTGAATCTGGTCTACCAGAGTCCAGGCCTCGTACTCAAGATGCCATCCATTGCCCAAACGGCTGGAGAGGCAGGGGATCAAATTCAGGTCCGGGTCGTCCTGCCTGGCGGGCGTTCGGGCAGGAGCCTGGCGGTGCGGATCGCTGATCAAAACCAGGTTGTATATGAAGGACCGTAGATGACTCGTTTGATCCCCGGCAGCAATCATTGGCAAGGTCCGCACCTT
>JAGRNA010000015.1 GCA_020441005.1 Leptospiraceae bacterium
GGCGCTGGATCTACCGGAGTCCCTGCTCTACTGGCAAATTGAACGGCGCAGCATCGCCAAAAGAATCCGCCAATGCCAGCGGGCCTTACAATAAAGCTTCTCGGCCGAGTACAGGACTAGCGCGAATCCGGATTACCTTTGCGGCTGCTACGGCGGGCATTGGTACTGGAACGCGGCCGAAAAGGGACCGCTTTTCTCTGGACCGATGCTTCTTTTTTGGCTCCCTGCCGGATCGCTTCCAGTTTGTCGCGCAAGAGGGCGGCCTTTTCAAACTCCAGATTCTGGGCGGCCTTGAGCATCGCAGTCTGCACGATTGCCATGCGTTCTTTTTTGGGTGTATCGGCTGCAAATCCAAATTCGGCCTCAATCTCATCGAGGATTGCCGTTTCGGTGAATTCTTCTTTTTGCCGTTCGATGATATCAGCAATTTTTTTATGAATGGTGCGCGGGGTAATGCCATGCGCCGCGTTGAATTCAGTCTGCAGCTGACGCCGCCGCAATGTTTCGTCCATTGCCGTGCGCATCGCGTCACTGACAGTATCGGCGTATAAGATCACCCGGCCGTTTTCATTGCGGGCGGCGCGTCCCATGGTTTGAATCAGCGAACGGGCATTGCGCAGGAAGCCCTGCTTGTCCGCGTCCAGAATCATCACCAGCGCGACCTCGGGCATATCCAGGCCTTCCCGCAGCAGATTGACACCGATCAGGGCGTCATAGGTGCCCCGCCGCAAATCGCGGATGATTTCGACTCGTTCAATGGTTTCGATTTCGGAGTGCAGCCAGGCAACTCGCACTTCCAGCTCGCTCAGATAGTCCGATAAATCTTCGGCCATTTTTTTGGTCAGAGTGGTAATCAGCACACGCTCATTGCGTTCGCTGCAGCGGCGAATCTCTGCCAATAAATCTTCCATTTGTCCCTTGACCGGCCGCACTTCCACGGACGGATCCAACAGACCGGTCGGCCGGTTGATTTGCTCCACCCGGGTCTGGCTTTGTTCCAGCTCATAATCGCCGGGTGTAGCAGAAACATACAGGGTATGCGGGGCAATCTTCTCGAACTCGCTGAAATTCAGCGGCCGGTTATCAAGCGCCGAAGGCAGCCGAAATCCAAAATCAACCAGGGTCTGCTTGCGGGCCCTGTCGCCGGCGTACATCCCGCGGACCTGCGGCAGACTCACATGGCTTTCATCTACAATGAGCAAAAAATCATCCTGAAAATAATTTAATAAACAGGCCGGCGGTTCACCGGCGGCCCGGCCGGTTAAATGCCGCGAGTAGTTTTCAATACCATTGCAGTAACCCATCTCCCGCAGCATTTCCATGTCGTAGCGTGTGCGCTGCTCCACCCGCTCGGCCTCCAGCGGTTTGCCCAGCTCATTGAAATGCCGGATTTGCTGCTGCAGCTCGACTTCAATCGCGCCCACAGCTTCTTTTAACCTGGGCGGCGAGGTGATAAAATGCTTGGCCGGATATACCACGGCCCTTTCGACCTTGTCGAGCTCTTTACCGGTCAAAGGATCGATCAGGGTAATACTTTCGATCTCGTCCCCGAACCACTCGATCCGAATGGCTTCTTCACGATAGGCCGGATAAATATCGACCACGTCGCCACGCACCCGAAATACGCCCCGGCTGAAACTGATATCGTTACGATCGTACTGAATATGCAGCAGCTGCCGCATGACTGTTTCGCGGTCCAGTTCTATGCCGCTTTCCAGCAGCAGGATACTGTGCCGGTATTCTTCCGGTGAACCAAGTCCGTAAATACAGGAAACCGATGCCACCACGACGACATCAGAGCGCTCCAGTAAAGCAGAAGTCGCCCGCAGCCGCAAGCGGTCAATCTCATCGTTAATCGACGCGTCCTTTTCAATGTAGGTATCGCTGGTCGGCACATAGGCCTCGGGCTGATAATAATCGTAATAGGATACAAAATATTCGACAGCGTTATGCGGAAAGAATTCCCGAAACTCGCGATACAACTGAGCGGCCAGGGTCTTGTTGTGCGTGAGCACCAGAGCAGGCCTCTGCACCCGTTCAATAAAGGCAGCCATGGTATAGGTTTTGCCGGAGCCAGTCACCCCTTCCAGACACAACTGGCGCTGACCTTTCTGCCAGGCATGAGTCAGTTGATCAATGGCCCGCGGTTGATCTCCGGCGGCCTCATAGGGGGCTGTCAGCTTGAAACCAGCCATTCTTAACCAGCCTTGCGCAGATTATGAGTAGCGGTAAAAATGGCCGTGTTGCTGGCCTCATCGATATCGATATTTACTTCATCCAGCAGTTTGACCATGACCATCATACCGCGCATCAGGGTGATGGAACCATCATATTTACCGGCTTCAATATCGTCTTCCGGTTCGATGGCCTTGATTTCGTTCTCGATACGGATGTGAAACCGGGCCTGGTCCACCCAATAGTGGATGATCAAACTCTTCTCGGTACTGTATTTGACCGCGTTTTCCATTGCTTCGGTCGTGGCAATGGATAAATCCACAATGACATCACGCGATGCCTGGTGATAGGCCAGGAAGGCCTCCAGACGGGATCGGACCCATTGAATCGGTGAGTATCGCAAGTCACTGGGGATCTCGTATTCAACACTGCTGCCAAATTGAGGAGCCTCACAACTGCGATACTCGCCGGCGATATCGGAATGGCGGCAGACCTTGCTGGTTTGCTGGAGTTGATCCAGGCTCGATTCTACCGCAGCCAGCGGGGCTTCCAGGCGGTAGGCCGCCAGCAGCCATTTTTGAAAATCACTGGCATTGCCTTGGCAGCCGCTGAGTGCCAGTTTGTGGATAGCTTCCTGTATTTTTTCAGCGGGAGGACTCATCATGGCCTGCTCTGCGATTGTTCCCATTCTTTTGTTGCCTGGAATGCAAGGCAAGTAAAACATTTCCGGCCGCTATCATTAACGCACCGCCCCAGGCCAGTCCGCTATAGCTTTCGTGCAAGAGAGTCACCCCGAACAACAAGGCAAACAAGATTCGGCTGCTCGAAACGATACTGCCAATCGGAGCCTCAAGGTAGCGGTACGATACAGCCAGGAACCATTGGCCTGCCAGACCCATCAGGGCGGACAACAAGAGCCAGGGCTGAATGCGGGCCGGTACAGCCAAAAGCGGGCCCAGGCTAACCGGCGCCATAGTCAGTGCGCCGCAGGCAAACATCCAAAACATGATTGTACTGACCGGTATCGCTTGCACAGCCCCCCGCAGCGAGACCACCGCAATTGCGGCCGTAATACCGGAAAAGAGGCCCGCGAGAATTGCCAGCCAGTCGGTCTGACTGCCAGCAGCCGACCAGGGGAAATTCAACAAAACTCCGCTCAGGGCAATCAAGGTGATCAGGAGACTCCAGCGGGACGGCCACTCCCGCAGCATGGGGCCGGCCAAAAGAACCACAAAAATGGGATAGGTCATGTTCAGCACATTGGCCATACCGGCATGACCCAGCTCCACCGAGTAATAAAAAGCCAGTACAGCCAGCACATTGAAAATTGAGCGCAGCAATACAAAGGTGCGGCCTTTGCGCTCCACCCGGAAGGTTCCCCGCCAGACCAACCACGCTGCCATAAACAGCATTCCAAACAAATAACGAGCAAAGGCATAGATCCATGACGGCGTATCATCCACCAGACTGCCCTTCTTGAGAAAGAAGGTGGCCATATAAAAACTGAGTGCGCTGGCTAAATTGAGCAGAATCCCGAGCTGAAAGGGGGAAAGCAGTTGACGCCAAAAAGGCAACTGGTACGCAAAGAGTATCATGGGGATCATTAAAATCAGCCTCTATCAAAGGCAGATTGGCCAGCAAAGTCTGAACCTTGCAACAATCAAGAAACTGTCAGCCCAACGCAGTGATTTTTTGCTATTACCAGAATACTTTTATGCGGACGCCAACACCAGCTGGGATACCATGCAGTCCAAGCAGGACTTTGCGAATGACTGGGTCATGAAGCTGGCGGACTCGTACCGCGGGGTCTTGATTGCACCCAGCCTGTTACACATGGAAGGCAAACAAACAGTGCTTAGCGCAGCCGTGATCTCTGATGCCCAGATCGTTGACCGTTATTACAAACAAAAGCTGGAAAAAGATGAAAGCAAGCTGGCCCAGTGCGGCACTGAACTACCCGCTTTTATTTTGGGCGGGCAGCGTTTTGCTATTTTGATGGGCAAAGAAATTTATGACAAGTCCATCCAGACGCAGCTGTTAGAGCAGCAAATCAAACTCGTGTTTTTGGCCGGCCAGTTGCCAGCTCCAAAGGCAGACATAGCCGTCGAGATGCAGAAAGATGAAGACAAACTGATCCAGATCGCGGCAAAATGCGATCTGCATATTGTGCGTTCCTGTGCGACCGGTAGCTTGATGGGCAAGGCCTTGAGCGGCCGATCAGTGGTGGTTAACGCCCAGGGTGTCAGCTGGCGGGTTGCAGCCCAGGAAGATCAAAACGAGCTGCTTAAAACAGTGATGATCAATCTGAAAACTCTTTAAACCAGCTGCGGCAGAATTTCACCGGCCGGGCCGGCCAGATGCCAGTCGGCGAGTTCACTGACAGCAGTATTATCCGGATTCACATCGATGACCCGGGCTCCGCGTTCACGAGCCACCTGGGTCAGATGCAACGGAATCTGTACCACCCCGCTGGTTCCAGACACAATCACCAAATCCGTGTGATGCAGAAATTGATAACAGGTCTGCAAATCTGCTGGATGATAACTTTCGCCAAACCAGACGATATCGGGCCGCACATTAGCGGCGCACGCGGGACATTGCAGCGCGATTGCTGGTTCCGGTTCGAGATTTACATCAACTGTGTAACTGCAGGCTGTACAGCGACCGCGAAATATATTGCCATGGACTTCGACTAAACGCCGGCTTCCAGCGCGTTTATGTAATCCGTCAACATTCTGGGTGATTAAAAGAAACTGCGCCTTCTGCTTTTCCAGCGCGGCAATTGCGCGGTGGGCCGCATTGGGCTCTGCCTGGTGACAAACAGTCCGGCGGTGACTGTACCACTCATGCACCAGCTTTGGATTCGCGGCAAAAGCCGCCGGTGTGGCCAGATCTTCCGGCCGGTTTTCTTTCCAGTAACCTTCTTTACCCCGAAAGGTGGGAATCCCGCTTTCTTTGGAGACACCGGCACCGGTGATTACAGCTACCTGTTTGGCCGCGGCAACCGCTGCGCGGCATGCATCAATATCAGTCTGCATGGCTTGATTACAGTTTAGGTGAATGGAAACTGGTGACAAGGGGAAATTGTGGAATAAAACGAACTCAAACGTCTGGAATATGACGAACTGGCCCATTATTCAATTGCGCGAATATTACTAAATAGCTGTGTTATATGGAGCGCGTCCGAGTCATTCATATGACCGTGCCGGGTGCAGGAGAAAACGATTGTTACAGCACCTATTTAGTCTGTTCCGAGCGCTCAAACTTGCCCCGCAGCCAAAAGCTCAGGCGGTGATCGATAATGCGCCGGTGAATGCCGTTCCAGCCGGGGGCCGCCTTTTCGTAACGCAAGGCCTGGGCAGCATCCTTGCCGTCCAGAAAGGCGCGTTTTTGCAAATCATTGATCAGGCTGACAAACACAAAGGGTTCACCCTGATCGGACCAGTAGTAACCCGCCAGGCTGACCGCGTAGAAAATTGCTCCCGGTTTGGCCTGCACATGCATCGCATCAGCCGGATGCCACAGCTTGCCCTGAAAAACTCCCGGCACCCCGTTCAGCGGCAAAAGACTGCTGAACCAGGGCATCGTTTCGCGGGCGTAAACCAGCACTGCGGCCATTTGCAGCGCTGTGATCCGCTGGGCCGGATCGAGGCCCGAACCGCCCGCCATAACAAAGCCGGACCAATCTACAGCGGGTAGTTTCGCCTGCCACCAATCCCCCAGCACCGTACCAGCGGCAGCCAGTGTGCGGGCCTCCGTTTTACCCAGCGCGCGGGCAATATGCAATAACAGGGTTTCAGCGATCAGATTGCTGCTGTAGTGCAGGTTTTCACGCACGATCCGGCGCAGGGCCGGGCTTTGTACCGTTGCAATCGTGCTGATTCCCAAACGCGGGGTTTGCCCCACGGCCACTGCCGGAATACGAATACCCTGGATGGCGGCCATTTTTTGAAACACAAGACCGCTGAACAAGGCCGGGTTTTTTACCGGCAGCAGGGTACTGTTACGCCAGCGGTTCTCGCTCTGTTTAAAAAAATCGGGATGCAGCCGCCAGGTCCCCTGCAAGTAGGGGACATCCTTGCTTTTTTCAGCCGGCCTGTACTCCAGATCAGCCTTATCGTGACTAGCGGCCAGCCGGCTGCTAGATTCAATGCGGTTATAATCGAGATCCGGTAAAATCCGCAGATTCTGCAGCCGCTCTTTTTCAACCTGGGCCCGGCTGGCCGGATAGTACTGTCGCGGGTCGCGGCCGCTAAAGGAGCTATAATCATCAGTCCGCCAATGCAAATACTGCATTCCCATATTCACATTTAATGCACCGGGGGCCGTATTGTAGTAGGCATCATCAGCCATTAAATCGGACACTTCTTGAAAGCTCGCAAAAAGACTGCCATCCGCAATCAACTGCCCGCTGATTTGTCGGATGCCGGCGGTGTGCAAATGCCGAATCATTTCATCCAGATCGGCCGCTTCCAGTTCCGGATCACCGCCGCCGATCAGGTATAAATTACCCTGCAAAGTGCCGTCGGCAATCGATCCATCATAAGCCAGGCGGGTTTCGAAACGGTGCTCCGGCCCCAGAATTTCCAGTGCCGCAATGGTTGTCAGAATCTTGACACTGCTGGCTGGCATCAAAGGCAAACGCGGATTATGGGCCAGCACCAGGCGGCCGGATTTTAAAGAAACTACAACAAATGCATCCTCTCCGGAGCGCGGAGCAACTGCCAGACTGCGGGCATGATTGAAATCTGGCCGGCTTTGTTGCAAAAATTCAGTGATTGGATGAGAGTTTTTTTGGGCCGGTATTTGCTGACAATAAACGAAAGCAAACAAGCCCAGGGTAACAACCAGTTGAAGTATTCGGCGGGTCAGCATACCTGGGCAGGCTGCCAGGCGCAGCGCCGCTCTCAAGCCAAAAACTTCGCTCAAGAATTGCGCCCAAAATCAGAAAATAGAAACAAGGCGCCGTGTGCGGCTGAAAAGATCACATGCTACGAACGCTCAGGCACAGACGACTCCTAAGGGGCCCCGTAATGCTAGTTGCTTCGCTGGCCACAATGCAGCTTGCAAACTGGTCTCTCACAGCCCGGCAGACCCAAATGGTTAGCCCGGCAACCCAGCCCACCTCATGGAATGCAAGGCAATGGCTGGATTTAGCAGTCGAGGAGTATCTGGCTGGCAACTGGCAACGGGCCCGCAAGCATTTCCAGATTGCACTCGTCAGACCGGATGCGGTTAGTCTGACAAACTCGATCGAGCGCTATAAACTGGAAGCCTTGCTGTTGCTGGCGGATAGTAATCCGGCCGCCGCGCAGACCCCGTTAAGCCGCTGGATGGCCCTGCAGCCCGAGGCCTACTGGTTATATCAATTCGCTGGAATCAAGGCCGCCCATCGGCAGTACACTCAAGCAGCCCGGCTATATGCCGAGGCCGCCCGGCTGGGCAGCGTAAAGTTTGACCCGGCGCAAAAGACCTGGCGAGAAAACCTGGCTCCGGCTCACTGCCGCTGGCCGATTCCACCGGAACAAAATTTTATCCGCCAGCCGGCTTTTTCGTATCAGAATCCGAAACTGTCACAGTCCGTCTGGAACAGCCAAATCGCGCCAGCCGAGATTCTTTTAGCCTGGCTGCACGCCCGGTTTTTGGCCGATTATTATAAAATCTCTATACCAGGTACTGACATTGCATCCCTTTTGCAGTCCACAACAGCGAGTGAGCAACTGGACCGGGCCACCTGGCGGCTGATCAAGGCCTACGCGGATAACAATCCCGGACAAAGCGGGATTGAAACTGCATGGCACAACTGCCTGACCGCTTTACGCTATCAATTCAAGGCAGACCAGTATGGCCACAGTCTGCGTCAGACAGACCAGATCCATCTCCTTCGAATAGAAGGGGATCTGCTTCTGCAGCGCTACATGGCCATCAGAGGGTCGGAACAACGCGACGAATTGATCGGATGGCTTTTGGAAAACAGGCAAGCCCGTATGGCCCTGCATCTGGCCCGCACTGGCTTGCAGCACAGTGTAACCTGGCCACCAGGCTCAGCGACTACTCATTTAGAAGCAAAGGAGACCCGGCGCTTATTGGAATTTCTGGCCCGGGCTTATCGGCAAATCCAGGATAATCAATCCCGAACCACAATCCGGCAACTAGATAAGGTCATCGCGCAGACCATTGCAGCCAACCCTGCCACGTTGGCGAACGATGGCGCCAGGCCAGCATTCAGCGCCCGTCAGCTGGCTGCCTTGCGCACAGAACTCGCCAGGATCGCTGGCACCAACCGCTTTTGCCGTGAGGCACTACTTCTGCAGCAGGCTTTCAGCAGCACCCAGCAAGAAAAGCAACAGCTGCAAGCCCAACTGGAACAACGCGATGAACAAGCCAGCCAGGTCGAGCTGAGCGCAGCCTTTGCCTGGCTGCCGTATTAACAAGACTGCCTGAATCAGCTGGCTTCAGAAACGCTTTTTTTTACGGACAAGTACGGTCGAAAGCTGCATTATGGATCTATGGGTAACTCGGCAGACAAAAAGGAGATTCGGCCGGCAGATTTTATGCAGCGCTCGAACTTTACAGCGTTCGGCCTGATTCTGATGAACTGGGGAACAGTTATTGGGCTCGCCTGGATCAGTGAATCGATTCAGCATTGGGCCGTTTATATCGCAACGGTCTGGATCATCGGTGGTCGTATGGTCGCATTAGCTGAGGTCATGGGGCATGATTCTGTGCACTACAATCTGTTTCGCAAAAAATCCTGGAATTATACCCTCGATTTTTTGTATTTTGTGCCCATTTTTGAAAGCTGGTCCAGCTATCGTGAGGCCCACAACCGTCACCATAGTGATCTCTTGACCATGAAAGATCCGGCCATGCAGGATTATGAACGCTGGGGTCTGTTAAGCGCTAAACCCAAGCCCTGGTTCTGGATGTGGTTTATCCGGCCGCTGCTCTGCTGGGATACACCCTACACAATCGGTGAGATATTGAAAGGATTGCTCAGCGATAGATCCTACGCCGCAAAACTGCTCCTGTTCTGGATTCCGGCAGTAAGCCTGTTTTATTATTTAAATGCACTTGATCTATTGCTATACTACTGGATGATTCCCTATCTGTGGGCTTATCCGGCCTTGATTTTCTGGAGCGAAGTGGGGGAACACTACAAGGTTCCAGCCGACCGCAGCCGGACGCGTAACACCTTTGGTCTGCTCGAATATTTGTTTATCAGTCCACACGATGACCGCTACCATGCTGTGCATCACATTTGGGCCCGCATTCCGTCTTATCATCAAAAGGCGGCGACCCTGGCTTTGTTACAAGACGATAACTGCGGTGAATCGCATGGTTTTCTGGATTTGTACCGCCAATTCAAGGCACCCCTCGATCCGGTAACCGGTCAGGAGCTTGCTACACAGGTCAACGACTGAATGATTTGTTCCCCGGGCAATTGTTGCTCGGCCCGCCAATCGGCTGCACGATCAGACAGACTCAATAACATGCACACAAGCACAAAAAAAGCGGCCCTGATGAGCCGCTTTTTGAAAGTAAAATAAGGGGAACTTATTTTTCTACAACTTGCAGAGTCACGCGACGCTGGCACTGCTCGTCTGAACCACAAACTGAAGTAGTCAGATCGTCTGCTACGCCTTTAAAGGACAGTTTGTCGGCTGGCATGCCTTGAGCACGCAGAGCGTTGTAAACGGCCTTGGCGCGCTGCTCAGAATACCAAACGTTACCACGACGTCCGTCACCGGGGGCGGTACGCGGACCAACGCTGTCCGTGTGGCCAGTGATTTGCAGCACATAGCCGGCTGGCAGTTTGCTCAAAGTAGACTCAATAGTGTCTTTGTTGTCTTTGGCCCATTTGTTCAGCTCGCTGGCTGGAACTGTAACAGATTTGTAACCAAATCCTTTTCCGCCTGGGGAGTAGCTTACTTCTTGCAGAGCACGGTTCAGCGCGCCTACCATGCCGCTGCCTGTGTCAATGCTGCCACCGCGAGTGTTAGAACTGCTACCACCGCCACATGCAACGGTTACAAGCAAGGCGGATGCAGCCAAAGTTGAAACGATAAAGTTTTTCATACTAACTTTGCTTCCTGAAATTAATTTTGCCTGGATGGGGATTTTTGCATCCGCACACACAGGTCTATGCACATACAAACGATCTCAATCAAATTGAAAACCACTTTTTTTCAGATGGTTTTGTTTTTTTTAGCCGACCGCTCAGAATTGATTTTTCCACTGCGCACAGATGTCTCTCCCAGAATCTGGCTATATGAAGAGCGCCCCATATCCAAAACAGCCCGATCTGAAGGGTGTCCAGGATCGTTTGACCGCCATCCAGGCCATTTTAAACGATTTGGGACGGGATTTGATTCGAATCCAGCAGAGGGAATTGCAGATTAAAACCAAAAGCAATGCCCTGGACCTGGTTACCCAGGCTGATTTCCTAAGCGAAGAACGGATAAAAACCTGGGTTCAGACCCATTATCCAGATGATGCTATCCTGGCTGAAGAAAGCGGACGCAGTATTCCGAATCAAGACAGCGGTCTAACCTGGGTGATCGACCCGATTGATGGCACAATTAATTTTGCTCACGGTCTGCCGCTATTCAGCATCAGTATCGGCCTGGCACAGGGTTCCCAGGCTTTGGGCGGTCTGGTTTACGTACCGGCCATGAAAGATCTCTACAGCGCGTCACAAGGTCAGGGGGCCTGGAAAAACGGCCAGCGTATCCAGGTTAGCAAACGCTCCGAATTTTCCCAGGCGCTTGTGGTAACCGGATTTCCTTACTCACGCCATAAATATATTGATCAACTTACAAACGTGGTCCGTTGCCTGCTTTTAAAAGGGCGTGGATTACGCCGCACTGGAGCGGCTTCCATAGATTTGTGCTGGTTGGCTGAAGGACGCTTTGATGCCTACTATGAGCTAATCCTGCAGCCCTGGGATACTTGCGCCGGTTCCGCTATTCTATCAGAGGCCGGCGGCCAATTAACCGACTTGTTTGGTGAACACTGGGATATTTCACATCAAACATTGTGCGCCAGCAATGGACTGGTACAAGCAGAGTTCCTGGAATGCCTGACCGGATTGCAAGAGCTGCCTGAATTACAAATCCGTCACTTTTAGTGCGCACCTGCTTAATCAAGGCCTGATATAAAGCCATTTTTCATTCCCGCCATGGGTGTACAATAGCCCGTATCAAGGGCCAAAAGGCTGCCCCAAATCACCTCTCGCAAGACAGGACGTGTTGCTACCGGCGAAATTGTATCGAATTTGAGCAATTTGGGAGTTTTGCTTTCAAATAGCGTTCTGCGGCCCAAACACCATGAATGGTTTGGGAACGACTTCTAATTGAACAAGCCTGATTTTCTAGCGCAACAAAGACAGCCTGGATGACCTTTAAAGGTATGAGTTACTTCCATCCACCGCGTACAAACAGCAATAGCAGCCAGAAAGGCTATGACCGCACAAATCACCCTTATAGAAAATTTCCCCGTCTAACTGGTGGCCGGGTCCAGGCTCCAATTGCAAGCAAAGACGGCAGTACTACTTCGCTATTAATTCCTTTTGAAATGTTAGGTTATTTTCAAATGCGTATTGAGCAATTTGGCGCAATAAAATACTATTTTCAACATTTGCTGTTCGTTTATGGGTTTCATCTTGATATCTATAAGCAGGAACCGCATCACAAAGGATGCAAAAAGCTGTATCAAGAAGCCGGTCAGGGATATAAACGTTTTGATTTCAAAGCCGCGCCAGTAGAGTGGGAGCAAATGCGCAATCTCTCATATATGTATGGGCCGTCTATTTGCTGGATGTTTGTCCATCTGATGCAGTTAGAGGAAAAAAGATGGATTTCCGCTGGTAAGCCTGATTTCTTTCTGGAATCAGCTCCACCAAGGCCCAAATCGCCTCAGGATGCACTGAACTCCAATAAAAGGAGCAAGAAAGCACATGAAACGCTACTCCAGGCAATAATGGATTCAAGTGCGCGCACCATAACTGTGCGCATCATGGACCAACCGTTCCGAAATCTAACCAGATTCGGAGAAATCAGACTGTAAATCAATTACAAAGCCTGCCTGGAACCGATTGCCCGGACTGGGCCCGGCCTTGTCACGCTAGTTTGTAGTGCAACAAGGAATCAACCTGGCCTGTTATCAATATTATTGAACCTTGTAATTAAAGATAGTTCTAGCTCCGGCATAGCTGCGCTTCCAGTACTTAGACCGAATATCATCATATCGGACCTTTTTGCCGCTGGAAGGAGCATGAATAAACTGAAAATCACCGGTATAAATCCCGACATGAGACACCTTGTCGCCTGCGGTTTTAAAAAAAACCAGATCACCAGGATGAGGCTGAACAACAGGAATCATTTTGGCATATTGATCACTGGCACTGCGCGGTAATTTGTAACCGCCACTCTTGTAGACATACGAAGTCAAACCAGAGCAATCAAAACCGTTGGGCGAGCTGCCACCGTATTCATACGGAGTTCCAATGTGCTCCTGTGCCAGCTGAACAAGTCCGACACCATCAAACACTGTATCACGAGACCAAAGATGGCCTACTGTCAACAGCATCAGGGTCAGCACCACCAAAGCAGCTGGCTGTTGTATAAATTTATTAATGCGATTCATTAGTATTTCCCGTCTACTTGACAGACGTTGCATCCCCAGTATCGGTTCCCCTGAAACGGGACTATAGTATACTTTTTTCGCGTCCCAAAACAGCCAGCCATATTAGCAATTTCACTTTTGATTGCCGTTTTCATGCAGCTTCCAGGCCAACAGCTGTTGGAACCGGGATGTCTGCCTGGCGAAACAACACTCCCGGTTCATTTGGCACACAATCAGCATCAACATGCAGTCCTATCCATCAAATGTAACGTCCGTGAACTAAAGAAAAAATCCATCAGCATTTCAGTCAAAATGCCGATGCAAGTACTGGAGTGATGTGTCTACACTCCGGAGGTACATATGGGCTCAACATTTGGCGGATTGGAAGTCGGTAAACGGGGGGTCATGATCCACCGTACAGCCTTGAATACAACCGGCCATAACATCGCCAATGCTGACAATGAGCATTATGCCCGCCAGCGGGTCACCATGGAGGCTATGGATCCGCTCTACGAGCCTTCATTGAACCGTGCCAATACCGCCGGGCAGATCGGACAAGGGGCCCAAATAGCTCAAATTGAACGCATCCGTGACGCTTTTTTTGACGACCAAATCATCGCGCTTGAAAATGATAAAAACTACTGGCAGGGCAAAGAGCTGTATTTCAGCCAAATGGAACATATCCTCAATGAGCCCTCCGACAACACGCTCCGGCATCTGGCAGATAATTTCTGGCAGAGCTGGCAGGAACTGGCCAATTATCCGGATGACCTGGCTCACCGCGAGGTTGTGCTGGAGCGCGCCAATGCGCTAACTACCCGCATCCAGGATAGTTCGCGCCAATTGACCGACCTGCGCGCACGGGCCAACCAGGAGGTCCAGACTGATGTGGAGCGCATAAACAGCCTGGCCGGCCAAATTCGTGATCTCAATGAACGGATTTTGAAATTACAGGCCCTGGGTGATAATCCCAATGACCTGCAAGACCGTCGCGACATGCATATGCAGGAACTGTCAAAGATAGTCAACGTCCGCGTCGGCCGTAGTGATCGCGATGAAATGTTTGTTTTTATCGGCGAACAGGCCCTGGTGCAGGGTGAAATACAGCGCAAACTGATCACTGAGCCGGATCCAGCCAATGAAGGCATGCACCGCGTTATTTGGGAGCACAATCAGAAGGACGTCATTTTAGGCGGAGGCCATCTGCATGCCATGCTTGAATTGCGTGATACCGACATTACCGGCCGTATTGATGCAATCGATGGTTTTGCCCTGAATGTGGCCGACATTGTGAACGAAGTCCATAAGGACGGATTTGGACTGGATGGCAGCACCAATCTCGATTTCTTTCAGCTGCGTCCCCTTAGCGCCAATGCTCGTGGCAGCTACACCATTCAGCAGTCGCGCGGCAACTTTGATTTAAATAATGACGGCAGTGCTGAAGTAACCGCTGTTTTTCGAGTCAGCGGTCAAAACACAGTCAATCCGGAGCAGCGCATCGGTTTGAACGGTCAGCTGGTATTGGAAAAAAACGATCGCGAAAACACACCGGTCATTATTGACTACCGCGCTGATGACACCCTGAATCAGGTTATTAAACGCATTAATGACTCCAAAGCCGGTGTGGTAGCCTACATGAATCATGACAATCAACTGGCTTTCAAGGCGACTACTGCCAGCGATGAGCGCCGCAGTAACTTCATGATCCGCCATCTGGAAGATACCGGCGAACTGCTCACTGGCTACACCGGCGTTTTACAGAACTCCGGCAAGGCCGGAGCGTTTGACTTCCGGCGCATTGATGAACTGGGTAAATTTAGAGCCAGCGCTCAGGATATCACTCTGACGCCGACCCTGCATCCCGGAGCCTGGCTGCGCCTTTCCAGCGAACTTTCCGGGAATCCGGCTGCTATCGCTGCCGGCCGCGGCAAAGACATTGGCGGCAGCGGGGATTACAATACCCCTAATGGCATGGGAGACAGCGCCAATGCGCTCTTGATTGCCTCGGCTCTGAAGCAGTCCAGTCGGATGATCGGGCATGCCCGTAACCCGGAAGAGTTTTATAACCAGCTGGTCTCGCAATTAGGTGTTGAGTCCCGCACAGCACGCGATGCCGCAAACCGCACCAAAGATGATTTGGTCGAGCTCAGTAATTTCAGGCAGAGCGTGATGGGAGTCAGCCTGGATGAGGAAATGAGCAACATGGTTCAATTCCAACACAGCTATAACGCCAGCGCCCGCTTGATTTCAACCATCAACCAGATGCTGGACACGATAATTCGATTAGGAGCCTGAGATGATTCGCACTACTGACATAATGAAAAACAGCAACCTGACTCGCAATCTGGGCCGGCACAGCTATGAGATGGACAAGGTCCAAAACCAGCTGGCAACCGGACGCAAGATTCGCACCCCGGGCGATGATCCTTCCGCAGCCACCAATCAAATGTACTTCCGTACCCGTGTTAACGAACTGGAACAATTCGAACAAAATCTGACTGATGCCAAATCACGACTGGATCTCACCGACGGCGAGCTGGCCCGGGTAACTGATATTATGCAGCGGGTCCGTGAATTGACTGTCCAGGCTGCTAACGGGGTCTATCAGGGTGACGATGGTTTCGAACTGAAAAATGCTTTCGCCAAGGAAATCGATCAGCATCTGCGCGCCTTGATCGAAATCGGCAACGGCCGCGATGCAACCGGGCGGCCCCTGTTTGGCGGACACCGCACCGGGCAGCTGCCTTTCCAGGTCATCGAAGCCAGTCTGCCCGGGCTCAAGGGTGTGGATGTAAAAAACTGGATAACCGATGTCCAATACCAGGGCGACATTGGCCGACAGCTGCATGAGGTTGAGCGCTCGCAGTATATTGATATTAACCTGCCGGGCAGCAAAGCGTTCTGGGGCACCAACACTACTGTTACCAGCACTGTGGACGCCAATGAGTACGTAGCCCTGGCGGAGCAGTCCTTCAAAATCGACGGCGTCCGCATTGATATCTCGGCCGGAGACCGGCTCGACGACGTCATTGATAAAATCAACCGCTCCGGCATAGAGGTTCGCGCCAGCCGGGTCGGTCAGGATAATATCAGTCTGCATTCTACCAGCCCGCATCAAATCTGGCTGGAAGACAGCGAGAACGGCACTGTTTTACGGGACCTGGGATTGATCAGTTCCCAAAAATCAGAACCGCCCAATAATTATGCCGAATCGGCCATCACTGCCGGAGCGAGCATTTTTGATACCCTGATCAAACTACGCAATGATCTATTGACCAAAGACCAGCTGGAAATTGGCGGCCGGGACCTGGCGAATCTGGATTCGGCGATCCAGAATGTACTTCGCCACAGGGCCGACATCGGTGCCAGACAAAACCGTGTAGAAGAACATGAAAAGCGGGTCAGCTGGGATCAGGCTCACATGCAGGAATTGATGGCCAAAAGCGAGGGCATTGATTTTCCGGAAACAATTACCAAACTGAAATGGCTGGAAACCATTCACCAGTATGCCTTGAATGTAGGTGCGCGCGTGATTGGACCGCAATTATTGGACTACCTGCGTTAGTGGCAAATCGCAGACAACCGGGAACAAAGGCGTCAGGGAAAAAAGCTTGAGGATAAGAATGACAATGCAGTCACGTAGTACTTCCAAAATAGAACGAGGTCGATTTTGAGCGCTGGCGACAACCCAAGCAAGATGGACCAGGCAGACCGGAATGAAACCGTCATCAGTCTGAACACCCGTACATTGGGACTGGTCCAGGTCAGTTCGGCTGATTTTCTGGAGTTTCCGGAGGGCCTGTTAGGCTTTCAGGACGATACGCGTTATATTATATTGCCCGATACCGGCGCGGACTCACCCTTTGAATGGCTGCAGTCGGTAGAAAAAGCAGACCTGGCCTTTATTCTGATTAAACCGGAACTGGTCTTCGATGACAACTATCAGCCGCGGGTGGCAGCGGCCGACCTGCAGGCCCTCCAGGTCCAACAGGCCAGTGACTGTCAGGTATACACAATTGTGACCATCCCAAAAAATGATCCGCGTAACATGACGGCCAATTTGCAAGGACCGATTCTGGTAAACGTAGAACGCCGGTTAGGACGCCAAATCATTTCTCTAGACGACAATCATCCCTTGCGGGCGCCGATCCTGGAACAAATGGAGCAGGACGAATGCTAGTTCTAGCCCGCAAGGTCAACAGCTCCATTATGATTGGCGACGACATCGAGATCGTGGTCGTTGAAATCAAGGGCGACCAGGTCAAACTGGGCGTCAAGGCTCCGCGTGAAATCAGCGTTCACCGTTCCGAAGTCTACGCCGACATCCAGGAACAAAACCGCCAGGCAGCGGACTCCAGCCTGAGTGACATCGCTAATCTGGGCCATTTGATCAAGAAGAAGCCCGGCGAGAAGACCGGTCAGAATGCCGATTAGGGCTCACTCGGCAAGGTTCTGACTCAAAAAGGGGATCCCGTACTGTTCCCGGACTGCCACCGCAGCGTTATTTAATTCTTTGTAATCCAGCACAATCCGATCGCCCCCTGCCAGTCCGATCACAATATCGCGCCCCTGCCGCTGGCACTCTGAGACCAGCTGATACAGGTGTTGCAAATCACGCACAATCACGCCGTCCACACTGAGTACTTGCGCGTTTTTGGTCTCATAACCCTGATTCACGGCCAACGGCAAAATGCGATTGATGAAAACGATTCGTCGGCGATCCGTTTTTTCGACGAGTCTATTGTCCATTAATTGTCTTAGCATCCACAGCGGTGGCCCGACTTGTTGCCTGATATAACGACGACTCAGCTCCTGAAATACGAGTCCGCCGCTAATAAAAAATGCCGGCATGGATAACTGACCGGGTACCAGCATGCTCTGTCCTTCCGCATGCAGGGCTGCCAACCGGATCTGCCGTCTTTGGCGATCGCGCAGCACATCAAGGTGAAAAGTGCTTATCCGGTCGGTTGGAGCGAGTCCGGCCTTTGCATTTAAAACCAATACCAGCCATTGTTCCAGTGATAGCTTGCCATACAAGGGATGGTCAAGGCTGCCATCCGCCAACAAGGTCTTGTTGTTGACCGCTAAAATCAGATCCTGGCGATCAAGCCTGGCAGAGCGTTCTCTGCTTTGCAAAACATTGGTTACGATCGCTGCCCCGGATGCGCTATTCAGACCGTAGTAGCGGCGACTGGCAGGTCCGTGCAATGGCTCGCTCGTAAAGACAGGTAATAACAACCGACTATGCCAACTATCCCGATAGCGCAGCGGCCAGCGCTGCAGTTCCGTGGGTCGGGCATTGGCGTACAGACGCGCATATATTTTCAGCCAGTCAACGCCTAACATTTGCGTCGGCTGCTGCCCGGTTAATGGGGATGCGGCCACAGTCGTCACTAAACCGAGTACCTTACCCTGGTACAAAACCAGGCTGCCTGGCTGTATTGGTTTCAGACTGCCAAGCTGCCACTGGGGAATGAGCGGCCATCCGGTAGTTTTTTGAAGCCCTGGCCGGCTGACCGTTCCGCCTTCAAATGAACCCGTCCCTGGATCCCAGATCTGGACCGCCTGAGCCAGGCTGGACGGCAGGTCCTGCAATTGCCCAAGAGCCAAAGGCCTGATTTTTCCCGCTCGTAGTAGACGCAAGGCCTCCTTGTCGATCTGAACACTGATCAAACCCAAAATGTCGTCATGATTCTGATAGGCCACACTGATCTCGGATGAGCCTTCCATGACCAGACGTACGCTGCGAATCCATTCTACCGGTCCCGGAAAAAAGAATACAAAAGTGTCTGCCTTGATTGCGACCGCTGCCATACTGGACTGCTGCAAACGGCTATTCCATGGCGAATCCGCCCGGGACTCCGACCAGCTAACCCGCACCTGCAGCAGATCCGGAATGGATTGCGCACGCAACGTTTGCCAACAGCACAGAGTGGAGACAACCAAAAACAAAAGAGCGGTTCTGGACCTAGTAAACACGACCATTCTCCTGTAGTTGAAAGCGCTGCATCACGCGCTGGTTGATTGCCTGATTTACCGAGAAAGGCAGAATCAAGGGTTGACTCTGATCAGCAAAATCCAGTCGGACCCATTCGCTGCGCGTGCGTTGCCATTCACGATACAATTCAGGCAGACTAAAAACACGGCGCTGATTGATGGATAACAGCAAACGGCCTTCATAGAACTCGGCGCCAGTATTGGCTGTGTCTGTTAAACGCTCGAGTAAAATCACCGGCTCCCGCCCAGGCTGCCAGGATCCACGAATAAAATCCTGGTAGCTTTGATTCAGCCATGACTGATCATTGATTGGCAATGAATGAAACAAGCCATAGTCCAGGCCGCGAAACACTAGACCCCCGGCCAGTACCCAGGGCGGCTGGGCTTTCAGGCTCAAACGACCGGGATGCGTGTCGCGATAACTACGCGGTTCAATCTTACTATTCAGAATTTGCTTGCCGCGCAAGAGACTTGCCTGGACATCCTTTTTGACGCGCAAACGGCTGCGCAGGTATTCCTCGACATTAAGCCTTTGGCCCTCAATTTGCAACATGCCATAACGGTCAATCGGCTGCTGATCCAGACGTAACAGAATATCGCCAGGCCGAATGGAGCGCGCATAGTCGGCATGTATTGCCACTTGACGAACGATCAAACCGCCGCTCTCATTTTGCAGGCCGGCATCCTTGCGCGCTGCCGCGTTCAGGATCGGCTCATAAACCAGACCGCTGTGCTTGAGTCCATCATAACGCCCGTCGCTCAAATCATCCAGAAAAGCCCGGATCACACCTGCCGGAATAATATAGGGCTCTGGCGCAACGGATTGCGATCGCAGGGTTGTGACCGGGGATTGTAAAATACCCACAATACGATCCTGGTACAGAACCGGAGCGCCGCTCTGGGCGCTATCCAGGCTGCGATGTACAGGATGAATCGCATACAGCCAATGGTAATCGACATCTGAATTCATCAAGGTCTGAAAACGCTCCGCAATAAAGCGCAAGCGTACGGTCTCGAAATTTGCTTCCCGGTTCCATGTCAGGGCTTGCAATTCATAGCCTTGGGGGATTTGCTGAATCGTAAACGGCAGGGGTGGCAAGCGTAAGGGATCTATTCTAGTCCGGGTCGTCTCTGTGTCCGATTCCTCTTCCTTGACCGTTTCGGTCTCCATCTCGACAAAGGGTATATCACTGTCTGATTTTTTTAAGAGCTTGAGATTCAATTCCCGTTGCGCATCACCGGGACTGGTTTTTGCGTCTGTTTTGCCGGTGTCGCTTGTTTCCGCCGGTTGCTTGTCGGTTTCGGTCGGATTTTCAGATTGCTTGCTATCATCCACCGCGGGCAAATCAAACTCCAGCAGAGCCAGGCCGCAATCAAATCCATAAATACTGCGCTGAATGGTTAGTCGGTCCGGCCGATCCTTGAATTGAGCCTCTACATGCGTGGCATACCGCACACTTTCAAGACTGCTCAGGATGCGACCCTTCCCAATATAAAAGCCGCTGGCGATGGCACTTTGCACGGCCGGGACAGAGTAGGGTTGCAGGGGATTATAGATTTTTTTAGTTATATGGAGACGCACCGTCCGCCATTCGACTTCACCGGCCCGACTCCCGGTTGTCTCATTCGAGGCCACGAGCCTGGTGGAACCATGCCAGACAAGCGCGCTACAATAAACAACGGCCAGGCAAAGCAGGCGAGCTTTTGGATGTTTTCTAGTCATCATCGAACCTAAGCAGGACGGCAGCGCCGGCCCGTGCGGGCATCAGGCATACACCGGTCTGGTTTACAGCGTCGGCAAAGCCCTCGCTTTCAGTATCGTATCCCATAACAGCTGAAATTGACCATCATAATAGACAATCTCGCTAAATTTTAGCTCCATGACCCATTTTTGGCCTTTTTTGGATTCCGCGAGTTGTTTGATTACCGGATGCGCGACCGGTAACAACAATCTGATGGTGTTAAAAGGCTGCGGCAGGCAGCTGGCGTTAAGCTGAACAGCCCGATAGCCAACCGCCGCAGGTGCTTCCATCGATGCAGTCCCGATGGTGCAGTCCGCGCCAAATTGGATCGCCTGACCGGCGGGTATTAATTCCGGCCACCATCGCAATAATTGATTCACCCGATCAGCTTTGACGTTTGCCTGCAGTTGTCGCAGCAGATGAGCCAGTTGCCTGGCGTCCCGAACAGTCTCTTCTATTTGCCGCCAATCCGGCAGGGGCCATTTTTGCCATACGGCAGCCCGCAGCTCATTTAAGGGCTGCAAGGCATGAACCTGCCAGCGCCACTGGATTTGCCCTTTTTTTGCCTGGAAACGAACCAGGCGCAATTGAGCGGCCAATGAAACCTCCAGATCCTGGCTTTGCGACAGTACTGGCAGCAACGCATGTTCTTTTTTGTATAATCGCACGACTGGAGAGCCCGGCCAACAACTGATGTTCCATTGGGTGTATGGCAAACCCGGTTTTTGCTGCCCGGAACGAAACTGGATCGGACAAGCCTGGTCAAAGGCAACCAGCCTGCCCTTTTGAAAGAATGCGGCAATCGGTCGCTCCGCTTGCTCTATGGGCAACCTGGTAGAATCATTCCCGGTTTTGATTTCATCTAATAACTGCTGTAAGTGGCCGGCTTGCGCCGCTGTCATCAGCGTTATTTTGGCTGCTGCATTGCCCCCTGTACTCCGCTTTTTGGGCTGACCGCGGGTTTGTCTGGTTTTTGAGCGCCGCGGTTGAGAAACCAACGATCGGCCGCGCGGCCCTGGGATATCTGGATGCAAAGCGCCGTTCTCGATGGGCGCATTCTTGCGATCAGGATTGCCATCTAAAACTGATTTGGGGCCCGGATCGCCTTTTGGTGACGGTATTTCCAGTTGCGGTTCAATGGCCAGCAAGGCTGTTGTGGTACTCAGAACCAATCCAATCCTCGCCAGAGCCCGCCAGGTTTGCCGGAGGGCACAATGCCCGCAAAGCATGTGCATCAGTCTGCCTCGTCCACATCCGGATTGGCCGTAGCCGGAGAATCCGGCTCCGCCTGCGGACCTTTGTCCGTAGAATCGACATCTGGTTTATTAAGGGGCGGCCTCGTTTTGATTTCCGGTTTGCCCAGACTACCCTGTAATTCTGTGCAAAAACGCTCCTCCAGGCTGCCGCCCGAAAACTCGTACATTGTTCGCAGACCAAGAAACGCATCGCTGGTTTTGAATTCATTCGTCGGTGTTAAGCAAAGCTGTCCGCGCAGCGGCGCGGTAGCCAGGCTGGCCGCAGGTCCGATCGATCCGTTTTTCAAACTGATCTGAAAGGCATTACTCTGTATTTGCAGCTGGCGCACATCGGTTCGGCCCTGATCGAATACCAGCTCAACATCCGCTTTGGATATCTTGATTAAATCCTTTTCCACCGCCAGGGGGCCGGCATCCTCCACAACCAGACCGGCCAGCTGGGCTTTTAGCGACCCTTGCAGGGGTTTGGGGCTGTTTTGCTGCAGGGGGCCCACATCCTGAAATTGCAGCTTTAGCTCCCGGGCCCGCAAGCCAAATAACGGATGATGCAGCTGAATGGATTGAATATCAATCGGACCATTCAGGTTCTGATTTGCCAGCGACCACCAGGCCAAACCGGATCGAATTGTCCTGGCTTGCACACTCAGTCCCTGGTTGGCGTACTGCAGATCGGTGGCATTGTCCTTTGTAATATAGTTTAGTTCCAGGTCCTGAATTTCCAGTCCTGGCAAATTGCTGCGTGCGACCCAGCGCACAATATCATCCAGTGGAAACATCAAGATTCCAAAAAATAAAAAAGACAGCACCACCGTTAAACTAATATACAACCACTGCTTCCAGGTCAGGCGCACCGGTTCAAATTCATCGTGTTCCTCTATATCCAGATCGGCAGTCGCCAGCAGTGCCGTTTCATCGGGTGGCGGCTGTGTCTCTTCCGCTTCAATCAACAATTCCTCGTCAGCCATTATCCCCTCCCTCATTTGGTAGCGAGATGGTAACAGTCATACTGACATTGTACAATTCCTTGGCGGATAGCTGCCTGTCGATGCTCAGATTTTCCACACGCGCCTGGGTCTTGTATTCCACCGTGTGCAGAAATCGAATCAGCTCGCTTAGTTCCACATTACTCAGACTGATGCGCACGGGATGATCGGTGAAGCCGCCACGCGCTTCCGGGGGTTCGTCTTTCATGTTGCGAATCTTCATACTGCTTTCTTCCAGCAATCTGGAGATCTGGCCCATGAACTGGTTTTTGTCCTGTACCTGACGAGTCGGTTCCGCCATAGACAGAATCTGGCCCTTTAGTCTTTGGGCCGTTTCAATGGCCGCCTGGGTTTGGTGCACCTGGACACGCTGCTCATTACGCTTGCGTATTAAAAAGAACAACATATATGCCAACAAAAAGGCGACCAGGACGCTGCCGCCGGCCAGGATAAAAAGTCGTTCACGCGGTTCCAGTTTTGCTAGCATCTTAATTACAACTCGCTCCGGCCAGTTTGCTCTGCCGATTCAACTTGATTTGAACTGTGATCCGGATCAGTTTTTGATTATAAGCCCGCTGGTTTTTAGCAAGTTCCACCTTGCTGAACAGGGTGGATTTCTTGAGCGCCGCAATCAAGCGGGTCGAATCCTCATAGTTGTTTACATCGGCATCAAACTTGACGCCGTCGCCGGTATAGGTAAGCAGACGGAGTTTAAAAAAGAGGTCATCGGGACCGGGTGTCAACCTGGTGATTTCCTGCAGAATTTGCAGTATTCCCTGACCATCTTCGGTTCCGCCGGCACTGCGTAATCGCGTGCGACAGACTTGCTTGATATTGTTCAGGATTGTCTTGTAATTACTGCTGGCTTTGACTCCCGGGATCGTACGAGCGACCTTGATCAGTTCCGTTCGATTCGCCTGAATTTGGCGGCGGTCGAGAACGACGCCAGCCAATAGTCCGCCCAAAAAGAGGATCACAGACAGCAGCAGAATCATGATCGGAGTAGAAAACATATTAAAGTTCAGTTCCCCGCCTTTGAGGGTACTGCCAAAGGGGCTATTCAGGAAGTCCAGCCGATCCTGGCTCTTGCGCTGGTAATGAGCGCTTGTGCCGATCGCAGTGGCCCAAAGCGCGGGATTCTCCCCGTTGCTTAAAGCAACCGGATAGGCGGTCACGCGCCGGCCCAGCTCCTGACCAAGGTAATCAATAACGCCGGCCATCAAACTGAGCCCGCCGCTGCAGTAAAAAACTTGCGGGCTTTCCACCGGTAACGATAGCACCGAGCGCTCAATTTCCTCGCATAATTCCTTAAACAGACTCTCGACTTTCTTGAGCAATTTTACATATTCGGACTTCTCAACTCGCAGCCGCTTGAACCAGGCATCATCGGGCTGTAATTCTTTATTCAAAAAGGTCAGGTCGAGTCCCAGCTCTAGTTTGCGCTGTTCGGCTTCATCGTTGCCCAATTTGAACTGCTCTGCCACCAGGCGCGTAATATCGGCCCCGCCCAGGTCCAGCTTGCGTGTAAAGATCAGCTGACCGTTCTTTAGCGCGTTGAAAATAGTGTATTCACCGCCCATATCAATTTGGGCGATCACCCGGTCCCGGTAATCGTTTTCCGGCAACAAGCGCGCGAATTCGGCCAGGCCGACCGCATCTACAGACAGCATGCGGATTGCCGAGTCACCGCGTTGCAAGGGTTCAACCGTATCAATCAACACCTGCCGGTTCACCGAAAACGAGACGACCCGCGTGCTTTCTTCGTTGCTTTCGGCAATGATTCCCTGGACCTCAGCCTCCTCGAGGGTGATGGGAATCAGGTTTTCAACCTCAAAGGGGATCATTTCCGGCAACTGACGCGGATTGATAACCGGAATGTTCAAATCCCGCACGTACAGTTTTTCCTGTGGCAGGTTGATAATAAAATTTTGCTCCTCGGGAAAGAAAGACAGAACATAGCGTACAAGATTATACTCATACTCGCCCAATTCAACGTGTTGCAGGCTCTCCTGTGGCCCAGGCACGTCTGCGGCATCATCCTCCGCGCGCGCTTCGCGGACAAGGGCCAGTGCTACAGGGTCGGCGCTGCCAATACTGACAATCGGCAGACTCTCCAGGCGCAGAATTTTACTCGCTCCGGCGCCGCCTTCGTACAAGGCCCCTTTGATGTAACTCGATCCGTAATCGATTACAAGATAATTCTCTGCAAACCAGGCCACTTCTAATCCTCAGCATAGTAGATCAAACGCTGAGAATTCTTCTCGTAAATTCCCCAAACGCGCCGGATCCCCAGGACATCCTTATCTTCCTCATTATCGGTAGGACGAACCACAGATCCAACTCCAATCACGCGATAATATGCTCCCTGGGTTTTGATCAGTCCGCTGATTTCACCGCCTGTACCGACCAGCTCCTGGTACAAGCTCAGACCGGTTTGACTGGAACTGGCCATAAACTCCGGCAAGTCCTGTAATTCGCTGAGGTTTTTAATGTAACCGTTTTTATCCCGTCGCAGCTTGAACAAGGCCTTGACGGCCTCCGGCGTCATCCCGGTCGACAGACTCATTAAAACATGATAACGAGCCGCGTTGATATTTACCTTGTCATCGATGCTGGCTTGATAGGGGACATAAGCGGTCAGATTATTCGCTATAATCCAGTCTTCATCCTGCAACATTTCTTTTTCTTCATCCGTCATGCTGGCCCGGTTTTCGCGGTTGTTTTTCCACTCTTCGCTGATCAGCGGCTCATAGACAATTTGGCGATTAAATCCGCGCACAACTGCCAACTCGGACAGATTGTACAGCATGCTATTCTTGATTTTTTGCGGCGGACGCAAGGCATCGTAATAGGAAGATTCCGCTCCATCGCCGTACTCATTGGTATTCAGGTCGATCCAGTCGATCAACGCATTCACGCGCTGCTCCGCATCCCGATTCAAATCCATTTCCTTTTCAACCAGAGTCTGTTGGAATCGATCGAAAAAACGAATCAAAAGCTTGCGAAATGGTTCATTGGGCTCATCGCCGGTCAGCACAAGATTGTTTAGATTCAGTTTGCCGTCTTCCGGCTGAATGCGATAGGTAATAAACAGATGGGTGCAGTACTCGCCGGAATCATCGCATTCTTTATCCATCTCAATATTGGGCGGATTCAAAACCATACCCTTCGTGTACAGGAACTCCTCTGGAATCATTTTCAGCGCGGTTAATCCGGCCTGAAACCCGGCCATGGCCAGACTATGCGCCCGGTAACCCTCCGCCTGCGACCGAACGGCCGAATAGTGATTGATTACATCATTATAAAAATCTGTGGTAATCGTCATGGTAGAGGTCGCGATCAAGAGCACGGCGATAATCACAATACCGCCCCGACGTCCGTCAGCCGGATTCACAAAAATCGAATGCGCCGAGGACACAGCCCGCTCGCTCTCGGGACCCCGGTTGCGCTTTCTTGTTTGTCGATAGAGCAATTTCATCGTAAGCCTGTCTGCATTTATCGAATGTAGACGCCTGGCCGAGCCAGTGTTTGCAGAGTGAAAGCCCTGGCCTCACGCTTGTCACCCCGTCCCTTTTCAATTTCCAGTACAAGTCTGATCTCAACGATTCGGGGAATGCGGCGTGTTTCTTCGCTTTTCCAGTTGGCTTGCCAATCCTTGCCATTCAGCGTATAGCGCATAGAAAACTCTTTCACATTGTGCAATAAAGGATAGTGCCAACCGCCCTGACCCGGTTTGTCATCTACCAGCTGATCTTCGCGCCGAAAAAGAGTAAATGTGCCTTCCTTATCCTCGGGCGTCTTGCTCAAATAGAAAGAAACCTCCCGCACAGCCGGACGACCGAGCTCTTCAGCACCGGGATGAACGCAGGCCAGACTTAGCCTGGCACTTTCACCGCGATTGTCCGCCACAAACCACAGACGATCAATGTTGGGGTTGTAGTAGGTTTGTGATATACAGGTCCGAATCTGCGTTATGGCCAGGAAGGCCTGGCTTTTTGTGCGCACATTGGGCGAAACGACCGAAACGATATCGACGACACCGGTAATCACGGCAAACATAATCGTCAATAGCATACCAATAATCAGGATCACGACTGACAGCTCAACAAGCGATAAACCCAGTCGTTGGCTACGCTTGACTTTGTGATGCCAACCCATTGCATTCAAGGAGCATCTGCCAGGCATTTTAACAAGCATTTTTTGCATGGACCCCGATCACTGCATTTTGGCAATTGTGGGCCTCGAATCGGACCGTTGGCCGCGCTGCAGTAGCAGCCCCTGGCCGACCCTAATCGGCCAGCACGGCTTCTACCTGGCTGCGCAGCACATACCCGAAATGACGTGAATCGACTGATACGGCCTGGTTGTCGCCTAACAGCACGAGACACTCCGCAGGAACTGATCCGCCGGCACCCAGACCAAACTGGCTGGCATATTGGATATAGGCCTTGCTTTGCAAACTGGCCAGAGGCCAAGTCTGCTCCGGCGGCAGCACAATCTGATCGGTCAAGGACTGACGCTGGTTGCCCGGCTGATTTCGATCGCCGGCGGCTGCCTGGGAAAACCAGGCTTGAAACCGGCCGTTTACGACAATCCCGGCAGCCTGCAAAGTGAATTCATCACCGCCCAGAGCCGCAATGCGTTTGATCACGATTCGAGTTCCGCCAGCCCTGGTATGCAGCCGCACGACTACCCGCTGGCCGCGCTGTAGTTTGCCCTGCCAGGCAGTCCTTTGAGCATCTGGCCAGCCAAAGGGAAAGGGCAGATGCGGCCAGGGTGTGCCATCCATCCATTTATAGCCCCACACGATTTGACCGGACTGTAGTCCGGGACGCATACTGGGACCATCCACAATGTAGGGCTCAAGTACGATGGCTTTTAGCTGCATCACCAGTACCACTCCAGCCGCAAAGGCCAAGAGCGTGCCGCTGCGGATTCGCAGCCCGGCCAGCGAAATACCAGCGCCAAAAAAAATTCGACGGCAATACTGCAGCGGAACCCAGGATAACCATACGGAAAGCAGGGGCAAACAGGCAAGCACCAAAAGCAGGCTGGCCACAGGCAGCGCCAAAGGACCGCCCGATTGCAACAGCTGATTGGATCCCGACCAGCCGGCAAAGAGCCAGAAGAGCGCTATGGGCAGGTGGCCGCTTCTATGAATGTTTGCATCCGTTTTCAATCTGGTTTTGATTTCACTGTCTGGCGATCTTGCAACTCCTGCCAGGCAAATCGCAGGCTTTCACTCAGATAATCAATACGCCGGCAGGTGCAGTCTTCGATATGACGCATGGTATTGCTGTCCTGCTTGAGCACCGTCAGCTGTTGGTCGGCGATAGACAGATCCGGGGCGGAACCGGATTCGATCCGGCACGCCACACTATCGAGCAGATACCAGCCAGGGTAGAGATCAATTTCACGAACGGCCCAGCTTTTTCATCCGCTCCAGACTGGCCCTGGTCACCGTCAATCGATCCTGGAATTCCTGCAGTTTTTCTTTTTCTTTGGCCACGACTTCGGCGGGCGCATTGTCTGTGAATTTGGGATTAGCCAGCTTTTTCTCGATGCCCTGCAGGGCACCGGTGTACTTGCTCTTCTCACCCTCGAGTCGCTTGATTTCTTTTTCAATATCCAAAAGACCCTGCAAAGGGATGTACACACTGCCCTCAGTGAAGACTTCAGAAGCATCAAATTCACCTGGTTGATGCGTTTTGACAACCTGCAAGTCTTCTATTTTTGCCAGGCGCTCTATGGCCGCCCCTTTTTGTTCCACAACCCTGGCCAGCTCTTTATGCTCACTGGCGATGACCAGATTGACCTTGCGGTCGGGTGCAATGCCGGTCTCGGCTCGTATTGTACGCACAGAACCGATTACCTCCTGCAATAATTCCAGGGCCCGGATCTGCCGTTCCGCTTTTTTAGGCAGCTTGACCGCTTTTTCAAAACGGCGGCTGGTCAACAGCTGCTCGTGCTTTTTGTCATATCCGCCAAAGGTGTTCAGATGCTCGTTCACCTCTTCGGTAATAAAGGGCATAAAGGGATTTAATTGGGCCAGCAAGTTGCGCAGTACATGCACAACAGTCTGGCGGGCGGCTTCGGCCGATGCTTCACCGACCTTGCCAAACAGACGCGGCTTGATGAATTCAATATACCAATCGCAAAAAAGGCGCCAGGTAAAGGCATACAGCTGTTCGGCCGCCAAATGAAACTTATAGTTCTCGAAATACTCGGCCAGATTGGCCTGCAGCTGATTCAGCTCGCTCAGGATCCAGTAGTCCTCCGCTTCCAGCTCCAGCTCGGTTAATCTGGCATCAGTTACCTTGAACCCGTCCGGCAAATTCATCAGCACAAAGCGCGATGAATTCCAGATCTTGTTAGCAAAGTTTTGATAGCCCTTGAGCCGCTGTTCGGAGTACAGGGAGTCTTTTCCCTCGGCACTGATGGCCATCAGAAAAAAGCGGAATGCATCCGCCCCGTACTCATCAACTGCCTCGAGCGGATCGACTACATTACCGATCGTCTTGGACATCTTCTTGCCCTGCTCATCGCGCAAGAGGCCGTGAATGTACACATGCTGAAAGGGCGGGGCCTTCATAAAATGCAGTCCCATCATAATCATACGGGCCACCCAAAAAAAGATAATATCAAATCCGGTAACGAGCACCGTGGTGGGATACCAGCGTTGTAAATCTTTACTTTTTTGATCGGGCCAACCCAGGGTAGAAAAGGGCCACAAACCGGACGAGAACCAGGTATCCAGCACATCCGGATCGCGCCGCAGCTCTACCGGCTGGCCGTAATGCTGCCGGGCCTGCTCCTTGGCTGTTTTTTCGTCGTGGGCCACAAAGATCTTGTCATCGGGACCATACCAGGCGGGAATCTGATGGCCCCACCAAAGCTGCCGGGAAATGCACCAGTCCCGAATATCATTCATCCAGTGAAAATAGGTTTTTTCCCATTGTTCCGGAAAAAACTGGATTGTATCGTCCTTGACCGCCTTGATCGCCGGCTCCGCCAGCGGCTTGATCTTGACAAACCACTGCGTTGAAATCATCGGCTCCACCACTGCGCCGGACCGCTGGGACCGGCCGACTGACATCTTGTGTTTTTGGCTGCCGCGTTCCAGGCCCAACTCGGCCAGCCGGGCCTTGACTGCCTTGCGGGCCGTATAGCGCTCCAGTCCAGCGAACTCGCCGCCCAGCTCATTGATATGCGCCTTGTCATCGAAAATAGAAATGAATTCCAGCTTATGCCGACGCCCCACCTCATAGTCATTGGGATCATGGGCCGGAGTAACCTTGACAGCCCCGGTGCCAAATTCAGGATCCACCAACTGTGCATCACCCACGATTTTGATCTGGCGGTCCACAAAGGGATGCCGGACAGTGCTACCGATTAACGCTTTGTAACGCTCGTCATCCGGGTGAACGGCAATGGCAGTATCTCCCAGCATCGTTTCGGGTCTGGTCGTCGCCACGACGATCTCGCCCTTACCGTCTTGTAAGGGATAGGCAAACGAATACAGCTCGCCTTCATAGCCCTCGTCAAACTCTACCTCGAGGTCGGACAGCACGGTGCGCGTCACGGGATCCCAATTGACCAGCCGGGTATCGCGATAAATCAAACCTTCATTATATAAATCCACAAAGACTTTCAGCACAGCCTCGGAAAGCCCTTCATCCATGGTAAAGCGTTCACGGCTCCAGTCTACGGAGAAGCCCATCCGCCGCTGCTGACCGGTGATCTTGCCGCCTGATTCGGCCTTCCACTTCCAGACCTCGGCAATAAATGCCTCACGACCGAGCTCATGACGATCGCGGCCCTCTTTTTTTAGCTTTTGTTCCACCTTGACCTGAGTGGCGATACCCGCGTGGTCCATACCAGGCAGCCACAGGGTTTCACGACCTTGCTTGCGGGCAAAGCGAGTCAGGACATCCTGCATGGTTTGATCCAGGGCGTGACCGACATGCAGTTCGCCGGTCACATTGGGCGGCGGTATTACTATACAAAAGGGATCCAGCTTTTTGGAAGGTTTGCTGAATTCCGGACGAAAAGCCTGCAATTCTGCCCAAATTGTAATCCACCGGGCTTCCGTGGCCTTATGATCGTAACGCGGTTCCAGGGTAATGGGCATAGGCCATTTGCCGCGGTCGTTTTATTGTGAAAACCAAAAATCACCAGTTTGCCGGCCTGCAGGCTGTAAAGCGACTGTTTGCAAACTAGCGCCGCAATCACGAAATGTTTAGTACATGATCAAAACCGGTCCGATTTTTACAGGCCAACTGACCGCATTGTTCTTTTCATCGCCCTCCGCAATCCGGCTGTCGGCATCAATTACGAAGTGAATGTAATAATCGCCCGCCCTGGTATTCGCCGGAATGCGTAGAGTTGAGGCCTTGAAATCGCGGGTTTGTCCGGACTTCAAACCAGAAACAGTCACTGTCTGCAAGACTTTATCTTTACGACTGTACGTTTTCTGACGAGACAGGATCACGCTGATTTGAAATTCCTGCGCCGGCACCGAGCCCTGGTTTTGGATCTGCCATTCTGAAAGCGGCAAAAGAGCCCCGGCATTGATAAATGGCGTTAACAAGCGCGGCGAACGACTGAAGGACAAATCCGGGTGGCGGTTTGCATTGATTGTAATCGGATGAAAACGGGTATTGTCGGACTCGTTTGTTTCTGCGACCTGGTTTTCGGCATCGAGCATCACGCCGATATAGTAGCTGCCGGATGCCACACTGCCTGGTATCAACATGGATTGCTCGGCCAGCCGCTGTTGACGGCCTACAGCCAGACTCTCGAGGCCCACGGAGTGCAATAATAGATCACTGCCATCAATATGTTGATCTTTGGACAAATAGTAGCCCACCACAAAAGCCGCCGCAGGACCCTGTCCCGTATTACGGATGGCCAGAGCGTCAAACTGGATGGACTCGCCGGCCTGAATTGTTGTTGGTCGAATCCAGTCACCACCGGCCCATCCGAGGTTCGCCGGCCGTTCCGCTGGTCGACTCACGCGCACAATGCTCGTCAGAGTATTATTGTTTTCATCGGATTCTGCCCAAAGCTGTTTGTTATCCAGTAAAATGCCCACATGATACTCTCCGGATGGCAAATCTGTCGGCAACCAGCCGGTAAAAGTCCGCATGCTCGTATCGTTCCCCGCGCCCAGTCCGTTTTTGCCAAATTCAGCCAATAAAGTATCGTTAGGATCAATTCTGGCATCCCTGGAAAGATACAACCCGAGCGAAAAATCTCCTATAGAGACCGGGCTCGCATTGCGAATTTGAATATTATTGAACGTAACTCCGCCGCCGGGGGCAACTTCGGCAGGACTGACAGACGGGCGGTTGTCAAAGCGCAAATCTGGCAGGGCAATGGTGATGGACTGGCTAATGGTATTGTTACTTTCGTCGCTTTCCTGGACGAGTCGATTGTCATCCACAGCAACAAGCACATAATAAGTACCGATTGGGACATCGACCGGTAGAATGACCGGCTGGAAGATCCAAAGTATTTTCCGCTCGTTATCAGGCTCAATTGCGTTTTGATACGCAGTTTGATGCGAGATTAATAAACGGTCCTCTGCATCCAGCTGATCATCGCGGGATAAATACACCCCGACACGCACATTGGGAACCGCGGCAGTGCCTTTATTCCGCACATGGACATGGGCTAGTTGAATGGTAGCCCCGGCCTTTAGCACTGCCGGGCGCACAAGTTCCGACTGATGATTGTTGCCTAGCGGATGATACTCCAGATACAAATCCGGCGCCGCTGCTAATTGATGCCAGCTTCCGAAAACCGTTCCAAGCAGGGCGATCAGAGTTCCCTTTTTACTAAAAACACTAAATTCATATAAAAGAGAAGTAAACTGCACAATAAGCCACTGTTCGCCGCATGGCGGCGTGCTTCAATCAAAAACCGCAACGATCCGGCATTGACACCATGCAAGCGAAAACTGCGGCGCATGCCCCTGGTGCCCAATCCACAGCCTGAAAAAGGTTAGTCCGCCGTGCTCAAAAAAGCGGGTTGGAATTGGATCTGCTGGACAAGCGCGGCCTTTTTTCAAAAGCTACTGATACTATGCTGATGGACTTGAATCGCCGTTTGCTCTTTGTGTTTGGCAAGGGCGGAGTGGGTCGGTCCACCATTAGCAGCGCGCTGGGTCTGGCCTGGTCGCGCAGGGGAGCCAATACCCTGATCGTCCAGTGGTCGCTGACCGACAGTATCGGTCCGGTCTTCGGGGTGGATCCGGTCGAACACAAACATGCCCTGATTCGACCCAATTTGTCGGTAATGAATTATCGTGAAACCGAGGCTTTGCGGGAGTACTTTGTCGAACACCTCGGCATGAATTTATTATACAAGTTTGTGATTGATAACAAGCAAGTCTCCCGCCTGATCGAAGCCAGTCCGGGACTGGCAGAGCTGTTCTTTCTGGGACGCTTGTTTTGGCTGGTCGAACTGGCTGAAAAAGAGCGCGGTTTGCGATTTGAGCGCATCATTGTGGACGCTCCGGCAACCGGCCATGGGGGTGCCTTGTTCGGCATTGTATCTGCCATCTCGGAGTTCCAGTTTGCCGGACCCCTGATTGATGAAACCAGACGGGTAACCAGGCTCATTCGGGATCAATCCAAAACCGGAGCCTTGATTGTGACCCTGCCTGAGGAAATGCCGGTGGACGAAAGCCTGGAATTGATTCCCAAACTCGAAGCTGATTTGCACGCTCCGCCGATTGGAATTTTCCTGAATCGCAGTCTGGTCGGCTCGGCTAATGGCGCTGACAAACCGCCCCTGAATGAAATCGCCAGCGCTTTTGCGATGCATGAATCAGCGCATGAAAGTGAAATCGTGAGCGCCGTAACAGACCGCTTGTCCCAGCCGGCCAGCCGCTCCGGGGTGCAGGCGCTTTATAGCGATCTGCGCAGACGGGTGCAAATGGAAGTCAGACTCCGAAAGGAATCGCCGCTCGCCGTTCAGTCCATTCCGGATGTTTTACTCTATAATCCGCTGGCCCGACCCTTGCAAAGAGTTGAATTTCTGGCAGATTGCATGCAAGGAGCGCTTGATGCTTGAGCGAAAGCGGCCCCGCCTGCATGTATTTTTTGGCGCCGGCGGTGTCGGCAAGACCACTCTTTCGGCGGGTTACGCGATTCATTTGGCGCAAAGCGGTCGCAACGTGGGCTTGCTCAGTATCGACCCGGCCCGGCGGTTGCAGTCGGCTCTGGGAGCGGGAGCCATACAGGAGTCCGGCACGCAAATCATGGAACGCACGCCAACACAGGGTTCCTTGCACGCGGCCATGCTGAACCTGGAAGATTCGTTGCAACGCTGGATCGCTGAGGCTCATTTGAGCGCTGCGAACAGCGAACAACTGCTGAATCATCCCTTCTACAAGGCGGTCGCCCAGAAGATTGCCACGGCGATTGAAACCCTGGCACCAGTCCGGATGGCCGAGTGGCTGGAGATGTATCCTGATACCGATGATTTGATTATCGATACCGCCCCGGGCCTGCATGCCGTGGATTTTATCGATCGGCCGGAACGGATGCTGGCTTTTCTGGACAGTAAAATTCTGGAATGGTTAAAATGGTTTGCCGGCGATGCGCAGGAAGCCAATTTCTTCCAAAAAACCATCCGGGGCGGCGCCCAAATGATCCTCAAAGGCCTGGGTAAAGCAGGCGGCGAAGGCATTCTGCTTGGTCTGGCTGAATTATTGCTCATGCTGGATCAGGTGCTGTTTCGGATCATGGATCGCCTGGCTGCTGCGCGCCTCTGGTTGCAAGATCCGCAAACCCGCATCTACCTGGTCTGCGCCGTACGCGATGACTCGGTGGCGGTCGTCGAAAGCCTGGCGAGCATACTGCAAGCCAAAGGAATGCAAGCCCATGCTACGGTGTTGAATCGGACCATACCGCCAGAATTAATCACCGAGTTTCCCCGGCAGTTTAGCGCAAACAAATCCACAACTGCCCTTCCGTCCACTGGATCGGTCTCTACCCCGCCCCGGGCGCAAGATTTGTTGCAGGACTATATCACCGCAATGATCGCAATGCAAAGCGAACTCGAAGCCCGTTTGCAAAACAAGGGTCGCGTCGTTCTATTGCCTGTGCTGTCCGACCTGGAAGACAAGTCGGAACTACGCCTGACCGATCTGGCCAGCCTCGGTTCCATTCTGGCCCGCCAACTGCCCTGCTAGCCCAGTAGCCGATTGGGCCCATGCGACCACTAAAACTGCGAATCTCAAATATCAGTCTGATCGTAGACTGCTGGTCGGTCCGGCTGGATCAGGGTTGGCGCATCCTCCGCTGCTTTGGCATTCCTGGCCCCCGGCCCGTCTGGATCGACCCGAATAGCCAGCGTGTTGCTAGTATACACCTTGCCGCTTTCGGAGACCACCTTGAAGGGCCCGATTTTCCAATCGCCGGAGGTACGAGCCAATAAGGTCAGTCCTAGCTCCCTGGTTTCGGCTTCGGATCCGTTCAGGATTTGAATGCTGGTGGAATCACTGCGTCCCACCACCTGAAAACCCGGGAGCCCCTGATCGAGATCCGGCCCGGAACGCAAGCGGGCATCGCTACTCTGAATACGGATTGTCACCAAAACAGGTTCGCCCGGTCGACAAGCCGTTGCAGACACGCTGGCTTTTATTGTAACCTTTTCCGTTTTCTCCGGGGAGGCCGCGGAATCAGGGGAACAAGATACGGTGCAGAGTACTGCCAGCCCGACGATTACAAACGCAATGCGGCCACTAGTTTTCATACGTAAAAATAGCAGGCCGGAGCAACACTTGTCAAGGGTGCTAGAACTATTTTTTCATTTTTCGGCTGCATGCAACAATCCGCTCGCAGTCTATGACAGAGACAGACAGCACAATCAGGCAGCGCGTCGTGGATGTGTCGCCGATTGTTTAAAAGTAGATTTGATTGCCTTGCAGCCATTGTAACTCAGTCGGATTGAATTCCGGTAAATCCTCCAGTATGTCCCGGAAATGGGGGTTAATCAGTAGATTTTGAACAATCTGCTGCTCAGCCTTGCTTTCGAAGGCCCCTTGACGTGCCAGCATCTCAATCGCGTCCTGGTAATGATCCATTTGGCGCAGACCAAGCAAAATCCGGCGAATGCGATCGGGCTTCACCGCGGCGCCGGCCTTATGCTCGCGTTTCAGGGCTGCCAGCAGCTGTTGCGTTTGATTTGCCTCGGCCACCATGGGCTTCAGTTTATCCAGCAAGGCCCGGATTTCCGACTCTGCCCAATCGACCGCCCTGTCTGCCGCAAGGATTTCGGCATGCTCAAACATGAGCCTTAGATAGCCAAAAAAGCCTGGATTATGAAAAAATAGACTACGCAACTGTTCTGCCGGAACAGCGTGGATCATTTGACCGACAAATTCATGAACACTAGTACGCTGATTGACATACATGTCGATATGTTTGGTATCCAACACCGACATGATATTAATGCAAATCTGCGGATCGCGCTTGATATAGCTGGTGTCGAGCAGCAATGCCAATAGCCGGGCTTGACCTAAATAAAACAAATATTCCGTAAAAATCGGTTCGGTTTCCTTTTCGCGGATGGTAAAATTGAAGTGCAAGTATAAAACGATGCGCTCCAGGGCTTCCAGGGCAAAGTCATCAGCATTCAGACTGTTCTGGATGGCTTCATCATCGCGGAATAGCTGAATATAATATACCAAACACTTAAACAGATATTTGTCGGCGACCAGCAGGAAGGCCGAGAATTTGTCCGGTGGAATTTCTGCCATCGCGCTGCGAACACGATTGATGTAGAGCCGACCCTCGCCCATAATCAGTAATTGGGCCAATTGAGCCACAGGGCTAAGGGGCGGATTCGATTTCATAGGGGCGCAATTCATTGACATGGGCTGCCGGCCTGGCTGTCACAGGTCAGGCACGTGACCAGGGATACAAGTCCATCTTTTCGCCGCGAATCCAATCTGTCCGCAACAAGGGCTGTTCATTTTCCGGATCAAAACATTTTTTCCAGATTATACATGCGCTTCTTCTGTCCGGGTTTCTGCTCCAGCTCAAAATCATCGTTGGCCCGGGGAGTGCTTTGCTGAACGAACTGGTTCCAGACCGCTTCAGGAAAACTCATGGAATAGGTAAATTCAATCTGGCGCACAGCGCCAGGTCCCGGCTCGATTTTCCATTTTATAATCCCATTCTGATCCGGTTTCGCTTCCGGATTGGCCCCTCCAAAGGTTGTGGCAATATTCGGATCAGCCGCAATGGGATAGCGATCATAAACGACGATAGTCTGCTTTTGACTCGAGAAATTGGCCAGCTCAATCTGCCAGGTATTGACTACCTGCACGCTTTTTGAAAACACACCGGTCCCGGCCACTTCACCACGCAGTAATTTGCGCTTCAGACGTAATCGCTGGTCGACGCCCATGTCCACCGGAAAGCTTTCTCCGTTTGCAATCTGCCGGTTCAGACGACTTTGACCGATATAGTTTGCATCCAGATAAATTCCCATCTCACCGGCAAAAATGGGCATACCGCTGGTATTTTTGAGATTGGCCCGGATATAAACAAAACTGGACAGCGCCGGGATGGCCACATGGGTGAGCGAACCTTGCAACTGGCTGCGCTGTAACTCGATTTCATGAGCAGCACCATCGCTCTGGATGCTCTCGATTGTCTTGAGTGTGTACTGGAAACTGGAGGCTTCCGTTGCTGCAACCGCTGTCGTCTGCGAGTCTGTGTCGCGTTCCATGTTGCCGAGTTCGTTTTTTTGCTGCTCGCGCTGCATATTACCCCCCAGACTGCTGGAAACAACCCGCCAGGGTTGTAGAATTCCAGGACTTGTCCCGGCGGCTGGCCTGGCAGCCGAAAGCGTGATTTGCACATTTTCCCAGTTCTCGCCACTAGCCTGTCGAATACGCGCCCGGGCAACCAGATCAAAAGATGACTTGTCGGTTACTCCGCGCAAATCGTAGAAGCTTTGCCAATGGACATCGCTCACCTGATAACGCAGCCGAATACTCACCCTGGCTCCCGGTTTACTTGCATAGACCACTTTGACTTGCAAAGGGGCGTAGCGGCGCGTTTGTTGCATTTGTTCCCAAAGAGTACGGGCCCGCAGCTCTTTAGCGCTAATTTTCTTTAGTTCATCTGTCTGGCTGCCCAGCCGCACCTGATAGGCCTCGCGCTCCTGCTCGATAAATGTGAGGGCTTCCCGCCAACTAGTAATATTGATGGCGCCGGTCTGCAGTTGCAACTGCACCTTTTGGGCGCTCAGCTGAGTGAATTGCTCCAGCATTTTTATTTGGTGGCCCGTTGTTTCGATTTGAAACTGCAGCTTTCTTTTTTGGTCCTGCAAGGACTGCCAGTTGCGCAGCAAGGGATGATCCTCCGCCTCAGCGGCTGCCGCAAGCGGGATCACAGCCACGCTCTGAATCACAGCCGATGTGCTGGCAGCGGAAATACTGTCCTTGATGATGCGATAAGGCAGCCCGGTAAAAATGATACTACCATTCTGTCTGCCCGAATCCGCTTGCGCCAGGCGCTCCACAATCGCCCGGTCGGAATACAGGGTCACAGCGGTGATTTTACCTGTCAGTACCTGCTGCTTGTCACCGTTCGTAGTAACTGGCGCTTGCGCCGATACGGCAACCGCAGCAATGAGCCCGACTAGAAACAAGAATACAAGTCGCAGTCCGCGGTTCCTGGTAGCACACATAGCCTGTTTATAGCACACCGGGCCATGCTTGCAATCAATTTGTTTGGCTTTTTAAATTCGAAAGGTTATGGGAATTCCAGATCAGGGCGCCCCGCTGCGCTACAGCGTCGGGTGCTCCGGCTAGCTCGCTCCGCTGATCGCTCACAGACACGCGGTTCCTGAGCTTCGTCGAAGGATCCCCCCAGGCGCGACTATTGGGGGCATCCTTACCAGGGAGTTGGCGATCAGGTCGCGGCCTTGCGAGTCCGTTTTTTAACCGCTCGTTGGGCCGCTTTTTTTGTAGCGCCGGCCGTTTTCTTTTTGCCCACGCGCGGACCGGTCAGTTTTTGCCTGGCCACGACATTCAGGATCCGGGTCACTTTCCATTTTTTTTCAAACTGGAAGTGCGCCGCTTCGCCCGATGCTCTGGGCGGCACCTGGGCCATGGTATGCTCGCTAAAGGCAGTGATCGACAAACTGGGATTGACACCCGGGTTTGCCGGAATCATCGAACCATCGCAGATCCACATATTTTCATAACCAAAGACGCGGCCCTGGGGATCAATGACCCCTTCTGCGCGGCTTTTGCCGAAACAGGCGCCTCCCAGAATATGAGCGGTGGTGGGCACATCCAACAGGACTTCATTATAAGCGCTTTTGGGCGTACCCTTGATTTTGGTAGCTAACAAGCGCGCGAATTGATTGGCGACCGGAATAAAGGTCGGGATCTTATCGCTGCCGCTGCCTTCCGCTGAGCTGAGGGTTTTTTTGAACGGAAAAATCCAGCGGCGTTGCCGCACCAGACGCATACTGTTATCCAGGGTTTGCATCACCAGCAAAATGATGCTGCGCCGCGCAAATCCGAAGGGCAACAAGGTCCGCAGAAACTGAACAGGATGAAAACAGATATTGATCAAAAATCGCAAGGGCCGTGGCAAGGAACCGCCGCCGTCCGTCATCAAAGTGGTCAGCAAATCCATCGCGTCCGATCCCTCGGAATAACGTACGGGCTCAATATGCGTATGCTCATCCGGATGCACGCTGGAGGTTATGGCCACCCCTTTGGAAAAGTTGTGCTGTTTTTCGGTCGACGTTACCCCGACGATCGACTCGCTATTGGTTCGCACGACATCGCCCAATCGATCCGACAGACCCGGCAAGCGACCCTGTTCCTTGAGACGCAGCAGCAATCCGACTGTGCCCAGCACCCCGGCCGAAAGCACAATGGATTTCGCGCGCCAGGTCTTTTGCTTTCCGCCAAACCAGCCCGTGGGGCTATTGCTGATGATCTGATAGCCATGCTCTCCGTTCTGCCCCTCGGGGATGATGTCAATCACGCGGTTTTCCGGGAAGATTTGCACGCCAAGCTTTTCGGCAAAATGTAAATAGTTTTTATCCAGCGTATTTTTGGAGTCAAAGCGACATCCAACCATGCAACCGCCGCAATGATTGCAGCCCGTTCGCAACGGACCTTCCCCGCCAAAATAGGGATCGCTTTGGCTATCATCCTGATTGAAATACACGCCCACCGGTGTGACGCGATAGCTGGAACCAAAACCCATGTCCTGGGCGGTCTCCTGCATTAGATGGTCAACCTCCCACTCATGCGGATTGGTGGTAACGCCGAGCATCTTTTCAGCCAGGCCGTAATAGGGCGCCAGACTGGCCTTTGTGCCGACAGCCGCAACGCCGGGGTGTGAATAGAACTTGTCCAGCGGTCTATAGAGCGTATTGGCATACACCAGGCTGCCGCCGCCGACTCCCGAACCGCTCAAAATCAGGACATGCTTCAATAAATTGAGGCGTTGAATCCCGTAACAGAAAATACCGGGCATCCATAGAAAGCGATTGATCTTCCAGTTGGTCGCCGGGAAATCGCTGGAGCGCCAGCGCTTGCCGGATTCCAGCACAGCCACCTTGTATCCCTTTTGCGCCAGGCGCAAAGCGGACACACTACCCCCGAATCCGGAACCGATGATCACAAAATCGAATTCAGTCTCAGCGGCAGCGTCTGTTTTTGGATCTGTCATTGGATAGACTTGCCAGACACTCAGGCCAAGGCAAGCAGTTTTAACCTTGCCCGGATGAGGTGTCCACTCCGCAAAGCAGCGCGGTATCCTTACAGCAGGCAGCAATCGGCTCGGCTTTGGTTTTGCAAAGCCAGGAATCCCGTCCCTGGTGGGGAATTGCGGTCGTAGCAAGCAAAATTACGGTTTGCATTGCCGTCTAATTCAGTTTTTATAATCTGGTCATCCAACCCCACCAAGGCCCTCTGATGATCCCGCGCTACTCCAATCCCGAAATCGAGCAAATATGGACGCTTGAAAACAAGTTTCGGCTTTGGCTCGATATTGAAATTGCTGTTTGTGAAGCCTGGCACCGGCGCGGTGTGATCCCGGCGGCCGACCTGGCCAACATCAAGGCCAAAGCCGACTTTCAGGTGGACCGGATCCTGGCAATTGAGAGCGAGGTGCATCATGATGTGATTGCCTTTCTAACGAATGTCAAAGAGAACATCGGCGAATCTGGCCGCTATGTGCATTACGGACTGACCAGCTCGGACATTGGCGACACTGCGCTGTGTTTACAACTCAAACAGAGCGCGGCAATCCTGCTAAATCGGCTGGACTCGCTAATCGCCGTGGCTCGCAAACAGGCTCTGGTATACAAGGATCAGGTGATGATCGGTCGGACCCACGGCATACATGGCGAGCCGACGACCCTGGGAATGAAATTCGCTCATTTTTATGCCGAGATGCAGCGTAACCGGGAACGATTACTGGCGGCTACGCGCGATATTGCTGTCGGCGCATTGTCGGGCGCTGTAGGCACATTTTCCAATATCGATCCCGATCTGGAAGAAGAGGTCTGTCAAGCCCTGGGCCTGGAACCTGATCTGATCACCACCCAGGTGATTAACCGCGACCGACACGCGGCTTTTTTGGCTGTGTTGGGCATCATTGCCGGCGGTCTGGATCGCATGGCGCAAGAGATCCGTCTCTTGCAAAAGTCAGAAAGCCGCGAAGTCGAAGAACCCTTCATGAAGGGCCAAAAGGGCTCCAGTGCCATGCCGCATAAACGCAATCCGGTGATTTGCGAGCGCATCTGCGGTTTGGCGCGTGTCATTCAAGGCAACGTACTAACCGGCTATCGGGATATGGCGCTGTGGCATGAACGCGACATTTCCCACAGCGGCGCGGAACGGGTTATCCTGCCGGATAGCACCATCGCCCTGGAGTATATCATGACCAAAATGGTTTTCGTGCTGGAAAACCTGCATGTCTATCCGCGTAATATGCAGAAGGGCATTAAAACCACCCGTGGATTGATTTTTTCGCAACGGCTGCTGTTAAAACTGATCGAGAAGGGACTGCAACGCGAGGAAGCCTACGCGATCGTCCAGGAATGCAGCATGCAGGTCTGGGCAAATGACGAGCTGCATTTGAAAGCGGTCATCCAGGATCGTCCGGAGATACAATCCCTGCTGGAACCAACAGAGATCGAGGCCGTATTCACTCTGGATTACTATACACGCAACATTGACAAAATTTTTCAGCGCCTGGGATTGCTTGCCAACGGATCAAGGTAGTCGAACACTATGCGCTCAAGAAAAAATGCTGCCTGGTTGCAATGGTTGAACCTTTCCGCGTTGACCCTGCTGCCCTTATTGCTAAACATTTTTTTATTTTTTGTATTTCGTTTTACGAATGAGAACCTTTTCAGCGACCGGGTCCTGGAGTTAATGGAAGAAAATCGCAAGGATATCGTGTTTTTTTTGCAAGTGTCGGCCTTCTTTATCCCGGTCTTTTACAACACCTGGTTTAGTCGCTACTATAGTATGCGTATGGGTTCCCTGGAAGCGGGCGGCATTATCATGGTCGCCTGGCTGATTGGAATCGAGCTGGACATGCTGCATTTGTTTTTCCTGGGAGTCATGCCGACCGACTTTTTTATCCTGCGCTCCGCCCAGGCTGCCGGCTTTGGCGCCGTGGCTTTTGTCCTCAGCGCCGGACTGGTTGCCAGCTTGAACACATTCTCGCTGCCATTGCCCCGCGTGCCGGATTCGCTGCTGCGCTTCCGCATTCTGTTTTACCTGGCGGGGGCCTTGCTGCTGTTTGTGCAATTCTTTCCTTTGAGCCAGCTGGCCACCGAGGCACACGCCTTTACCTGGTACATCCTCGCAATCCTTGGCGCCATATTGACGCTATACGCGATGGAGTTAATGTTTCAATCCAATCGACCCCGGTATCAATCTATCAAAAACAGCGATGACGCCACCGTTTTGCAGAAGCTAAAGCATAGTATGCATAACCTGCGCAGCGATGCCCTGAGCATTCGCGAAACCTGGCATAGTGCAGAGGGCAGTCCGGCAATGGAATTGATGGCCGCGCTCGATCAAATGCTATTGGCCACCGAAGGCCTGCAGAATCAACTACAGCACCAACAAACCTGGCTGGCCAGGGTCCATCCGCAGCGCTCCCAAAAAGGCTTGTGTATCCTTGCGTCGGCAACCGACCTGAGCGCCTTGCAGCAGATCTTCCAGCAATTGGACTGTCAACTGGACTGGTTAGCGCAACCCGGGGATTTGCACATCTACCTGCGCTTGCAACATTATGAAATTATATTATTTGATGTGGAACAAATCGACGATCCCATAGAATTTGTGCAACATTGTCGCACTGCTGCCGAGCGCAGCTGCCTGATTGGTTGCACGCGCGAACCGCTGGCGAACCTGCACGCTCTCAAGGCCGCCGGTATGGACGCTATCCTGGAACTGCCGTTAATCAAGGCTGATGTGGAGCAATGCCTGGCAGAGTTTTGTCCCGGAATTACAGGTGGTGGCGAATCGTTTTCAGGCTGATCAGGCTGGCCGTTACCTTGCGCAGGCGCGCAGCCAGAAAATGGGATATGGATTCATAGAAGCTGGCTGCCAGAGATTTGTTGTTATGCAAGACTTCACGCAATTCCGTGTAGCTGATTTCATACAGGTCGCAGCGCTCCCGGGCGACTGCTGTTAAATCCCGCCGGGCTTCATCCAGAAAGGGAAGCTCGCCAAAATGGGCGCCATTGCCAATGACCACAATTTCCTCGTGGTCACCCTCTTCGTTTTTCTTGGTCATCTGGATGGTGCCAAGCTCTACAACGAAGAATGAAGATGCTTCATCGCCCTCGTAAAACACGCGTTGACCGGCGCTGAAATCATGTCGCCTGGCAATCCGGGCAATCAAAGCCAGGTCTTCGTCCGAGAAACCTTGAAATAAATAGATATTTTTTAGAAGATCGCGCAGCTTTTCCACACAACCTTTCTTTCAGGCCGACCCAGGCTTTCAATTACTTTTCAACCAACCTGGGCTGCTTCCCGCATTTCCAGGTAAGCGTCGTAGGACATCAAGCGATCATCCATTCCATCCGGTTTTATCTCTATTATGCGATTGGTGACCGTTTGCATCAATTGGTGGTCGAAGGAAGTGAATATGATGCCGCCGGTGTACTCCTCCATGCCCTGGTTGAGCGATGTGATGGTCTCGAGGTCCAGGTGGTTGGTGGGCTCGTCCAAAATCAAAACATTGGCTGCCGAAAGCATCATTCGCGATAGCAAGCAGCGCACCTTTTCACCGCCGGAAAGCACCCGCGCCGATTTGAGACCCTCTTCCCCGGAAAACAGCATGCGGCCCAAAAATCCGCGGATAAAGCTCTCTTCATTGTCCGGTGAATACTGCCTCAGCCAGTCGATCAGATTCAGGTCCGTGTTAAAAAACTGATCATGATCCTTTGGAAAAAAGCTGGTGGTAATTGTGCTACCCCAGGTAACGGTCCCGGTGCTCGGTTCCAGTTCGCCGGCCAGAATTTGCATCAAGGCACTCAGGGCTTGCGGGTTTGGTCCCGTCAGACCGATCTTGTCGGTCTTGTTCATGCGGAAACTTATATTGGAAAAAAGCAGCTCGTCTCCCGCCTGGTAGCTCAGGTTTTCCACGCTGAGCACGTTATCGCCCGCCTCGCGCTCCGGCTTAAAATTAATATACGGATAGCGCCGACTGGAAGGCTTTAAATCCTCCACCTGGATCTTGTCTAGCAACTTCTTGCGCGAAGTCGCCTGTTTGGACTTGGACGCGTTGGCGCTAAAACGCTGCACAAACTCCTTCAATTCCTTGATTTTATCTTCCTTCTTCTTATTTTCATCCTTGCGTTGCTTGAGCATCAACTGGCTGGATAAATACCAAAAATCGTAGTTGCCGACGAACATGGTCATTTTGGAAAAATCAATGTCTACGATATGCGTACAAACGGTGTTTAGAAAATGACGGTCGTGCGAGACCACAATCACAGTCTTTTTGAATTCGAGTAAAAAATCCTCGAGCCAGGTTATGGAATGCACATCGAGGTGGTTCGTGGGCTCATCCAGTATCAGAATATCGGGATCGCCAAACAGGGCCTGGGCCAACAAGACCCGTACCTTGACCGAATCTTCAAGTTCCTTTAGTAATTGACCGTGATGCTTTTCCTTGATTCCCAGGCCTTCCAGCAAAGCCGCCGCATTGGATTCCGCCTCCCAGCCGCCCATCTCGCCAAATTCTTCCTCCAGCTCCGAGGCGCGCACGCCGTCCTCGTCTGAAAAATCTGGCTTCTCGTAGATCGCATTTTTTTCCTGCATCACATCATAGAGCCGGCGATAGCCCATGATGACCGTATCCAGCACTGTATGTTCATCGAATTCAAAGTGGTTCTGTTTGAGCACGGCCAGGCGTTCATTCTCGGAAATCAGCACCTCTCCGGTGTGCGAGTCTTCCTCGCCGCTTAAAATACGCAGGAAGGTGGACTTGCCAGATCCGTTAGCGCCGATGATCCCATAGCAATTGCCAGGGGTGAATTTTATATTCACATCCTCGAAAAGAATCCGCTTGCCATAACGCAGTGTAAGTCCCTGGGTGCTGATCATAGATGCCACATTTCGTATATAGGCTGTCGCGTCCAGTCTGTCATGGATCAAGACAACTCAGCCCTGGTACCTGAAGACCGGGTGGCCCTGGCAATTATTTTCTTTGCGCCAGGATCCGGCCGAAGACTTTGGAAGGCATGAAAGTCCTCCTGATCGGCTCCGGCGGCCGCGAGCATGCCCTGTTTTGGAAATTATCCCAAAGTCCGCAATTAACAGAACTCAAAGTGCTGCCCGGCAACGGCGGTTTCCCGGCCGAATCTAGAGTTCACGATGTAGAGTGGCGCGATTTTGCGGCCCTGCGGCGGTATGTCAGCGAGCAGCATTTTGATCTGGTGGTTGTGGGACCAGAGGATCCGTTAGTGGCCGGCATCACTGACCAGCTGCAGGACATTTGTCCGGTGTTCGGACCGGACCAGGGGGCCGCTCGCCTGGAGGGCTCCAAGGACTACTCCAAGGAATTTATGCGTAAATATAACATTCCATCGGCTGACTGGCAAACATTCACCGATTTTGACCAGGCTTGGGCCTATTTGCAGTCCCTGCCGGCGCCCTATGTTATCAAAACCGATGGTCTGGCGGCGGGCAAGGGTGTGGCTGTGGCGCCCGATCTAGAGTCCGCTGAAAAGGCCTTGCGGGAACGAATGCTGGATGGCAAATTTGGCGCCGCCGGGCAGCGGGTCATTATTGAAGAGTTCATGCCCGGCGAGGAAGCTTCGGTCTTCGCCTTGTGTGACGGGCAGCGCGCCCTGCCGTTTATGGCCAGCCAGGATCACAAGCGGGCCTTTGACAACGACGAGGGACCCAACACGGGTGGTATGGGAGCCTATCTGCCGGTGCCCTTTATGACGCCGGCCCTAATGCAAAAAGTACAGACCGAGGTGCTGGACCGGGCCCTGGCTGGAATGCAGGCCGAGGGACACCCCTATCGGGGCCTGCTCTACGCCGGTTTGATGGTCGAGGGCGAATCGGTGCGGGTTGTGGAATTTAACATCCGTTTTGGCGATCCCGAGACCCAGGCGTTGATGACCATGGTTGATGATGACCTGCTGGATTTGCTTTACAAGAGCGCAACCGGTGATCTAGGTTCCATTAACAAAATCCACCACAAGCCCGGGGCCGCGATTGTGGTGGTCCTGGCGGCGGACGGGTATCCGGGTTCCTACCGGCGCGAAATTCCGCTAAAAAATCTTGACACAAGTTCAGGTGACATAATTCCTTTCCATGCAGGCACCCGCCACACTCCCGATGGTCTGGTCTCCAATGGAGGCCGAGTGCTCGGTTTGGGTTTACAGGGTTCGTCCCTGACAGCTGTCCGCACGCAGATGTACACAGAAATAGAGCATTTTTGTGTGGATGGTCTTTTTTATCGAACCGATATTGGAGCCAAAGGGGTATAGATATGGCGTTGTTTCTTTCAGAGGTGTTTCAACATCTAGACGAAAGTGAGCAACGGCGCCTTCAGCGCCGACTGGGCTGCATCCTCGGCAGAGGTAGTGCCCAGGCAAGACTGCGTGATTCGGTGGAATCCCGGTTGCAGCAGCTGGGCTCGATCAGCGCTATTTTTGCCGATCTGGAGCTTTCTGATCTGCTGGAGCAGGCCCTGCGCGGTTATGGCACGATTCCCCTCGATGATCTGGAGCCCTGGCAGTTCGAGAATCTGTTTATAAACCCGGCCGTTCTGTTTTTGGATGCCGGAGTGGCCATCATTTACGCAGAGGCTTTGCTGCTCTTGCAAGCCGAAGAGAGCGAAAGCGCAGCACCCGGTCTGCTGCGCCATTTGAGCCGCCTGAAAACCCGTGAAAAGCACGCCCTGAAAAACTGGCTGGGCTTGCATCAGGCGGACAAAGGCGGTAGTTACCTGGCCAGCCGGATGTACATCAATATGGCCGCGCGGCAGCATAATTGCCAAAAGCCGGCAGAGACACCCCGCTACCTGGATGAGATTTGGCCCGACAATCCGGCTCAAAATCGCATCGCCTGGTTTTACCGCGGCATTCTGCCCTTATACCAATGCCTGCGCGAGGAAGAGCAGCGCATTCTGGATTCCGACAAAGATCCAATGGGTAAACTGGCGCGGATTCTGGCCTTCAAGCAGGGCCAGTGGATTTGCAAGCCCCAAAAAGCCGAACCAGACCAACCAGTCCGATACCGTATCTATGAAACGCGGGAGACACTCCAGACCCGGGCGTACCAAAAGATGATTGTAGCAGAGCCGGCTGCCCGTGATGAACTGCAGGGTGTACTGTTTAATTAAGGCTCCCTAGTTCTGGTTACAAACCAATTCCGGCTGAAATCCGGTAACATGTAAGTCCGCCCGATTCATGACAGCAGCAGAGTATATCGACAGTCAGCCGCCTGAGGCAGCCCGATTGTTGCGCGAACTAAGGGACTGTATTCTGCAGGCCGTTCCCGCAGCAGAAGAACTGATGAACTACGGCATTCCGGCCTATGCTCTAGTACCAGGCGGCAAGCGCGATCAGCAAGTCATGATGGCGGCGTACAAAAAACACATCGGATTTTACCCGCATCCGGCTGTGATCGAGGAATTTGCAGACCAGCTGGAGGACTATAAGCAGGGCAAAGGGTCGATCCAGTTGCCCCTGGACAAGCCGCTACCGCGCAAACTAATCCTGGCAATGGTTACATTCCGCCATCAGTCGCTGCTGGCAGAGTAAATCGCTCATCCAGAGCCAACTGACAGGGTCCTGTCAGAATTACAGCGGGGGCCGTGAATGCGACCCAAAGCAGCCCGCGTCGGGTCGGAGATTCTGATTATAGAAGGCCAGTTCGTTCCGCCATATTCCAACTGCATAGACAGTATAAACGAATTGGAATCTGGCATATTTCGATTTAGTCAGCTCACAATTACTGCATTCCCTGGTTCCTGCTATTTCGGGGCAAAACCGGCTCTTATTTGCCAGAGCTGTTATTTTTTAGTTATCACTTGAATTATTGATGCAGTTAGTACGGAATAGAACCTCGGGACCAAAATCTTGCGTTTAGGAAATCAAGGGACCGGACAACAGGCAGTAAAGGACCTTCGGCGCGATTATGTCTCTTCTTTTGCAAATAGAAAAGGATAAAACCCCCCAAAAAAAAGAACCGCATACCGTATGAAAGTGGTAATGGAATACTACCCGACCCCTTCAGGGCAATTTTTTTGCATCCAAAAAAATGAAAATAGAGTGACAAAATTTAGATAATCGTTGTTATACAATCATAGTGGCGCTACTAAGAAAAAACATCATATTCCTGTCGTTTTTGGCATTCAGTTGTGCCCCTTTATTGAATTCAATGCAGGGCGATGACGATTCTGACAATTCTCTGCTGCTATTGCTTGGTGCTGGTCAGACCCCCTCGACTAGTAGTGTTGATCAAAGTCCTGACGATAGTGGCGGCCAGGCCACTTCGGCACCAGAGACTGTCATGGATCCGCTGCAGGCCGAAACCGAGGCGTACCTTAAAATGTCGCTCAGTGGCACAACAGACTGTGAGCCACTGGATCCGCGATTGCAATTGGATCAAACCCGAATAGCTGTTTGTAAATATCAATCAGGCACTACGACCCGCATCCGCTGGTTTCCACAATATCGAAACCTGCAGCCAGGATTTGAAACCGCCAATCAAGTCAGTCAAAAATGCAATAATCTACACAATACGCTAAAGCTGACTTACCAAAGTGATACCGACATTGCTGTTCAATATGCCATGAATTTTTGCTATAGTTCATATCGCGATCAGCTTCCGGAACCGGAACCAGATCCAGAACCTTTGGCCGTTCCTTTAGAAATCAGCTCCTGGTTCGCTACTATGCGCCATCCTGAGCCGGGAAAGGTTTACCCTGAGGTTTCGCACCTGACTTTTGTGACAAGCGCCAACCTGGCTTGCCGCACATTGGAACAAATGAGCGGTTTTAAAGATTTGGTCCAACTGTGGGAGTTACAAACTGATGGCAGATGGAGCCAGCGGACCGATGTCCAGGCAAAATGTGCTCCATTTAGCAACTATTTTGTCTTACAAATAAAGCCCGGAAGGATGCCGACCTTGTCCTGGTATGATGACGCAGATATTGCCAACTACGGTCTAAACGAAACCTTACTAAAACCGGAAACGAAATACCGTGTGCTACTATCCAGGGAAATAGCTTCTGTGCCGGATTCTGTTACGGGCCAGCCTTCCCTTTTAGAGGTATTTAATGAACTTGGAAATATCAGTGGTCAGGCAGAGCAATGGTCTGGCATTGATTTTATGACAGACACGAAACCATGTTTTGCAGCCTACGCTGATCGATGGATCTACTCCGATTCTGTATGCAACTATCATAACATGCAAACGGACACAGCCGGCAATCAGACTGTAAAAAGAATGGGCTGTGCAATTTTAACCGGGCCCCAGAGCAGACTCGCATCACCGCCGAATTGTCAAGATCCGGCAATGTTTCCCGATGTGGTCAGCGGACCCGAACCCGATAATGCGATTGGTGACTATGATTCATGCGGATATGAATTGGAATCAATGGACACTGATTGCCAGCTGGATCGATATTCGACTACATGCCGCAAGAAGGCTCTCAAAAGAGGCGTCTGCATTATGAATGCCGGTCAAGATAATGAATTTGTACGCGTGTATTTCAACTTCGATGCAACCGGCTATCAAAACTGCCAGGGAATCAAACGCTCAAATGGATCACCATTGGTGTTTTATAATGTTACATTGGAAGACATTTGGGGTACAAGCTTGAATAATGCAGTGTATTCGAATCCGGAGCTGTACTATCAGCAATATCGTCGTTCGGCTTGCGAGTCAGGCAATACCCCGGTAGAACCGGAACCAGAATCGAATTGCCAGAATAAGGTCAATATAGAAACAAGCGCTGGCCGCTGGTATGAAACACCGGCTAGTTCCTACCTAAATACGAAAGGAAAAACAGTTAAGGTCAATGGTATTCATACTTTTTGGCAAGATGAGCTTTTAAAGCTAAACGTGAATGTCTGCGCGGAAGGCTGGTATAAACTGAACATCCAGGCAAGGAACCATTCTGGCCCCAAACCGGAATTTTATGGAGCGTTTCATTTAAACCTGTTTAATTCAGATGGAGATATGAGCTATGGGATGTCAATTCCAGCAAGTGATGATTATTATTACACTCGCGGAACATTTGTGTATTTGAGAAAAGGAGCCAATCAGCTAGATGCTCGCTGGACCAATGATGCTTATCTAGAAAATGTCTATGATGCAAACATTCAGATTAAAAGTGCGCGCATTGTTCCGGTTACAGGCACTCCACCAAGTGTTAGCAATACAAAAAAAGCAGGTCGGGATTTTTGTAAGACAAATGGCCGATTTTTTGGAAGCGGAAATTCGATCTTCACGGATCAAACTGGCTTAAAAAGCAGCTATTGTTTTCAAGATTTGGAAGCCGGTGAATATGAATTGATTGTCAGGGCGAAAAATCGGGGCTCTACTCCGGCAGATTATACCAAATTCGATCTGAATGTGCAGCTAAATGGCAATGATGCAGGCACCATAGTAATACCTGTCAGCTCAGATCAATACAAAAGCGGTAAAATCAGGATCAATGTTTACAATCAGTATACACAAATATCCTTAAGCTGGGTCAATCCAGCCCCGACCACGGTTTCCGACAATGAAGACAACAAAGTTTGGTTTGAACTTGGAAGTTTACGATTAAAAAAAGTGGGACCTGTTTCTGAAAGTGAACTAAGCGCTTATTTACGCGCCGATTCTACATGGCAAATTACGACTACTTTAATAATCAGCCTGCTATTTCTAATCGGAATGCTCCTGATCAGAAAACGTCGACAAGCGGCAGTTTAGGGACTACCGCAGAAAAGTACCGACCGCCTCATGAAAAGGAGTCTTGCCCAAAAGTTTAGTACAAGCGACAGACAAGTAGCGCCTTGCTGACAGTTTATTTTTGAAGTGCAATAAGCCAGGATGCAAGGCCTGGTAGAGAGAATAACAGAGATCTAGAGGCGACCATGGCTAAACAACACTTTGGTCGCTGCTTGCCAATGAGTCCGCTCAATGGTCCAGACGGCCCTGCTCATTGAGCAACAATGGTTTTTGGGAAAAATACAGTCACCCGCAGACTATGGATGAGACCAGGCGGGATGCGGAATTCAGAAATGCTGTTTCAGTCGTAATTGAATGCGCAGTTTTTGTAAATGCTCGTTGATTGGTAAATCCGGCAGATTATTTTGAGATCGAACTGCGCAACCAAGCAACTGTTGCACCTCCCTGGCATCAAATCCCAATTCTTTATATGTATGACATACCAGGTGAGCTTTTATGGTGTGTTCATCCAGTTTGACGTCTGGTGACCCCAGCAGCGCAAGGGAAAGGATATTATGCATTGCCACACCTGCCTGACTGATCTGTTTTTCCAGTACACCCAGGCGCTCATCCAGGGTTTCGCCCGATCTAAATGCTCTGGTTGAGATGGTGGCCAACAATTGTCTGGCAAAATCAGGGTTTTGACGTACCAAGGAATCTAAATCACTACCATCAGCCATGCTAAGAATGCTATCCTGCAAGCATCGAACACTGGCATTCCGGGGCACATTGCCAGCCAGGGCCATTTCGCCAACAATTTGGCCTGCTCCCAACCGAGCTAGCATGGTTTCCACACCTTCGCTTGATGTTTTGTAAATCTCCACTTCGCCCTGTCTTATCAGGAAGAACTCTTGCCCCCTTTTGCCTTCATGCAGAATAATGGTACCGCGTGGAAAAAAGCGCAAATCCCGAGCAACAGTCTCGGGAGTCAGAAATAATCGCTTCAAAAGAGAATGCCCGGGCAGTCTTAACAGCAGAGAAAGGCCGCTACTCCACCGCTCTAGTGTATTGTAGAGCAAAAATATATAGAATCTCCAGGTTTTTTCCTGAAAAACAAGCAACGACCCTAGTGGCAACCTGATATTCTTATGATTTTCCTGAACCACAGCGCAACGGATCGGACCAGAATCAAGCTTTCCAAATCTCAGGGAAATAATAACCGGCTCATTTGTCGCCAATGGTGCCGGAGTTTTGGCAAAGCAGCCATAAGATCTCAGATCGTACGCATAAACTTTTGTAATATCAGCGTTATCGGGGAATCTTAGGCGCATCATAGCGGGCACACGAAGGATGCCATGTTTAAAATAAGCTGGATTAAAAACACCAACTACAAGCAGGATTAGTATCAAGGCCAAAGGTAAAAAAACAAATAAACTGAGCACTATGTTCGAATCTAATTCGATGAATATTCGGCCATTTTTGATATAATACAATGCAGGCAGAATCCCTAAGAGCATCCCAAGTACTAAACGAAATCGATGCAAGCGCCATCCAAACAAAGGCTCATAATCCGGTGAAAAATTTGCTTTTTCTTTCAGGATCCAGCGTTCATATTGAAATTGGCGCTGATTAATCAACCATCCCTGAAATGTAATTCCAAGGGCATGCAGTATGTCTGAGGGCGGCATAGCGCGCACCTGAGCCATCCGAAAATCCAGAATAATGATTGCGATCAAGAGTGGTATCAGAGCATAAAATGAGCGTTCTGGACCAGAAAGCAAGGCTAGATCATACAAACCGTGCAATAAGACCGCCAATGCCAGAGCCTTGACTGTCCCGACAATTTTTCCTGTTTTTCCCAATAAAATCATAGCAAAATAATAGCCTATGATACCTGATGTTGTGAAATGCAGAGGCGTCACAGCGAGCGTTCGTGCCAGTAGAATAGAGTTCCACTCCGCAGAGTAAATAAAATTCTCTACCAAGGCGAACCCCAGGCCGGTTATAGAAGCTCCCATAACAATTTCCCCAGGCATTATGGGCCTACTCCGCAAAAAAAGGACAATCGAGATATAAATAATTAGTTTTTCAGGTAAAGCGGCTAAAATAAACGCCTGGACATAATGTGAATTGAATTGATGGAACTCAGGAATCTGCATGCGAATTAAAGCCAATAAAGCGGCCGCAAAAACACCGCCAACGAGAGCGATTAAATGATTTTTCAGGTCCGGATAGAATACAAAATACTGCCAGTATGCAAGATAAAAAATCAATGCAGGAAACAGGGACACTGCAAAAGGAAGTAAATCCAGGCTTTTCATTCTGTTTTATGTGATGCTCGTATCAATTCGGCAAATTGCTCGCCGGTGGTTAAAAAGTTACAGAATTCTCTTTAAGTATCGGTTTTCGACCGGTGATTTTAAAGACTGGAATAAGTGCATTTTGATAGCGACTATTTTATTTGGATCAGAAAAGGCCAGATAATACAGTCCAGCCAGAATTGCAGCGGGGGCCGTGAATGCGACCCAAAGCAGCCCGCGCCGGGTCACTTGATTTGTTGTTGGTAGATACCGTCCCAAATTTCAGGCTGATATTTTTTCAGCACCAGTACCCGGTCATAAATCAGCCGCGCGCAACTATCCACTGGAAAGTCGTTTAAGTAAGAGCGCCAGGCTCGGACCGCATCGGCCCAATTCGCCTTTTGATAGAGCTCGAAACACTCCCGATACTGTTTTTGCATTTCAGCTTTTTTACTGCGCACCTCGTCTGGATCAGAATTAAACACCTCATAAATATTATGACTTCCCGTGCGCCCCTTCAGCTGTACACGGTCAATGAAGCGCAGATCCAGATTCTCCCGATGGCGCGTCGCATGGTGCACATCTTCGCTAATGAGTATGCTGGCCCCATACTCTTTGGTCAGGGATTCGATCCGGGCCGCTGTATTCACTACATCGCCCATCACGGTGGTATCGATGCGCTCCCGGGAACCAATCACACCGATCATTCCAGGCCCACAATGGATGCCGATTCCGCTGCGCAAGGTTACGAGACCTTTGCGCTGGCGACGGTAATTCAATTTATGCATGGCGCGCTGCATGCCAATGGCGGCCCGTACGGCGTCATATTCAGAATGATCAAAGATGGCCATGATAGCATCGCCAATGTATTTATCCACAAATCCGTTGGATTGCCGAATCGGCAATTCCATAAATTTCAAATAATCATTCAGCAGCAAAAACAGATCGCTAGCCGTCATGCTTTCCGCCAAACTGGTAAAATTGCGGATATCAGCAAATAAAATTGCCAAATCTTCTTCCCGGGCCAGTCCGGGTTCCAGCTGCGCAACGTCCCCTTCGGCGAAACGATCCGTAAATTGACGGGGGATAAATTTCTCAAAGATATCGAGCGTCGACTGCATACGCTTGCGACTGGCCTGCTCTTGTTCAAACAAGCGTGCATTGGACATGGCAATTGCCGCCTGGATTGCGTAGTGCTCGACAATTTCCTGATCCTGTCCGGTAAAAACCGAACTGGCGGCATGATTATCCAGATAGAGAATGCCCTGTAAACGATCCTGATGTTTGATGGGCACGACCAAAATGGATCGCATTTTTTGATTGCTGATGGAATCGGCCACCTGCCAGCGTTCCTCATTGCGCGCTTCGCGTGTAATAACGCTTTGCTCGGTTCGCAAGCAATAGTCGACAATCGTATGGCTCCAGGTCTGCCCTGCGACCGGGATTCCCTTACCAAGCGAATCCAGACTAAGACTGGCCTCCTCCTGATGATTCTGTTTGGCTCCATGTTCGGCGCACAAGAACAAATACCCATGCTGAGCACCCGTAATGCGCATGGCGCCCTGCAGCACTTCACGCAGCAAGCTCTTGCGATCCAGCATAGAAGAAATCTGGCGATTGATTTGCAGTAATTGATATAATTCGCGAGCAGCACCGCCCTGTTCGCTGAGACCGCTGGAGGATTGCTGTCGACTTTGCCCGTGCCAGGCGTGCAGCTCGCTACTGTAAATATCAGCCCAACCGCTGGCGCCCATGGTATGCATTTCTGCGATACAGTCCTGGGCGCGCTGCTCGGCTGTTTGGCGATCGCCCTGGCTCCATTCCAGCCGAGCTTGTTGAAAGGTAATATGTGCCTGTAGCAATGCCAGGTCGAGGCTAGCCGCTACCTTTTGGGCGTGCTCCAGCTGCTCGCGCGCCTTGTCCAGAAGACCCAGAGCCACATAGGACCGTAGAGCCTCCAGGGAAATCTCGGCGTCCTTGTACGGATCCGGTCGCCGCTTCAACTGCACTTGAGCCGATCCAAACCAGTCCAATGCGCCTTCATAATCATACATGCGGTTAGCCAAAACCATCCGGCCGAATATCGCTAATAAATGGCCTCCCTGACGAGCGTCCCCGGCTTCACTACCCAGCAACTCGTCAAATATAGCCAGAGCTTGTTTATACTCTCCGCGCATGGCATGTACCCTGCCTCGATGGGCCTCCAAAAAGCTGCGGGCCATGGGGGTCATCTCGGCCACAACGCTTTCCATGTTTGCGTTTTGAAATTCAAAATCACTAAAGCGCCCCGACTCGATTTCCAGCATGCGCATGGCAAAGTAGGTACGCAGCGTCGCGCTCCCGTTTTCATGGAGATCAAATGCCTCGCCTGCCTTTTGAATCCAGTCCCTGGCCTCGCCAAATTTGCCCAGGTAGGCTAGCAGATTTACCATGATCGTCAGCACCCGATCGAGCTCCCCCAGCCTTTGTTCACGAATGGAGCAATCCAGTACCTCTGTCAAAATCGCCACTCGTCGTTGATAGTCCAGACCGGTAGGTACAATGCCCAGCAGGCTGAGTCCCTGTAGATAGAAATGCCGGCTTTCTCCCTGCAAGTCGCGCCCGATGCGCACCACCTCTTCCGCATGACTACGCAATTCCCCCCGATTACCGGTCAAAAAGGCGTGATTGGCCTGTAAATAATGCAGCCGCAGCTGCCAGAAAGCCTGGTCTAGCTGCAAGGACTGTAAGCCGGCAATGTCGGCGGCCATGCTGCGGGCATCGGGATGAATATTATAATTAAAGAGCGCCGAACAAAACAGAATATCAAATTGCAATTCTTTTTGCAAGGCATCCGCCCTTCCGCCCCGCACCAGCTCGGCCGCCAAATTATAATATAGTTGAGCTTCTCGGCTGCTCCAGTTCTCATCCTGATTCAGGCGGCCGGCCTTGAAATAGTACTGAGCCGTTTTGTTGTAATCCTGAGCGCTTTGATAGTGATAAGCTAGATCATAAACAGTATTAGGGTTGTGTCGCAAAAAATTGCGCTTCAAAAACACGGCAATCGTGCGATGCATGCGGTTACGCGCATCCAGATCAATGGACTCATGCAGCTGCCTGCGCAGCGCCATATCGCGAAAGGAATACAGCTGATCGGCATTCAGGCTCAGGATACCGGTATTGCGCGCTTTGTCCAGTGTCTGTAGCACTTGCTGATTATGCAAGGCCAGGTTTTCAAGCTCCTTTAGACTGGTGACCTGCCGCTCTTCCAACAAGGATTGTAGCGATTGGATACTGAAAGCCCGCTGAAAGATTGCCCCGCGCTTCAGTATTTCCAGCTCATCAGGCGTAAATGAACGCAACACGGCAAGGTGATCCTGATTGGCGCTGCTAGAAAGCAGGTCGGCCAGGCGGTCAAAGTCGCACTGCCAGGCCAGGCTACGCTCCTCGTAATATAAAATTTGCTGATCGACCATGTCCTGCAGCATGGTGCGCAACCGCCGCGGATTCCCGCCGCTGGCATCCATGAGCGGATCCAGCAGGCGCGTCAAATCGATCAAGGAGTTGGAAAAAAGGCTTTGGAGCAGCGCCGCCAGATGGTGATGCGACAGGGGAGTGAGCGCAATCTCGCGCGTATGCCTGTCCTCCAGAATCTGCTTTACCAGCGAGCGGTAACGCCCACTAAGCAGTTCCCGATTGTAGGTGGCAACGATCAACAGCCGCTTGGCCTTCATACTTTGGCTCAGCTGGTGCAGCAAGTGCAACGAGCTTTCATCGATGAAGTGCAAACCGTCAATTAAAAGCAGAACCTGCTGGCCGCGTTTATAATAAAATCGGACCAATTTCTGACAGGTTTGCAAAATCCGGTCCGCGTCCCGGCTGCCAACATCCATCGGGCCCTGTTCAAGCCATCGCTCCAGTTCCGGCAAGAATTGCAGGAGAATCTGTACATCAGCTCCCAGATCATGCTGCAAGTCCTGCAACAATTGTTGTTGGGCGTCCGGATCCAGGCTCTCCAGGTGTTCAATGAATCCGCGCAAGATTCCGCCCAGCCCGCTATAACTGGCCATGTTCTCGCTTTGATGCGGTCGAAAGAAAATGTTTTTGCGATGGGAATGCACCTGCGAGCGATTGAAAAACTCGCGCAAGAGACTGCTTTTGCCCAGACCGCGCGCCGATTCAATTAGTACTATTTTTTCATGACTTTGTAGCAAGAACTGCTCAAGATCGCCCAGTACGCGCTCCCGGCCGATGAGCGGATTTTCCGCCGGGAAGCTGATGGAATGATCCTCCTGCGCCACCGGAAAATCGATTACGGCACGCTCATCGCGCTGCAAGATACGCTGCATATGCTCCAGATCACGTTGAAACCCGGCTGCGCTGGAATAGCGCTCTGCAGGCTCCTTGGCCAGCAGCTTGAGAATGGCTGCGCATAGGGCCGGCGGCAAATCGGCGCGCAGGGCGGCCGGCGTCTGCGGCACCTGGGCCAGATGCTGGTGCGTCAATATGGCCGGGTCGCTGGCTTCAAAGGGCAGACGACCCGTGCAAAGCTCCCAGGCAATGATGCCCATTGAATACAAATCGGAGCGATGATCGATAATTTTTTTTAGTATTCCGGTCATCTCAGGCGCCATGTAAGCCAGGGTGCCGGTAAATTGACGCGGTTGGTATTCCATTAAATGTGAGAGTCCAAAATCTAGGATGCGCAACTGGGGCTCACCCTGCGGCTGTTCCTGCGTCAGGATATTCGTGCATTTCAAATCATTGTGTAAAATGGAATGATTATGCACATACTGTAAGGCAAAGGCCAGCTGCCTCAGAATGGCCAGAATCGTTTTGAGCGGCGGATTGGGGTGCTGCCGTATCCATTCTTTCAGGGTAGAGCCTTCCTGCCAGGCGGTCACAATGCCGTAGTGCTCGTCCTTTTCAATGAAACCAAAATAGGGTATGACCCCGGGATGCTTGAGTTCGGCTAGTATGCCCGCCTCCTGGCGAAAGCGCAACAAAGCCTCCAGGGGATACTGCTGTCGTTTGATGTCGATCAGCTTGAGGGCGCAGGGTCGGTTGTGCCATTCGTCCACCACCTGGTAGACCACTCCGGCGCTGCCCTCCCCGAGGCTGCGTTTGACCCGATAGCGATCTAAAAACAGTTGCTCCGCTTGCAGATATAGCATGGCGGGATCCATCTAAAGGATGGACAAAGGAACCGAAAGTCTTTTTTCAGCTTTTTCGGAAGAGGCCCTTGACGCGCTGCCAAAGACCGGACTGTTTTGGGCTGTTGGTTTTGTAATTCTTGGGGCGATAGCTGGTATCAGCAGGCCTGGCCGGCGCGGGCCGGGTCCGTTTTCCTTTGGGGCCTGAGGCTTGGCGTTCCTCAGTAGCGCCCACCTCGACCAGCTGCTCGTCCCTGGTTCTGTCTTTACCAGAGCGCCGATTACGCCGCCGCTTCTTTTTATTCTGATTCGCGCCGGCTTCCGCAGTGGCCGGTCGATCGGATTTTGGGCCGCGGCCGCGCGGTTCCTGCGCGGCTTGTCTTTTTTCGGAGGGCTCTTTGGGGGATGGTCGACCCTGATGAGGATCCTGAAAGCGCTGAAACGAACCCCCCGGTTTATTAAACCAGGCCGCATTCATCTCACCGGCCGGTATCTCCTGACCAATGTAACGCTTGATGCGGGGCAGATTCTCGTAGTCCTCTTCGCTGCAATAACTAATACTGCAGCCGCTCTTGCCGGCGCGAGCTGTGCGCCCGATCCGATGCACATAGGACTCCGCGTCCTGCGGCAGGTCAAAATTGATCACATGGGTGACATCATCCACATCCAATCCGCGACTAGCCACATCAGTCGCCACCAGTACCTGGTAATGGCCCAGCTTAAAGTCCTTCAAGAGACGCAGGCGTTTTTTTTGATCCAGCAGCGAAGACAGCCCGGTGGCCGCAATGCCGTAACGATGCAGTTGTTTGACAATCCGTTCTACCGCATGTTTATAATTGCTGAACACAATCACTCGCGGATCGGTCAGGGCCAGGATCTGATTGACCAGATAGATTTCTTTTTCATCCCGACCCAAATGGAGCAACTGCTGATCGATTTTGTCGACGGCCACGCTTTCGCTTTCAATGCGTACCTCGACCGGATTGTGCATAAAATCGGCGGCCAATCGCATAATATAGTACGACAGGGTGGCTGAAAACAGGAAGGTGCGCGCCGCCTCGGGCACATGGCGCATGATATAGCGCACATCGCGAATAAAGCCCATGTCCAGCATGCGATCGGCTTCATCCAGCACCAGAAAACGCAGATCACCGGTATTGATCTTGCCCTGCTTCATAAAATCAATCAAGCGACCAGGCGTGGCCACAATCAGGGAGGGCTTTGCGGCCAAACGTCGTTCCTGTTTGTTATAATCCTCGCCGCCGTAAATGGCCACCACCCGCGTTTCATGAAACTGACACAGGCGCTCCGCTTCTTCAGCGATTTGCAGGCACAGCTCGCGAGTCGGCGAAACAATCAGGGCATGAATGCCCTCCTGCGGATTGGCCAGTAAATCATGCAACAAAGGCAACAGGAAGGCCACCGTCTTGCCGGTGCCAGTCTGCGATACACCGGCAATATCACGGCCCTCTATGCCTGGCTGCCAGCATTGTTCCTGAATGGGAGTAAGTTCGCTGAAACCCATGGCCAGGATAGCCTTTTGAATGTCCGGGTGCAGCGACAGTTCGTCGAATCTCATTGATGTTGACGTACACCTTCCAGGAGGATAGCGCCGTGTCAAAGCTATTTAACGGTCACCAGGGCGACAGTTTTGGCGATCCAAAGTGTGCGCATCGGTTGCCGCCAGTTTGCGGCCAGCCAGACAGCGGGTCGCGCATTAGTGGACGCGTGGCCAGAGTCCACTAGCGTGGCTTTCGGATGCAAATGCCAGCCAAAGAGTTGCTCGTACCCACCCTGATTTGCCTGGTCTTTCTGGCTCTGGCTGTGTATGTGAGTCCTGGCGGCCGGGAACCGGGCGACAACGGCATCAAGTTTATTCAGGCACGAGACCTGGTCCAAAATAACTACCAGAGCTTTCAGGCCCGCTATAAGGGGCTGCCGGTTGATCCAACTTACAAGTACTTTCCCATGGCCAATCTACCGGGCTATTTCATCCACAAAGTGGGGGATGCCTACTATTACGTTTTTCCCATCTTTCTAACGATCGTGATTGCTCCATTACTGCAACTCCTGGGCGTTCAGGGCCCTTATTTGATCACGACGTTGCCCCTGGCCGGACTGATTTTTTTACTATGGCATTGGAGCGCTCAGCTCGGTATGCGCTTTTCCACGCGCCTGGCCACCCTGCTGTTGATCTGCTGCGGCACAGCGATGCTACACTATGATCTGATCCTGTCGGAATACGGCCTGGCGCTGGCCCTGACGAATAGCGCCTTGTTCCTGATCTGGAAGGCGATCCGGACGGACAGGCTGGCCCTCTTTATCCTGGCAGCCGTTCCCTTCGGATTGGTCGCCTTTGTGCGCCAGGAAACAGTGCTGCTGGCGCTTTTGCTTCCGGCCAACTACCTGCTGTTTTCCTTCCGCGAAGCGCGAGTCTGGCAGGCCGTGATCGCCTATGGCCTGATTTTGACGGCGATGGTGGCGATGCAATTCGGCATTAACTACCAGATTTTCGGCGTCCCCCTGGGCTTGCGGCAATTGCAACAGATGGATGAGATGGGACAGGGCTTCTTGCAAAGCCGCCTGGCCATGTTTATCGAAATCTTTTTTTACGGCCGCTTCTCGGTCGGCCTGCTTGCAGCCTTTCCCGTGCTACTGATCGCAGCCTTCCAATACAAGAAAGCCCGGACCCAAAGCCAGGCAACAAACATCCTGGCGCTGGCAGTTTTGGGCTACGCATTGCTGATCCCTCTAGCGACAGTCACCTACCAGGGGGTTGGCTGGGGTCCGCGTTTCTTGCTGGTGATTCTGCCCTATTTGCTGCTTTACGCCATGCAATTGATTGATGGCGCCCTGCAGCAGCAAAAACACGCCTTGCTGAAAACCATTACCTACACGGCGATTGCCTATAGCGTGACCGGTTCGCTGATAGCTGCCAATCTGATGATTTTCAGCAATCGATTGCTACAATACAGCCATCGCTATATCGAACAGCATTCCCGTCCGGTGTTAATCTTTTTGCAGCCAGAGATGGTCACGAGCGCATTTGGGTTCCATGATTCCAAATACATGTTCACCCTGCGCAACCTGGATGATACCGCTGATTTACTGCAGCGCATCCGGCGCTTGCATCAGGACTCTGTTACCTTCATTGATCACCGGGGTCAGCTGCAAACAAAACTCGCCGAACTGCAAAAGAAATCCGGCAATCGACTGCAAACAGAGCAACTGCTCAATTGGGAACTGCGGGGACTGGGCGGTGACCTGTTAAATGCCAGGATACGGTAGATACCAGGCAAAAGGCATGGCCGGGCCCCTCAGTCCGGGTCTGACCCGTTATCCGTCCAGTCGTAAAAATAAGCGCTATTCTCCAGCGCCTCTGTATCGTCGTTTGCCTGCCATTCCGTTCCCCCGGCGTGGATGGTTGCATCGAGTGTGTGCGGTGCTACCGCGGACTGACAAGAATCCAGCTGATCGCGTAAATCCTGGCTCAGGTTTTGCCAGTACTCGCCGGTGTTAAAGTGTTCAAAGGCCTGCTGGAAGGCCGGATCATGCCAGCGTCGCGCGATCCAGGCGCTATAATGCACATAGCGCATAGCCCGCAGTATTTCGATCAAACCCAGCCAGCCCGGTTCAAAATCCCGAAACAATCGGTAGCCGTCCAACAGGGCATTTACAATCGGCTCTGATTCCACCAGCCGGCCAGGTAAAAGCATCCAGAAGTCCTGCACCGCCGGTCCCATCAGGCAATCATCAAAATCCAGAAAGAACCAGCCCTCGTTCGAATGCAGTAGATTGCCAATGTGACAGTCACCATGAATCCTTAGCAGCGGAATGTCGGCGGCAGCTTGTTCATAAAGCCTGGCCAGGTCCAGGGCGCTATCCTCAATCGCATGCCGATACTCTGGCGCCGGCCAGTCGTTTTCCAGCAAATACTGCAAGGGTTCAATGAGGTAGCTTTGCTGGTTCAAAATCAAGCGGCCATTGCTTTGAAAGGCCGTGCGCGCCCCGACATTATGAATGCGTCCCAACAGACGGCCCAGTTCAGTGGCCTGCCGCACTCCGAGCTCATCCAGGCAGCGGCCGCCCGTGCGCCACCAAAGCGCGAAAAAAATACCGGCTTGTTCGTGCAGACTTTGCCCGTCTGCCAGTCGCAAGGGCGCGCATACCGGAATCTCATCGGCCTGGAGTTCGTATAAGAAATCATGCTCGGACTGGATCGCAGAGCGCGACCAGCGACCAGGACGATAAAACTTGACAACCACATGCCGCCCGTCTTCCAGACGCACATCGTAGACCCGGTTCTCCAGACTATTGAGCTGCTCGCAATGTCCGCTGGACAGATAGCCCAGGCTTTCGACCGCGCTCAGGATATCCGCTGGCTGCAGGGCGGCAAAACTCTGCCGAAGGTGATGAGACTCAAGGTCGGACACCAAAAACCGCTTTCAGAACATCTTCAAAACTGCTCACAAAAAATACCTTTAATCCGCTGCGAATATAGTCCGGCAGTTCTTTATAATCTTTAAGGTTATCGCGCGGCAGGATTAACTGGAAAACGCCCGTGCGCCGCGCGGCAATAATTTTTTCCCGTATCCCGCCCACCGGCAGGACCTTGCCTGTCAGACTGATCTCGCCGGTCATGGCTATGTTTTCCGGTACGATCTGATTGCTGGCCAGCGAATACAGGGCCAGGGTCATGGTGATACCGGCCGACGGTCCGTCTTTCGGTGTGGCGCCCGCCGGCACATGCAAGTGGATTTCGTTTTCCTTGAAAAAAGCTGGATCCAGTTTATAGGTCGGCGCTTTGGATTTGACGATTGACCAGGCAATCTGAGCCGACTCCTGCATGACTTCACCCAGTTGACCGGTCAATTTGAGCGCGCCGCCCTCGCGCTTGCCTGTCTGAATGGCTTCGATGCTCAGGGTGGCACCGCCCATGCTGGTCCAGGCCAGCCCGGTAACCACGCCGGCCACATCATGGGCAATGTGTTCATCCTCGGAGAAGACCGGCTGGCCTAGAAAATCAATGGCATTGTCCTTGGTAATATGGATCGCAGCGGTCTGACCCTCAGCATGCCTCAAGGTCAGCTTGCGCATGATCTTTTTGATTTTGTTTTCCAGGTTGCGTACGCCGGCCTCACGGGCATAGCGATCGATAATGAAACGCAGCCCATCCACGCTGAAAGAAATTTCGTCCGCCTGCAGGCCGTGATCCTGCAAGGTGCGCGGGATTAAATAACGATTAGCGATCTCCAGCTTTTCTTCCATGATATAGCCGGAAAGCTTGATAACTTCCATGCGATCCAGCAGCGGGCCGGGAATGGTGTCAATCTGATTGGCGGTGGTGATAAACAAGACCCGGGATAAATCAAAGCGCACATCCAGATAATGGTCGAGGAAATCCGCGTTTTGCTCGGGGTCCAGAACCTCCAGCAGAGCGCTGGCCGGATCGCCGTGAAAACTGGCCCCGATTTTATCAATTTCATCCAGCATAATCACCGGATTGGCCGTCCCGACGGATTTCATGCTCTGCAAAAACTTGCCGGGCATGGCTCCAATGTAGGTGCGCCGATGCCCCTTGATTTCGGCCTCATCGCGCATGCCGCCCACCGAAAAGCGATAAAACTGCCGATTCAAAGCGGCGGCGACTGATTTCCCGATCGAGGTCTTGCCGGTTCCGGGCGGTCCCACCAGACACAGGATTGATCCGGTAATTCGGTTCGTCTTGATCCCGGTGCTGATAAATTCCAGGATGCGTTCCTTCACGTCTTTCAGACCGTAGTGATCCCGGTCCAGGGTCTCGCGGGCATGTTGAATATCAAAAGAATCCTCGCTCAATAGACCCCATGGCAAGATGGTCAGCCAATCGAGATAGTTACGGCTCACGTTGTACTCCGGCGAGGCGGGCTCTAGCAGTGAAAGTTTGTTAATCTCTTCATCGATGACTTTACGAGCCTCTTCGGAAGGCTGCAGCTTTTCCAGCCGCTTTTGAAACTTTTCAATCTCGGCCGACTTGTCATCTTTTTCCAGGCCCAGTTCCTGTTTAATGGCCTTGAGTTGCTCGCGCAGAAAAAAATCTTTTTGCTGCTTACTGACCTTTTCTTCGATGCTCTTTTGTATTTTAACCCTGATTTGCGATAGTTGCGTCTCTTTTTGCAGCAAACGCAGCAAAATCTTGGACCGCTCGATCAAATCAGTCGCTTCCAGTATTTCTTGCAACTCCTCCCCCTCGGAGGACAGGAGCGAGGCAGTCAGGTCCAGGATCAGACCGGGCTGATTATAACTAAAATTGGCCAAAAGCATCTTTAGCTGCTCCTGAAAAAGCGGATTCAGCTTTAGCAGCTCCTTGATGGCCGACAATACGGCCATGGTATAGGCCTTGGTTTCCGCATCCGGTTTCGCATCCGGATCGCGAAAGTATTCCACATCCCAAAACAACAAATCCTTTTCCAGGTAGCTGCGTTGAAAGCGAAAGCGACGCAATGTCTGTAGCAGGATCTGGGCGGAATCATCTTCCGACATGATCCGCAGGACACGCACCGCTGTACCCCATTCATAGAAATCGGAATCCAGCGGTTCCTTCTCGTTGATTTCGCGCGTCAACACCAGGCCCATGATATGCTCGCGGTCGCTGCGCAGATGCTCCAATAAGGCCGGAATGTGTTTGCCCGAAAACTGCACCGGAATTGTCAGACCAGGGAAAACCGGTCGGTGGGGCACCGGTACAATGACGATGCGTCCCGGTAACGAGGCATCGGCCGATACGATCTCCTGGCCGGCACTAATCAGTTCCGCTTCGGCGGAGAGGTCTTCTTCCTCTTCCTCGCCGTCATCTAAAATCTCATCGCCCTGAACGGGAGTGTGTTCGTCGTCCTCGCCGTCATCCAAAATCTCGTCACCCTGAACGGGAGTGCGCTTCTGCACATCACCCGAGTCATCAGAATCATCAGAATCGGCATATTTGCCAGGATCGTCAACCGGGACTACCCGCGCATCCGCTGCACTTTCAACATCGGATGCGGTGGCGGTGTCCTGCTCTGCTGCTGGATCAATATCAAGCTCCGTTTCGTCTTCTAAATGATCGGCCACCAAAAACTCCCGTCAGAAACAAAATGAGGCCGGAAGGATGGGTCAACCAATATTCCCCGCCAGGGGCAGTTGTTTTTCAGTTGCGAACAGAACTTTGGCGATCAAACTGGAAACCTACATGCTACTAGCAGAGTTTCAGGAAATCATGCAGGCGCTGGTACCGGCAGAGCTAGCGGAAGACTACGACAATACCGGCCTCTTGGTCGGCAATCCGACAGACCAGATCAGCGGCATCCTGATTGCGCTGGATGTATCAATGGCAGTGCAAGAGGAGGCCCTGGAGCAGGGTTGCAATCTGATTGTAAGCCATCACCCGATCTGGTTCAAGGCCCGCCAGAATTTAACAGGCTCGGATTTTGTGGCGCGTCAAATCCAGTTCGCGATCAAAAATGATCTGAATCTATTCGCCAGTCATACAAATCTCGACAACCTGGCAAACGGCGTCAACCGGGCCATTGTCAACCTCCTGAACCTGCGCCATACCGTATTTTTAGAACCCCTGGGATCGAATGACTCCCATCAGACGCCAGCAGGCACAGGCATGCTCGGCGAGCTGCCTGCAACGCTCAGCAGTCCGGATTTTTTAGCATTGCTACAGTCCACCTTCGGATGTCAGTGTATTCGCTACCGCAGCGGACCAGCCACCATCTATAAGGTCGCAGTGTGCGGCGGCGCCGGCGGATTCTTGCTGGAAAAAGCGATTGCGGCCGGAGCAGATGCATTGGTAACCGGCGATGTCGGCTATCATCGCTTTTGGGATGCAGACCACCAAATCTTGCTGGCCGATTTGGGCCATTATGAAAGCGAACGGTTCACAGTGGATGTGCTGCGCAACCTGATAGCCGGTCACTGCCCCCGGATCCCGATCCGAATCGCCCAAAAGAGCGAAAACCCGGTGCAGTACTATTGCCCGTAATGGCGCGTAGCCGCTTACGCCCGCCAATCCAAAAACCGGTAGCAGTCACATGAACAAACATGACAATTATCATACACACGAGCAAGCTTGCATGCGTTATTCAATCGCAATGTTCCCAAATAGCAGCGCTCTGAACTCCCTGCAACCATCCCGGAGGAGCTTTGCCCACCGGGCAAGGCCATGGGCACTGCGTATTGCTAGCCTTCTGGTTTGGATGATGTTCGCTTTGTATGAACAGGCTGCATTACCGGCCTATGCCGGATCGGGCCCCTGGAGCCATTTACGTCTCACGTATACGGCCCTGGACCGCTTTTCCGAAGAAACCGGCTGGCAGGTGAACCTCTTTTGCACGGAAATTATTGCCCAGGGGGCCGTAGTCAGCGATACAGAAGACAACCAGGAAATCTATCAATTACACTGCGATAATAATGACCTGGTGGGCTGCTCGTACAAGCTGGATCAATTGAAACAGAAGGCCAACAAGGAAGTTGTATTAGCCAAAAGCCTGATGCAAATGGGCCAGGCCCTGCACCTGGTGCAAGATTTCTACGCTCATAGCAACTGGACCGAGATCTTTCAGTTCAGCATGGTCCAGGCGCCGATTGAGCAGTTTACAATTGTGGCACCGCCCATGCAAATTCAAACCGGTTATTTTCCCGATATCTTTCCGGACGTAGACGCCCAGGTGAACTGCTTCCTGACGCCGCCCGAACAGTGGAACAACTATATCTACGGCGCCACGCACGCCTGCCTGAACAAGGACAGTAATCAGACCCAGCGCGGAATCGCGCTGGTGCCCAATGGCTTCGGTTTAACCTATCATGAGCTATCAGCGCAATATGCGATCAACCACAGTGTCGAGTTGTTGAAGTATTATGCCAAACACAATCCCATGTTTATGGGCTGCTTCCACCACCTGGGATCGCTCAAGGGCTGCAACCAGGCAGTATATCGCCATTTGCATTGATCAGGATTCGTTTTTCCAGGCCTTGATCAGCGGGCCATCAAGATCGGGCCGAAAAATATAGATGCAACTGCTTTGCGGGGCCGTGATTTTTTCGATATGGCTGCGGTATTGAATCACAACGCCGGGATGCAGTACGTCGCGCACAATCAGGCGCACTTCATCCTTGTTGTATTGACCGGCCTTGTAGCGTTCGATATGAAACAGGCACGCTTCGAGCTTTAGCTTGCATTCTTTATAATGTGCGAACACCTGCCGGAATTGCAATCGCTTATCGGCCGGCACCTTGCCGCGCATGCGGGTAATAAAAGCGTTTACCTTTTTGACATCAATAACACTATCTTCGTAATTGCGGCCCAATATTTCCTTATTGTGCAGCTCCCTTTTCAAGAGTTCGATGTTTTTCACATGATGACCGACCACAATGCGCGTAGCCGTTTCCGAGCGGTTTCCGATGATACTAGCCGCGATGGATCCAAAGCAGTAGACGCTCCCGCCGCTAATGCTGCCATTCTTGTCGGCCACCACCAAATCGCCCATACACACAATTTCACTGGCGTTAATTGACCGTTGGACCTCGATCGAACCCTCTACAAAGATGTGCGAGTTATCAATATAATTCGTGCGTAAATCGCCAGCCGCCTTGATCAGACCCTGACCGCTGGCATGAATGCCCTTGTCCACCTGCATGGATCCACCCACATGTACATCGTCGCTTTCGACCATGCCGCGTACTTTCAAATCGCCGCGGCAAAACAGGCTGGAACCGCGCTCGATATTATGGCCCACGCGCACATTGCCGTCATACTTGACATTGCCAGTTTCCAGACCAATGCTGGACTGGATCGCCAATTCGGGATTGACATCGATAAAATTGCGCGAATGAATATAAATGCCGTGAGTGCGGGCTTTGCATAAAATGCGGCCCTCCCCTTCTTCGAGGCGGATCACGTTCTTGCCGGTTTCCAGCAGCGGCCTTTTCGGTTCGCGGGGCACCACCTCATGGCCGCGAATGTCCATCCCGGACTTGCCTTCCCTGGGCGGGTAGATGCGCGCCAGGCGTTCACCATCGTTAACAGTCGTGAAACGATCAATATTGCGAAAATCGGCGCGTCCCTTATCGTCAATGACGACCGGCGGCCTCTTTTTAATAAAGAATTCTACTCGCCCGTCCTCACAAGGCTGCATCGGCAAGCCCCTGGCGGCGATAATTTCCAGAACCTGACCCTCCTGGTGTCCCTGCTCCAGCCAATCCTTTTCCAAACGCTTGATATCATCATGTTTGATGCCAAAGATGATCTGGTTTTCATTCAGATGCTGAAAGACGTCCTGGTAATGCAGTCGTCTGCGGGGGTTGTAGACGACCTTGAACACAGCCTGCATCCCGTCATCGCCAACCGAAAGACTCATTCGCAGATCATTGACGTCTGGCGCTTTATTGGGACCCGGCTCCGTACTCATGACAAGACACTTCTTTTATTATCTGTCGGATTAGACGTATTCTGCAAGACTTTTTCTGCAATAGCCACCCTGGGCCCGAGAGCCGGCCCTCCGCTGCAGTTGGTGCGAAACCGGGAGCATGCAGCATCCAGGCGTATAAATTTCCCATCCCGTGCTCAATGGATATGTTTCTACTTGCAAAACGATTTGTTATTCTGGATGCTGCTTCCTGCTATGAGTCGACTTACTATTTACAAAGACACTGACAGCACCATGCTGCTGGACACCAGTAATGATGCGGAAATCAGGGAGCACCTGGCAGGTATTGGCGTCAAGTTTGAGCGTTGGCACCTGGAGAGCAACGCCGCACATCTAAATACGCCGGCTGCTATACTGACGGCTTACAAGGACTCCATCCAGCAACTCAAACAGGAGCGCGGGTTTTTGACCGAGGACGTGGTTGCAATCACACCCGAGACGCCCAACCATCCCGAATTACGCCGCAAATTTCTGGCCGAGCATACCCACAGCGATGATGAAGCGCGCTTCTTTGTGGGCGGCAGCGGGCAATTCTGTATTCATACAAGCGGCCAGGTCTATTCCATAATTTGTGAGAAGGGCGATTTAATCAATGTGCCCGCCGGCGCCACCCACTGGTTTGATATGGGTAAAAGCCCGCGCTTTCAATGCATTCGCATCTTTACCGATGAAGCCGGTTGGGTGGCTGACTTTACGGGATCGGATATCGCCGAAAAATTTCCGCGCTTTGACGACCTGATTGAATCGGCAGTCTAACAGCATCTGGTCCGCTTCGGCTCTCTTTGTTGGTACCATTTTTTTGGTATTGGGCAATGGATTGCAAAACACCCTGCTTTCGGTGCGGGCCGGTTACGAAGGCATCGCCAGCTTTTTAATCGGACTGATGATGGCCGCCTACTATACCGGCTACCTGACCGGATCCGTGTATTTAGGTCAAATGATACAGAGAGTGGGACATATTCGAGCCTTTTCGGCATTTGTCTCGCTAGCATCCGCCATCGCGCTGGTGCACGCCCTCTTTTTAGAGCCCTATACCTGGATTGGCCTGCGAGCCATCAACGGGTTGTGCTATGCCGGCCTGATCATGGTTATCGAAAGCTGGCTGAATGCGGAAAGCAGCAGCCAAAATCGCGGCCAGGTGCTTTCGATCTACACGATGATTATGGTCGGCGGTCTGGCAGTCAGCCAATTGCTACTGCACATCGCCTCGCCATTTCACTTTATTCTTTTTTGCGTGGTTTCGATTCTATTGTCGATATCGCTTGTCCCGGTTGCCCTGACACGCAGCGTCGCGCCGGAACTGCCCCCGGCCCCGCGGATGAGTCTGCGACGCTTGTATACGCTTTCACCAACCGGACTGATCGGCATGGTTTTTATCGGTATCATTAATGGAGCTTTTTTTGGTATGACTCCGGTTTATCTCCAGCAAGCCGGACTGCAAACCGGCGACATCGCCTGGATACTGTCCGCTGGACTGACGGGCGCCTTTGTTCTGCAATGGCCCATGGGTCTAGTCTCTGATAAAGTCGATCGCCGCTGGGTGCTGTTAAGCTCCTTTAGTTTTACAGGCATCGTCTCCCTCTGGTTGATCATGGTTCAACCGGACTCATTTCTAGACTACGTGTATGGCTTTGTCGCTTTCGGCGGTTTTGGTTTGACGAGCTATGCGATCTGTCTGGCGCATGTGAATGACGCAGTGGATGCGTCTGACATATTGCCGGTCTCCAGCTCCCTGGTTCTTATCTTTGGATTTGGCGCCGCTCTCGGTCCCATGGCCGCCGGTCTTTGCATGCAGCTCATGGGCGGCGAGGGTTTGTTTCTGCTGATGCTCGTATTAAATGCCACAGCCGGTCTATATCTTTGCTGGCGGATTATTGTGCATGTGCCAGTCGCAGTGAGTGAAAAAGAAGACTTTCTACCGCTGCCCCGCACAACACCGGTCGCCCTGCAAATGGATGAGCGCATTCCTGAAGAAGTCCTGTAGACTGGCGTCAGTTAACCAGGAGACCGTCCCAAATACCACGGATGGTTTTGGGACGACTTTTAAAGATCGCGAATATGCAATCAGGATTTGCCTTGCATCACGGGCCGCTTCAAGTGCGCCTGAATTTCCTCCAGGCTGTCCTGCGCTGCCCGCCGACCAGCTTCGATTAATTCTGCGCGCCGGTGAAAGTCAAAAAGGTCAAAGTCGGCCACACGCGGATGAAAGATATAGTCCAAATCACCCAGACGCAATTTCAATAATTCTGCGCCCTGAATACTAATGGAACGGTTGATGATTCTAAGCACCGGCGGCACACTGAAATAATCGCGTACCTGATGAAACCATTTCCCGCTGCGATCCTTGACTGCCGTTTGCGTGGCCAGGGCCTCCTCCAGGGGACTCACATTCACACCGATAATCCGTTTGTAGCCCTTGTCCCTGAGGATAGAACCCGGCAGATTATTAATCACTCCGCCGTCAACAACCTTCCAGTGCTTGATTTGACGCGGTGGAAAAACACCCGGCAGACTGACCGAGGCACGCAAGGCTGAACCCAGATAGCCCTCCTCAAAAACAAGCTGCTTGCCGCTTTCCAGGTCACAACCATTGCAAAAAAAGGGTATTTCCAAATCGCTAAATCGCTGGTCCCCAAAAGCGCGCTTCAAAGCGCGTTCCAGCTTCAATCCGCGAAAAAAACTTAGCAGGGGCAGTTGACGATCGAGAAGGGCAGCCCGGTCGGGGATCAGATCACCGATCAACTTGCCAATTTCCTGGGCACCAAGTCCATTAGCATACGCCGCCCCGATGACAGCGCCCATCGAAGCGCCCGCTACCGCATCAAAATCAATGCCGGCCTGCTGCAGAATATCGATTACACCGACGTGCGCAATCGCCCGGGCACCACCGCCTCCAAAGCAAATTCCGCGGGATGTGCCGCATAAAAAGCGGGCCAATCGATGCAGGCCGCTGCTAAACGGCCGCTCATGCACCGCTTCCTGAATGTGTTCTGATGTGGCTGGTAAACGAAAATGATTGCGGTATAGAATAGAGAAAGGATTCACGGAATGCCAGACATTACGTTCCGTGACGCTGGCAGATTCTGGCTCATCGCTAATCGTGATCACCCGTTCGCTGAATTGCTTGACATTCTGCTTGCAATACTCGCTTACAGCTTCCCAATGATGACTGGAATGAGCGGTCTCGTGCGGATTACGAACCAGCAAGATGCGGTCACTCTGATCCAGTATGCGGCTGAGAACCGGATTTTCATAATGGCGGCCCGCATCTATAATAATGGAGGCATAGTATTTCTTCAAGCGACCCAATAAATCCGGCACCAGGCTTGCGATGGCGTGCTTGTCGAAATGACTGCTATGTATTTCGTTACCTGTTAATATATCAAAATCACAATCCGAGCGCCGGGTCTGAATTAATATTTCACCCAGGGGCACAGCAGGCCAATGCTGTAGAATATATTGCATCAGATGGGCTTCATCTTCCTGGAACCTGGAAGATTTGCTCAGACTGAATAGCAGGATTGGTCCCGGACTTTCGGTCGTCATGGCTGATGCAAGCACGCTCGCTATTTCACTCGATCGGCGCGCGTTTTCCGGATAAAACAGGGTATACACATTAGCCGGGAATTCCTGCTCATACTTCTGGTGAATCAGCCGGTACATGCGGTAACCAAGCATATGGGCGAAGGCCGCACTGAAGCTGCTTTCCTGATCCATTAGGGCTGTGACAGCCGCGCCCGGAATCTGATAGACCAGCGTATCAAGAGTCGCGATTGCACTGGTGGTATGCGAGCTTTGGTTCAAAAAGCTGGTTTCACCAAAAACGCTGCCGCGGCCGTGCTTGCTGACCAGCTGCGCCTGATCGCTGCCATGATTCTGAATCAGATGGATTTCGCCCTCCCGGACCAGATACAGGGCCTGGGAGCGTTCTTTTTCTCTGTAGAGTATTTCATCCTTGTGCAGTTGCAGCAAATCCAGGGTTGCCAGAAACTGACGCAAGGCTGCGCTACGCGGCGGAATGGATGCAAACAGGCTTTGGGCCAAAAAAAAACGGCGGTGATCATCAGCTCCCAAATCCTCGCGCTGCAGCGTCATAGTTCTGTTTTTAAGCCAAACAAGACAGGGCAAGTAAAAAGCAAGCCGATATCTGGACAGTATGTCGGCGACTGTCCAGACCTGACTTGCTGATCCTGACGGTTATGGGCTGCGCATACCCTGACCTCGACCCGCAACTCCGAGCCTTGCACGCCAAAATTGACTTTTTTAATGACTACACCCTGCCGGCTCGCTATGCGCGGCCAGGCTTCCTGCTGACCGGGGCCCGAGGCCTACTTGTTCAGGCTCAGATCAATGCGCATGAGAACATCGTCTTGCATGGGATTAAAAAAACTGTTATAGGTAATTCCAAAGTCCCGACGATCCAGAATAAAAGCGCCGCGCAGATTCATTGTTGATTCAGAATCAGATTTAACCTTGAGGGGAATTGTAACCGGCCGACTGATGCCCCGAATTTTCAGGATCCCTTTTAAAGTATATTTCGAATCGCCTTTATCGACCGAGTGAATCTCAAAAACAGCGCCAGGGTACTTACTAACCTCAAAAAAATCAGGATCTCGCAAATGATCGTCGCGCTTCTGATTTTGCGTATCAATGGAAGCTACATCCACGACAATCTGGCCCTGGATATTCGTATCAGAGGCAATGCGACCATCAAATTTCCACTTATGAAAAATCCCATCCACATCACCCAAACGCGACCCAATGGTAAATCCGAGCTGTGAATTGGCATAATCAATCTGCCAGTCTTTGGCTGCCAGGGGCAAGCTGCCCAGGAGCATAATAGAAAAGGTCAAAGTTCTCAAAACAAATGCAGTCATAGTTTAACTCACATGGTACCAAAATTTTCTAATGAAAGCTACAGATCCAGACCGGGGATACAAACGCATCTATGGCAGCCAGGAGCGGTATTCTTTACATTGTCAGTCATGTTTAGAAGATCAACCTTCCCGGCGAGTTCAATTAAAAAATACACACAATCAAACTCAGGTAAATAAAGCAAACCGGTGCTTGGAATCCTCGAATGGGCCGATAGGCTGATTTTGCAATCAGGTAGTTGATTGTCTGGCTTGATACTCGAAGTCGAACGGTCGAAAAAATGCCACATTTAGCGCAACGGACGACATTCCGGCGACCTTTTATCAGGTGAAGATTCAAAATTCCCTGTCAGCTCAAGAAATCGAAACCCGAGCCATTACCTGCAGCACCCTCCTGATCCCCAGGCGCCTGCTGGAATATTTCACCAGGCGAGTGCGCTATTTCCATACTACCAGTAAATATTTGGAATATCTGATTGTTACCTACGGACGCCAGCTTTCCTGCTACGGATTGAATCCGGCCAGTCACAAGTGGAAGAAAAAATACCAGGATTCGGGCCTGGATCTGCAAATCCGGAATTTCAAACCCAATCCCGAGCTCTGGGAGGAATTCCGGCATATCGCCTTTGCCTACGGTCTGGCCATGTGCCATCTCTTCGTTGTCTTGCTGGAGCTGGAGTATAGTCGCTGGCTCCAGGCCGGCTCACCTGCTAATTTTCATGACACACAAATACCGAAAAGGAAGAAAAGAGTGAACTCCAAACAAAAAGTGTCTTTGAAGGACAAGAAAGATATTTTAAATTTACTATTTAGCACTAAATACGCGATTTTGATCCGATCGATGGATTTTTCCAGGCACAGATTGCACCGGATGTGCTTGATGCGTTAGTTGGACAGTTCTTTGTGGACGAAAT